>JAJFHL010000068.1 GCA_021775615.1 Hyphomicrobiales bacterium
TGCGGCCCTTGGCGCCGCGGCCGGTGCACCCGGCGCACGGGCCCGGGTGCCGGAGGCAGTGCTCAAGGCGGTGGGGGAAAAGGTTCTCGAAGACGCTGCCGCGAAGGTTCACCGGCGCGGGATCGATGTCGAAGTGATGCCCATTGACCACGGCGATCCGGTACAGAGCATTCTGATCGCCGCACGCCATAGCGACGCCAATACGATCGTCATGGGCTGCCGCGGTCTGAGCAACAACGAGACGCAGGGCTTTGGCAGTGTCTCCAGTCAGGTTTTTCAGAAAGCCGAATGTACCTGCATTTCCGTTAAGTGATGCGATGGCGCGGATGTGACCCACTGAAGGGCCATTTACCCTTACGCCAACCATGACTCGTGGCTATACTGGCGGCACAACCCGCTGCCAACAATCCCAAGAACCACACAAGGCGGGAGCACATAACCGAGACTTTACCGGAGGGAGTCTATCCATGAAGCATGTGATGAAGCTGTTGTTCGCAGGTGTCGTTGCGGTGGTGTTCGCCGTCTCCACGCAGACCGCGAAGGCCGTCGACACCATCAAAATCGGCCTGATCGAACCACTGTCGGGCCGTATCGCGGCGGTTGGCAAGGACGCGCTCGATGCGTTCACCTTCGCCGCCGACCAGATCAACAAAAAGGGTGGTGTGCTGGGCGGGATTCAGCTCGAGATTATCGGCCTCGACAACGCGATGAACGCGGAGAAAACCACCGAGCAGCTCAAAAAGGCGGTTGATCAGGGCCTGTCCTACGTCATTCAGGGCATCGGCTCGAACCACGCCGGCAACATCATCAAGTTCATCGACAAGCACAACAAGCGCAACCCGGGCAAGGAGATGGTTTTCCTCAACCACTCCGCCGTCACCACGGCGTTCACCAACGAATTGTGCTCGTTCTGGCATTTCCGCTTCGATGCGAATGTCGACCAGAAGGTCGCCGCGTTGGTCACCCAGATCAACCGGGACAGCTCGATCAAGAAGGTCTACATGCTGAACCAGAACTACGCCTACGGGAAGTCGTTCCAGTCGGCCGCCCAGCGCCTGCTCGCCGAGCGCGCACCCAATGTGGAGATCGTGGGCAACGAGTTGATCCAGCCATTCGGCAAGGTGCAGGACTTCACGCCCTATATCGCCAAGATCAAGGCGTCCGGCGCCGACACCGTTCTCACCGGCAACTGGGGGCCCGACATGATCCGTTTCGTGAAAGGCGCGGTGTCTTCGGGACTGGATACACAATTCTACACAATCTATGGCGGCCTCACGAGTTCGATCGGCGGCTACGGATCGGATGCTAAAGCCGTGAACCTCAAGCAGGTCACCGAGATGCACGAGAACCATGACGGCATGCCCGACGACGTGCATGAATATATCGCCGGTTACCTGGCGAAATACTCCGACACCTGGTACGCCGACCGCCAGCGCTGGCTGATCTACATGCTCGCAGCGGCGATCGATAAGGCTGGAACGGCCGCACCGATCCCGGTTGCAAAGGCGCTCGAAGGCATGACTTTCGACGGGCCGCTCGGCCAGGTCACAATGCGTGCCGACGATCACCAGTTGCAAATGCCGCTGGTTGTGAGTTCGATCACCGAAAAAGCGCCGAAGAGCGTGAAGTACAAGGGCAACGATTTCGGCGTGGCATTCAGCACCGATGGCGTTGCCGACCTGGCGGCAACCACTCTGCCGACCACCTGTGAGATGAAACGGCCCTGAGCCCGACAGGGGCAGGAATGGGGGTCACTCTTGATATGCACGGCGGGGCCGTTCCCGCCGTGCATGTTGCTTCCCGGAAATTGACGCGGCAAATCTGATGGAAGTCTTTCTGTTTTCCATGTTCAACGGCGTGCTCTACGGCATGCTTCTGTTCATGCTGGCGAGCGGGCTCACACTGATTTTCAGCCTGATGGGGGTTCTGAATTTCGCCCATGCCAGCTTCTTCATGCTGGGGGCGTATTTCGCCTATCAGATCTCGAAATATGTCGGGTTCTGGCCGGCGCTGGTGTTCGCGCCGCTGCTGGTGGGCGTGGTTGGCGCCGCGGTTGAACGCTACGGACTTCGCCCGGTGCACAGGTTCGGACATGTCGCCGAACTGCTGTTCACTTTCGGGCTCGCCTTCGTCATGGAAGAGGTCATCCAGATGATCTGGGGCAAGGTGCCGGTTCCCTATGACGTGCCGGCAGCCCTCAACTTCGCCGCCTTTACCTGGCGCGGCCTCGACTACTCCGCCTATCGCCTGTTCATGCTGGTGGTGTCGGTTGGCATCTTCGTGGCACTGTTTCTTTTCATCGCCAAGACCCGCGTCGGACTGATGATCCAGGCGGCCCTGTCGCACCCGCAGATGGTGCAGTCGCTCGGCCATGACGTGCCGACGATTTTCATGTGGACTTTCGGATTTGGCTGCGCCCTTGCCGGCATCGCCGGCGTTATCGGCGGCAATGTGCTTGGCACGGAACCGGCTATGGCCATAACACTCGGGCCAATCGTGTTCGTGGTGATCGTAATCGGCGGCCTCGGGTCGTTATGGGGGGCGCTGATCGCCGCGCTGTTTATCGGCATCATGGACAATATGGCGATCTCCTATGACATCGCACTGTTCCCGATTTTCGCGATGTTCGGCGTCGAACGCGAAGCCGAAGGCATCATGCGCGACCTTGTCGACCTGACGACGGGAGGGATCGCCCCGGTGCTGCCCTACCTGCTTTTGGTGCTGATGCTGATCTTCCGGCCGCGTGGCCTGTTCGGAACGCGGGACGTTTAGATGGCTGGCATTCTGCAACGATGGGGGGTCTGGATTGCGGCGGCGGCCGTAATTCTTGTCATGCCGGTGTTCGTCACCTCCGGCTTTTACATCACGATGCTCAATCAGATGGGCGTGCTCATCATATTCGCCCTCGCCTACAACATGCTGCTCGGCCAGGGCGGCATGCTTTCATTCGGACATGCGGTCTATTTCGGGCTCGCCGGATACACCGTGGCGCACTATCTGAACGGCATCGGCGAAGAGACGCTTCCCTATCTGCCGGTCAGCCTGATCCCGATCATGGGCGGGGCGGTCGGCCTGTTCTTCGGTGTGCTGATCGGATTCGTTTCGACGCGCCGGGCAGGCACGACCTTCGCCATGATCTCTCTCGGGTTTGCCGAGATGGTGACAGCACTGACCCTGGTCGTCGTCACCTTCTTCAACGGGGAAGAGGGTATCCAGACCGACCGCTGGGTCGGTCCCGAACCCCTGGGCATCACATTCGGCAGCGATGTTCAGGTCTACTATCTGATAGGCGCCTGGTGCCTGATCGCCACCGCCGCCATGTACGCGCTTACCCGGACACCGTTCGGACGCATGTGCAATGCGGTGCGGGACAACCCGGAACGGGTCCAGTTCATCGGCTACAGCACTCACCGCATCCGCTGGCTGGCGTTTTCGCTGTCATCCTTCTTCGCCGGCCTTGCCGGTGCGCTGCATGCGGTCAACGTGGAACATGTTGGATTTGAGACCGTCGGACTGGCGCAATCGGGCCTGGTTCTGTTCATGGTGTGGATCGGCGGAGCCGGCATCTTCATGGGGCCCATTCTCGGGGCCATCCTGATCACCCTCCTCAACAGTAACCTGAGCGACTTCACGGATGCCTGGTATCTCTATCTTGGCCTCCTGTTCATGACCGTGGTGATGTTCGCGCGCAACGGACTGGCGGGGCTCATCGTCATGCACGAACCGATCTGGAAGATCAAAATCGGCCTGTTCCAGAAGATGATCGTGCCGTACGCACTCGGCATCGGCTCCACGCTTCTCGCCGTTGCCGGCGCCATCGGCATCATCGAACTCGCCTATTTCATGAGCACCCGCACGACGGCGGAAACCATCACCCATCTCTACTGGGTGGAGATCGATGCGGCAGGCCCCGTGCCGTGGATTGCCAGCGCCGCGGCACTGGCGGCGGGATTCGCCGCCTGCACGCGGACCTACCCGATCATGGCGGCGAGCTACAATGGCGCCATTGCCGAAGTCAAAGCGCTGGTGGCATCATGAGCACCACAGCCATCGAACTGCGCTCCGTTCACAAGAACTTCGGCGCAACCGAAATCATACGCGGCGTCGATCTCGCCATCGAGCAGGCCAAGATCCATGCGATTATCGGCCCCAACGGCGCGGGAAAATCGACCCTGTTCAACCTGATGACGGGCCTGCATCCGCTGACCGCGGGCAGCATTCATCTCAAAGGACGGGAGATCAGCAGCCAGGCGCCCTATGACATCGCCCGCGCCGGCCTGGCGCGCAGTTTCCAGGTGACCAACATCTTCGCCAATATGAGTGTGTTCGAAAACATCCGCTGCGGCATGATGTGGGACCGGGGCTACAAATACTCGTTCTGGCGTTTCGCCGGCCGGCAAAGGGACCTGACTGAAAATTGCGAGGCGATCCTGCAGCAGACCGGCCTCACGTCACGGCGCAATGTGCCGGCGGGGCTGCTTTCGTATTCCGACCAGCGCGCGCTCGAAATCGCCATCACGCTGGCCAGCGGCGCCGACGTTATCCTGCTCGACGAACCGACCGCCGGCATGAGCCGCAGCGAGACGACGCAGGCTGTCGATCTGATCCGGGCGGTTTCCGACAACAAGACGCTGGTGATCGTCGAGCACGACATGGGGGTCGTGTTCGATCTGGCCGATACGATCTCGGTCCTCGTCTATGGCGAGATCATCGCGTCTGGCGCACCGGAAGAGATCCGCGGCGATCCGAAGGTTCGCGAAGCCTATCTCGGCGCGGAGGTCGACTGATGCTCGAAGTGCGCGACCTTCACGCCTACTACGGCAAGAGCCACATTCTGCAAGGGGTCGATCTCGACGTGAAGCCCGGCGAGATCGTTTCGCTGCTTGGCCGCAACGGGGTTGGCCGCTCGACCACCATCAAGGCGATCATGGGCGAGGTCGAGCCGCAAGGTTCGATCAGGTTCAAGGATCAGGAGATCGCCGGCATGAAGTCGCATGCGATCGCCAGGCTCGGTCTTGGCTATGTGCCGGAGAACCGTGACATCTTCCCAACGCTGACAGTGCGGCAGAATCTGTTGCTCGGCCAGAAGGGCACGCGCAACGCGGCCCGCTGGTCGATGGAGGACATGTTCAAGCTGTTCCCCAACCTGCGCGAACGCGCCGACACGCCCGGCGGCGTTCTGTCTGGCGGCGAGCAGCAGATGCTCACCATGTGTCGCACCCTGATGGGCGATCCGGATCTGGTCATGGTGGACGAACCGACGGAGGGTCTGGCGCCGCAGTTGGTGGAAAAGGTCGCCGAGTTGCTCAACGAGATTGCCGGACGTGGCCTGTCGATCCTGCTGGTCGAACAGAAACTCACCATCGCCCTGAAAATATCGGCGCGTGTCTATGTCATGGGTCACGGCGAGATCGTCTTCGAGGGCACGCCCGACGATCTCAAGAACAACGAGAGCGTGCGCCAGGAATGGCTTGAGGTATAAAGGCGGCCCGGCAGCATTGGCCGCCGGTCAAGAGTGACGTTTTGAGAGGGTTTCATGGCTGAAGTGACGAGTGAACAACGCGGGCGGGTCAGGGTCCTTTTTCTCGACAACCCGCCGGTCAACGGACTTGGCTTCGATCTTCGGACCGGCCTTATGGCCGGCATCGAGGCCGCGATGGCCGATGACGATGTTGACGCGGTGGTCATTGCCGGAGCCGGACGGATGTTCTCCGGCGGCGCCGACATTACCGAATTCAACACGCCGAAATCGTCCGCCGAACCGTTCCTGACACAGGTCATCACTGCCATCGAGACGAGCTCCAAGCCGGTCGTGGCCGCCATCCACGGGGTTTCCGCCGGCGGCGGTCTGGAACTGCCGCTCGGCTGCCACTACCGGATCGCGGCCAAGGGCACGCGCCTTGGGCTGCCCGAGGTAAACCTCGGCATCCTGCCGGGCGCCGGCGGCACCCAGCGCATGCCGCGCCTCACCGGCGTGGAAGCGGCGCTGCAGCTCATTGTTTCAGGCGATCTGGTGCCCGCCGAAAAGGCGCTGGCACTCGGCTTCGTCGACGAAGTGACCGACGGCGACGTAGTCGACGCCGGCGTGGCGGCGGGCGAACGCCTTGCGGCGGGCGGTGAACTGAGACGTTCATCGGAAGTCGAAGACAAAATCGCCGGAGCGCGCGGCAAACCAGAAATCTTCGAGGCCTTCAAAAAGTCCATCGCCCGCAAGGCACGCGGTTATGAAGCGCCCTATGCGTGTATCGAAAGCATCGAGAACGCGGTCAACATGCCGTTCGACGAAGGGCTTGCCGCAGAGCGCGAGATCTTCAAGCGCTGCGTTTCCTCCGTGCAGTCGAAAGCCCTGCGCCATGCCTTTTTCGCCGAACGCGAGGCGCAGAAGATCCCCGACGTTCCCAAAGACACCCCGAAGACCGACGTCACGTCGGCCGGTGTCATCGGGGCCGGCACCATGGGCGGCGGCATCGCCATGAATTTCGTCAACGCGGGCATCCCGGTCACCATCGTCGAAGCCGAGCAGGAAAATCTCGACCGTGGCCTTGGCGTCATCGAGAAGAACTATGCCAACACGGTCTCGAAGGGCAGGCTTTCCCAGGACGCCATGGACACCCGCATGGGGCTGATCACCGGCACCACCGACATGAACCATCTGGCGCAAGCCGAGGTGGTGATCGAGGCGGTGTTCGAGAACATGGATCTCAAGAAAGAGATCTTCGGTGCGCTGGACAAGATCTGCAAGCCGGGCGCCATCCTGGCGAGCAACACCTCGACACTTGATATGGACGAAATCGCTTCCGCCACATCGCGGCCGGAAGCGGTCTTGGGCACCCACTTTTTCAGTCCGGCCAACGTCATGAAGCTGTTGGAGAACGTGCGGGCGGAGAAGACGTCGCCCGAAACCATCGCCACGGTCATGGCGATGACCAAGAAGATCGGCAAGGTCGGTGTGCTGGTCGGCGTGTGCGACGGCTTCGTCGGCAACCGCATGCTCTATGCCTATTCGCGCCAGGCCGGGTTCCTGATCGAAGAAGGAGCGCTGCCGCAGGATGTCGACAAAGTGATCTTCGATTTCGGCTTCCCGATGGGACCGTTCGCCATGGGCGACCTTGCCGGGCTCGATGTCGGCTGGCGCATCCGCCAGGAGCAGGAGGCGACGCGGCCCAAGGATCTGCGCTATTCCCCGACAGCCGACCGGGTCTGCGAGATGGGCCGCTTCGGCCAGAAGACAAGCGCCGGATGGTACCGTTATGAAGACGGCAGCCGCACGCCGGTGCCGGACCCCGAGATCGAAGCGCTGATCCTGTCGGTTTCCGAAGAACTCGGGATCGAGCGGCGCGCCGTCTCCGACGAGGAAATCCTGCAGCGCTGCATGTATCCGCTGATCAACGAAGGGGCCAAGATCCTCGAAGAAGGTCTGGCCATGCGTGCCTCGGACATCGACGTGGTGTGGCTCTATGGCTATGGCTTCCCGCGCTATCGCGGCGGCCCGATGTTCTATGCGGACACGGTCGGCGTCAAACACGTCTACGACACCATGAGCGCGCTTTATGACGAGCACGGCGAGTGGCTCAAACCCGCCCCGCTGCTGAAATCGCTTGCCGAAAGCGGCAAGGGTTTCGGGGATATGTAGGGGAATTTGATTTGCGAAGCGCGCTTTGGCGAACTTCGGCACCGGCCCTCTCCTCCGGCCCAACCACCCCTGAGGATACACTGGCGGGTGGTTGGGCCGGGGGAGAGGGCTGGCCACGGCAATAAAGAGACAAAGAACTCGGAGAACCATCATGAGCAGAGAAGCGGTCATCGCATCCACCGCCCGCACGCCGATCGGCAAGGCCTTCCGCGGCGCCTTCAACAACACCCATGGCGCGACCCTGGCCGGCCATGTGATCAAGGAAGCGGTCGCCCGCGCCAAGATCGAGCCGGAAGAGGTGGAAGACGTGATCATGGGCTGCGGGCTGCCCGAAGGCGCCACCGGCCACAATATCGCACGGTTGTCGGCGATCCGCGCCGGGCTGCCGGTGACGGCGGCGGGCACCACGGTCAACCGTTTCTGTTCGTCGGGCCTGCAAACCATTTCCATGGCGGCGCAGCGTGTGGTGATGGAAAAAGCGCCGGCCATGGTGGCCGGCGGGCTTGAGTCCATCTCGCTGGTGCAGAACAACCTCAACACCCACATGTTCACCGAAGACTGGCTGATGAAGAACAAGCCGGAACTGTGGATGTCGATGATCGACACCGCCGACACCGTCGCCAAGCGCTATGACGTGAGCCGCGACGCGCAGGACGAGTATGCGCTCTCCTCGCAGATGAAGACCGCGGCGGCGCAGCAGGCCGGCAAGTTCGACGACGAGATCGTGCCCATGAGCGCCACCAAGCTGGTTCAGGACAAGGAGACCAAGGAGATCTCCGAGCACGAGGTGACCCTCGAGCGCGACGAGTGCAACCGTCCCGACACCAATGCGGAAGGCCTCGCCTCGCTGAACCCGGTCATGGGCGAGGACAAGTTCATCACCGCCGGCAATGCCAGCCAGCTGTCGGACGGCGCCTCGGTCTGCGTGGTGATGGAAGGCGCCGAAGCCGCCAAACGCGGCGTCGAGCCGTTGGGCATCTACAAGGGCTTCGCCATCGCCGGCTGCGAGCCCGACGAGATGGGCATCGGCCCGGTCTTCGCCGTGCCGCGGCTGCTCGAGCGCTTCGATCTCACCATGGACGACATCGACCTTTGGGAACTCAACGAAGCCTTCGCGGTACAGGTCATCTACTGCCGCGATCGGCTCGGCATCCCCGGCGACACGCTCAACGTCAACGGCGGCTCGATCTCCATCGGTCACCCATACGGCATGTCCGGCGCCCGCATGGTCGGCCACGCCCTCATCGAAGGCAAACGCCGCGGCGCCAAACATGTGGTCACCACCATGTGCGTCGGCGGCGGCATGGGGGCCGCCGGGTTGTTCGAGGTGGTTTAGGGAGGCATGTGCGGCGTTCCGGGCGGGGTTGACCTCGGCTGCAACGTTGGACCGGAATTGTTGATCTGCACGCACTCCGATCCCCTACCCGGGCGCCACAAGGACACATTCACCGGCCGCACTTTGACAAAGGCAGTCACTCCATTTAGTATACAGATCGGTATACTAAATGGAGTGACGTGATGGATGCGATTTCCGGTGACGCGATCTCGGCGGCAGCCACGCGGCTTGACGCTTGTTACTCCGGCCATGAATGCGACTGGACGCGGTTCTACCAACCCAAAAAGGAGATGGCGAATTTTGCCACCCGGTATCATCTCGTCTACCCGGCCCTGGCATATTTCGTCGACCTCAAGCGCAATCCGGACCTGGCGGAAACCATACGGCCACGCCTCGACACTATCTATCGCGGCCTCATCGATCCGCGATGCTGGACGTACTGGCATACGGAACTGGAAGAACCCACATGGCCGCTTCAGGAAAGAAACCTGACCTACGCGGGGCGTTTGGCAACGTTCATCGGCTTCTACATCGATGCGTTTGGAGAGCCGCCGTGTCAACGAATTGAAATCGATGGTCGTTCTACGACCTATAACGATCTTTCCCGCAGTCTCTGGCAGCAGATGACGGTGTCGCCGAATTGCGGGGTCAGTTGCTACCATCATCAGTCAATGGTGATGTGCAATGCCCATATGCTGATCAATAATGCACTCCATGACCGTCTGTTCGGCACGGAATTCTCAGCATCGAATGCGGGCTGGCTGGCCACGGTCAAACAGAGTCTGGTGCGAGACGAGGATTCGGGACCATTGTTCTTCTACGGTACGGAAGCGAACAAAGCGACACCGATCGTCGAGAAGCGTGCGGTTGGAGCGGACATGTGGGCGCTGTTTCTCATGAGTGGCATACTGCCGGACCAGGTGGCAGAGTGGTTTGAGGGGTCGCAACGCAACATTGTCTATGACGGCGGCACGGGCCAGGTGAAGGTTGCCGCCTGGGAGGCGGAGAATGAGTTTTCATCATGCGAGCTCGCAACGGCCTGGGCCTTCTGTGTGGCCAGGGAACTGGGGCAGGACGATAGAGCCGAACGCTTACGCGGCAGTCTCTCTCGCAAGGCCGTGCGCGGATTCGAACTGGATCCCTACATCACAGGCGTTTATCTGCTGGGCGAACGGCTGGACGCGGGTGCCTTTCGCAGATTGATCCATGGCGCGGACGGATAGACTCAAAGTGCGCGGAAAACCGGAAGAAACGAAACGACGAATTCTCACCGCCGCATCGAAGCTGTTTTACGCGAAAGGCGTGCGTGCTGTCGGCGTGGATTTGATTGCGGCTGAGGCGGAGGTCACCAAGCGCACCCTGTACCATCACTTCGATTGCAAGGATACCTTGGTTGCCGCCTATCTGGAGGCACAGAACGAACCCGTTCTCGCCGCGTTGATAAAGTCGATAACCCGTGTCTCGGGCAGCATCACGGATCAAATCGAAGGCCTCTTTTTGACATTCGGGAAGCAGGCGGAAAGCTCACGGTGGCACGGATGTCCCTTTGCGCGCGCGGTTTCCGAACTTCGGGAGTTCGAAAATGATGCGATTTCCAGCATCGCGGCCAAGCATAAGCGCAGCTTCGAAGAATGGCTCAGCTGTCATCTGTCTTCGAACGAGGTCGATGAACCGGAACTGGTCGCGCGCCAGCTGATGATCCTGGTTGACGGTGCGATCACGCAGCTCCTGATCCATCGCGATCCTTCCTATGCAAAGGCGGCGGCTTGCGCCGCGGTTGCCCTGATCAGAGGAAGAGTGACCTGATGAGCAACACTGGACGTTCATCTGTGCATGAGCCCGCAACGGGTGAAATCAGCCAAATGACAAAACGGAGGGAGCCCGGGCATTGTTTGAAGCCGGCGTCCCAGGCGTGCGCGTCTAAATCGTCGATGCGGACTTGTGATCCCGGTCATACCTGAGAGGCCCATCAAGCCACATATAGGCAAATGGGAAAGGAGGGTTGTTCTGCCCGAAATCCCACTCGCGAGACTTCGGGAAACCTGGAGATTCACAGATGACCGAAGTCAACATCGCCACCATTGAAATCAGCGTGACGCTCATGGAACCCGCCAGGAATGACGCGGGACCTATACGTCGGCGCGCCCGCAGGCTTGCGTTCTGGCGCGACGCCGAACACTACTGGCACTCGGACTGGCTCGCATGGAACTGGGCTCCCGCCCGACCCTGAGTGCGCTCAGCTACCTGCAACGCGATCAGTTTGCAGGCAATTGCGCCACGATCCTCAGCGGCCCGCCGGACCCACCCTCTATCTTCATCGGCAATGCGATGATGGTGCTGCCGGTTGCCGGCAATCCACTCATGTCCGCCACATTCTCGAACGCCGGGATGTTGTTCGTCATCAGCTCTACATGGGCGGCGAAGTCCTTGGACTGGCCGTAGTCGATGGATGGCGTATCGATCCCCACGGCGCCGATTTTCCGTGCGACCAGCAAGGCCGCGCCATCGGCGCCAAGGCCCGGGAAGTGCAGTTTGGGAACGGCGTCCGCGCCGCGCTCGGCGGTGCCCATGTAAGCCTCGCGATCCGGATAGAGGCTGGCACGGCCGGTGTTGATCAGAACGATTGCGCCCGCCGGGATCTGTCCGTACTCGGCCTCGAACGCCTCGATATCCGCGGCGGTGACGAGATAGTCCACATTCTCCGCCGCCTGGCGCGAGACATCGATGACGAAACCCGGTCCGATGAGTTGATCAACGGGCACAGCGTCAGTTGTGTTGGCGCCCTGCGCGAAGTGTATCGGCGAATCCATATGAGTGCCGCCGTGTTCGGCCGCCGAGAAATTGTAGGCTGAATAGAACCAGCCGCCGTCGGTGTGACCGTGGAACACCTCGGTCTTGGTGAAGGTCTCAGCCGTCGGCCAATAGACCGACTTTTCATTGAAGGCGTGGGTGAGGTCGACCCACTTGCCTGTTGAAACATCCTGTGCGGTGGCGGAAAACGCGAAGCACACGGCACAGGCGGTCAGGAATGCTCGGACAATCGACATGATAACTCCTCCCTCGTATGGGACAGCCGGATCTCGGTCGTGGTCCGAACGATCTCCACGCCGTCCGGCTGTCTCTACTACCTGGCTCGATACTATCAGCGAAACTATGCTTATCTATGGCGCAAACGCGGGGCCTTCGACCGAATATCACGTCACTGCTATCTCCGGCATTGCCGTATCGCAGCAACGAAAACTCCGCGTGTCGGCCGGTGCACTTCATCAACTGGCCCAAATTCAACGGTTGAGTGCGCAATCGGGCCGGGTAAACACCACAAGTCCGGCAATATCTGGCCCTTGTTATGTCCAAACGCTGCGTTGGAGTGGTGTCTGCTGGCGGCTATGTGACGCCGTTCGTTGCCACTCGGGTGCATCAAACGAAATGCGCCTCTGCGAGACGATTGTTGCGGGAGGAAACCTATGATGAAAACGATTTTGGCCGTGGTGGGATTGACGATCACCTTGTCTGGACTGGCACCGGCCGCGGCGGCCGAGGGTGGTGTCGAGCGCGCCGTTCTGGTGCTCGATGCGTCCGGCAGCATGTGGGGACAGGTCGACAGCACACCAAAAATCGTCATCGCCCGCAATGTCATACGCAAGCTGATCAGCGATTGGAATCCCAAGGTCCAGCTTGGAGTGACTGCCTACGGTCACCGCGAGAAAGGCAATTGCGCCGACATTGAAACCCTGGTTCCCGTCGGCGACGTTGACGCGGATGCCATTATGGCCACCGTCGACGGTTTGAACCCGAAGGGCAAGACGCCGCTCAGCGATGCCATCCGACAGGCTGCACGGGCGCTGAAGTACACCGAGGAGCGCGCAACGGTGATCCTCGTGAGCGACGGTAAAGAGACCTGTAACGCCGACCCGTGCGCGGTTGCGGCCGAGCTGGAGGCCGACGGCATCGACTTCACGGTTCATGTGGTTGGATTTGACCTGACCGATGAAGAGAAGACCCAGTTGCAGTGCATCGCCGACAAGACAGGCGGGAAATTCCTGAGCGCCGACAGCGCACCGGAGCTGCATACCGCGATGGCCGCCACCGTGCAGCTGGTCGCCGAGCCCGCAGCGCCCAAAAAGCGTGTCATTAAATTGAAGACGGCCGCTGTCGGCTCGCTTTCGGTCAAGAACGTGGTCAGCGATGTCGTTTACGTCTACGAGCCGGGCAAGGCCTACAGCAACAGCATCGACCGCTTCAAAGCCGGCCGGGATAAACCTCAGCAACTGAAACCGGGCACCTATGTGCTCGGCACGTCCGAGCAGGAGCTTGCCCGGGTTGAGATTGCAGCGGGCAAGGACGTCGTCGTCGACATGAACGACG
>JAJFHL010000069.1 GCA_021775615.1 Hyphomicrobiales bacterium
TTCCACATCGGTCTTCGAAATGATCGGGCTGCGGTCGCCGGTCATGTCGACGATGCCGCCCCACATGCGCAGCATGCGTAACCGGCTGATGATCGGGAACGTATCCACCAGCGCCGAAACCGTGTGCTCCAGGGCCGGGAAGCTGCCGCGCTGCGAGAAGTTGTTGTAGGGGTCCGCACCGCCGCCGATGACCAGGTCGCCCTTGTCGGACTGGCTCATGTAACCGTGCACCGTGTTGGCCATCACGACCACGTCGATGCACGGCTTGATCGGCTCCGACACCAGCGCCTGCAGGGCAACGCTTTCGATTGGCATGCGGATGCCCGCCATGTCCGTGACCTGGGTCGTGTTGCCAGCAACCACCACTGCAATTTTCTTCGCCTTGATCGCGCCCCTGATGGTCTGGACGCCGACGACTTTCCCGCCTTCACGGTCAATGCCGGTCACCGCACAGTTCTGGATGATGTCGACGCCGCGGGCGTCGGCGCCGCGCGCATAACCCCATGCGATGGCATCATGTCGTGCGGTGCCGCCGCGCGGCTGATGATAAGCGCCCAGAATGGGATAGCGGCAATCGTCGCTGTCGTTGATGATCGGGCAGAGGCGCTTGACTTCCTTGCGGTCGATCATCTTCGCCTTGATGCCCGCAAGCCTGTTGGCATGCGACGTGCGCTTCATCGCGCGCAACTCGTGTTCCGTCTGGCACAGCATCAACAGCCCGCGCGGCGAGAACATGACGTTGTAATTGAGTTCCTGGCTCAGCCCTTCATAGAGCGAACGCGACAGCTCGTAGATCGCCATGCTGGCGTCCTGCAGGTAGTTCGAGCGGATGATGGTCGTGTTGCGTCCGGTGTTTCCCCCCCCAAGCCAGCCTTTTTCCAGAACCGCAACATTTGTAACATTGTGATTCTTTGCCAGGTAGTATGCTGTCGCCAGGCCGTGGCCGCCGGCGCCGATGATGACGACGTCGTACTCGCCCTTGGGTTCAGGGCTGCGCCAGGCCGGTCCCCAGTCCTTGTGATAATTGGCCGCGTTACGGGCCAGGGAAAAGATTGAATAGCGTTTCATTCCAGGATCTGCATACCTCTGAGTTCCCAGGCCAGTCTTGAGAAATTTAGCGAAACCGGGCGTGACATTACCATTGCCGATATTGGCGCACCACGGATTTGCGACATTTGAACAAAGGCCTGCGACACCTTGGGTCTGGAGATGGCCGCAATTACGTGCATTGAATCCGCGAAATCGATACAAATGTTGGTGTCATGCTGATCTGGTTCATTTTTGCAATTCTGACGGCCCTTTGTCTGGCCGCCTTGCTTGTTCCGTTGTCTCGCGCCAATGGCGCGAAAAAACGCCGTGAGGCGTTTGACCTGGAGATTTACCGCGATCAACTCAAGCAGATCGACCGCGAGATCGAAGAGGGACTGCTAGGCGCCGAAGAAGGCGAATCTGCCCGCCTTGAAGTTTCACGGCGGCTGATTGCTCTGTCGGCAGACGCGAGCGATGGCGGGAAGGCGCCTGTCGCGGAAGAACGACAGCCGGGGCAGCGTTTTGCCATGCTGGCAGTGGCCATCTGCGTCCCCGCCGTTGCCGTGGCGGTCTATGTGAATGTCGGCTCGCCGCAGCTGCCGAGCCAGCCATTTGCCGAGCGTCAGCAGGCTTCGGTGGAAGATCAGGATCTGGCGTCCCTGATTCTGAAGGTGGAGGACCATCTTCGCAAACAGCCCGAGGACGGGCGTGGCTGGAAGATCATCGCTCCGGCCTATTTGCAGCAAAGACGGTTTCGCGATGCGGCATCCGCCTATGCGCGCGCCATGAGTATTCTTGGCCGTGATGCCGAGACCCTGACAAATCACGGCGAGGCTCTTGTCCTGGCGGAGCAGGGGCTTGTGACCGAAGAGGCCCGGGCCTCGTTTCTCGAAGCAGCGAAGACGGACAAGACACAGTTCAAGGCGATCTTCTATCTGGGGCTGGCGGAGCGCCAGGACGGCAAGCTCCAGTCGGCCATCGCTCTGTGGCAAAGGCTGCTCGACGAGGGTGGCAAGGATGCTCCCTGGCGTCCGGTCGTTGAGGCGCAGTTGAATTCCGCGCGCAACTCCCTGGCCGGCGTTCCGGAGCTGGACAAGGAACAACTCGCGGCCGCCGACCAGCTCAGCGAAGATGAGCGCCATCAGATGGTCGATGGCATGGTGCAGGGGCTGGCCGATCGGCTCGCCGCCGACGGCAGCGATTTGCAGGGCTGGCTGCGGCTGGCGCGCGCCTATTCGGTCCTGAACCGGTCCGAAGATGCACGCATGGCTCTGGAAAAGGCCGAGGCGAACTTTGCCGGCAACGACGAGGCGTTGAAGCAGATCGCGGATGCCAGGAGCGTCCTGCGGTTGGGTGGTGGCGCCGACACTGCCGGAACACAGACCCCGACGGACGAGGTGGATACGGGGCAGGCCCCAAGCCCGACCCGGGAAGACGTCGATGCGGCGCAGTCCATGAGCGAAGACGAGCGCCGCGAGATGATTGAAGGCATGGTGTCGCGGCTGGCCGACAGGCTGAACGAAGACGGCGGCACCGTCGAGGAATGGCTGCGCCTGGTTCGCTCCTATGCGGTGCTGAACCGGGCGGACGCCGTGCGAGAGGCCCTGGAAAAGGCGGAAGCGAGTTTTGCCGGCAACGAAGCGGCGCTCAAACAGCTCGCACAAGCCAGAGGCGAATTGCAGCCGGGCGGTGACGTTGTCACTGCCAATCCTCCAAACCCTGTGGAACAGTCGCAGACAGTGGATACCGCTCAGGCGCCGAGCCCGACGCAGGAAGATGTTGACGCGGCTCAGTCGATGAGCCCGGAAGAGCGCCGCGAGATGATTGAAGGCATGGTGTCGCGCCTCGCCGACCGGCTGAACGAAGACGGCGGCACCGTCGACGAGTGGCTTCGGCTGGCGCGCTCCTATGCGGTTCTTGGGCGCCGCGACGCCGCGGGCGAAGCGTTGGATACGGCCGCATCCAAGTTCACCGGCGACGAAACGGCGCTCGCCCGTATCGAAGAAGCCAGGGGCAACATGGGACTGAAAGGCGAGTGATCGGCCAGTGGCACTGACAAGAAAACAAAGACGCGCGTCGTTGATCGCGACCGGTGCGGTCATTCTGGCCTGCGCCGCGGGGCTTGTTCTGTTCGCGTTTCAGGACGCCATCGTATTCTTCTATACGCCGTCCGAGATCGCGGAGAAGAACGTCCAGCCGGGTCAGAGGTTTCGCCTCGGTGGCATTGTCGCGGAGAACAGCGTCGACCGTGGCGCGGGATCGGTGATCCGGTTCGATGTGACCGACACCGCCGAAACCCTGTCCGTCGTTTATGAGGGCATTCTGCCTGATCTCTTCAGGGAAGGGCAGGGGGTCGTCACGGAAGGCAAGCTCGATGCGGGTGGGACTTTCGTCGCCGATACTGTGCTTGCAAAACACGACGAAAACTACATGCCAAAAGAAGTGGCGGACAAGCTGAAAGAACAGGGCCATTGGCGTGAAGAAACCAGTGCCGAGTGAATTCGGCCTGCTTCGGCGGCGCTGGGGCCTGAAACCAACACTGACTGGAGACATGGCATCGGATGATTGCTGAAATTGGACACTTCGCACTGGTGCTGGCACTGTCGCTCGCACTGGTTCAGTCGGTGCTGCCGCTCGTCGGCGCGCATCGCGGGGATCCCGGCATGATGCGGTTCGCCGACATCTCGGCGCCCCTGCAGTTCATCCTTGTCCTGGCGGCGTTTCTGGCGCTCATGCACGCCTTCGTCACCTCCGACTTCTCCGTGATCAACGTCTACCAGAACTCGCATTCGGACAAGCCCATGCTGTACAAGGTGGCCGGCGTCTGGGGCAACCATGAAGGCTCGATGCTTCTGTGGATCCTGATCCTGACGCTCTTTGGCGCCTGCGTTGCCCTGTTCGGACGCAACCTGCCGCCGTCGCTGCGTGCCCGCGTCCTTGGCGTACAGGCACTGATTGCCGCGGCGTTCCTGTTGTTCAGCATCGGCACGTCCAATCCGTTCGCCCGTCTCGATCCGGCGCCTCTGGAGGGACTCGGTCTCAATCCGATCCTTCAGGATCCGGCGCTCGCGTTCCACCCGCCCTTCCTCTATGTCGGCTATGTCGGCTTTTCGATCGCGTTCTCGTTCGCCGTCGCCGCCCTGATCGAGGGCCGTGTCGATCCGGCCTGGGCGCGCTGGGTGCGGCCGTGGACGCTCGCCGCCTGGATGTTCCTCACCATCGGCATCGCCATGGGTTCATGGTGGGCCTATTACGAACTGGGTTGGGGCGGCTGGTGGTTCTGGGATCCGGTCGAAAACGCATCCTTCATGCCCTGGCTGGTTGGCACCGCACTGCTGCACTCGGCCATTGTGGTCGAGAAACGCGATGCCTTGCGG
>JAJFHL010000070.1 GCA_021775615.1 Hyphomicrobiales bacterium
GCTCGGCATATTCGCCCTGGTGATGGCCTGTGTGAGCCTGGTCGCCATCGTGCTTCCGTTGGGTTTCCAGGCGGTCAGCATCCTGTTCGTTTCGCAGTATCTCGAACAGGACCGCCGCGATCTGGTCGCCGGCTTCGCCGACCGGGGCTACCGCAATGTGGCGGTCCTGACCGGCCTTGCCGCCGCGGGAGTTGCGGTTGCGGCGCTCATCGCGCCGTTTGGCGGATGGCGCGAACATGTGGTCAACGCCGCCTTTGTTGTCGCCATGGCCCCGGCCGTGTCGCTGATCAACTTCAACTGCAACATCCTCAACGGCTGCCGGCGCCAGTTCGCCGGCCTGCTGCCCGACCTCCTGATCAAGCCCGCCTTCATGACGCTGGCAGTGTGGTTCTCGATCAGCCTGTTCGATGGCGCGTCGACGCAAATGATGCTTGGCGCCATCTGCCTGGCGCTGTGGGCAAGCGCGCTCTGCCACGCGCCGGCCATGCGCGGCGTTCTGCGGCGCGACGGGCAGGCCCCGCCGGAAGAGACCCGGCGCTGGCGTCAGGCGGCCTGGCCGTGGATGGCGATTTCGGCCTTGTCCGACTACTTCATCGAACTGCACCTGCTGCTCGCAGGCGCTCTGGCGGCGCCGGCACAGATCGCCGTTCTGCATGTCTGCTTCCGCCTGCGCATGCTCGCCGCCTTCGGCCTCCGGGCGCTTTATGCGCTGATCCTGCCAGACATCTTCGCCAGCTATGAGCGCAAGGACGCGGCCGAATTCCGCAGCAACATCCTGCGCGCCAACGGTCTGGCGCTGGTCTATGCGGTCGCCGTCTGCATCGCGGTCGTGCCACTTGGCAACTGGGTCCTGAGCCTGTTCGGCAAGGATTTTGAGAACGGCGCTTCGGTGCTGCTCATCGTGTGCTCGGCCATGATCGCACGCGCCATCTTCGGGCCGGCGCCGGCCATCATGGCGATGAAAGGGAAGCACGCCTCGGTGATCTGGATCCTCAGCGCCGGGACGGCGATTTCGCTCATCCTCGGCCTGGCGCTGTTCCCATCGCTGGGCGTCGAGGCCATTGCCATCGCCTATACGGTCTCCTACAGCCTCATCGCCGTCGCCCAGTGGTGGTGGGTGAAGCGCAAGACGGGGATCGACTGCTCGATCTTCGCCGGGCTTGCCCGCTCCGGGCCCGGAAAGCTCGCCGAAGCGCGCTGGTAGGCGCTATGGGGCGCCTGCGGAACGGCCAATCAGCCGGCCAACAAACCAAGCAGCCGAGATCTTATCCAGCCGGAAACGCAGGGCCCGGAATAGTCAACGGTGTGCCCGGCATCGTGATCGATCTGGCAGGCTTCGTCCTTCACAATCACGCCTGACCACTCGCCGGACACCTCGCAAACGATCACCTGGCTGCCGGCCGCCAGGTGTGCGATCTGCCGCGACCACGCGCTCGGCCGGGCATGCAAAGCCGCCATTGCTCCGTCTTGCGGTGCCACTTTGGACAGGGTGCCACAGACGTCGTCATACTCGCTGGCGACCAGCTTGACGGGACGAACCGTGGAATACTGCCAATAGCCGGCCGCCGCGGCAGCGACGATGACCAGGGCAATTCCTGCGACAAGCGTCCTCATGCAGGCTTCATCGGTTGTTCTTCAACACGGCGTAGACGTTGCCCTCGCCGGTGAGGAACCCCCGTGCGTTGATCTTGTAGCGGGTGTGGCGCACGCTGTGACTTACGTTGCCACCTATGGTGAGAACGTGGTCTCCGGCGACCTGGACGACGATGTCGCAATGGCTCTGGAACGCTTCGTGCGTCGCGGCATGGGCGTAGGTGATCTTGCTCGACCTCCAGCGGCAGACCATGTCGCCGAGCTCAGGCTTGTGCTCCGAAATCTTGAGTCCCCAGAACGGATGGGAAGCATTGTCGAGCTTGGCCCTGATCGCCTTGTGGACATATCTCGAATGGGCAGCGGCGAACCTGAAGCCGTTATATCCGCCGGCCGTCCGCACCGCGAAGGAAATGAACGCGGCAGACCAGGGGACGTCGCGGTCAAGGCCGTCGAGATCCATGCCGATGGACTGCCAGAATTCACCGACAAATCGGACAAAGGGCTGTTCGTTCTCCTTGCGCTTGCCACGGTCGAAACGAAGCCACTGCTTAACGCATTCCTGCACCAGTGCTTCGCGTGGGCCCGACAGCGGATCGCGCAGCACGTTCTTGGAGACGAAGCCTGAGACGGTTGCTCCGTCGATCGCCGCGGTCGCCGGCATCCAGCGGTCGCCCTGTTGCGCGCCGGTGACGTTCACCTCCTGCGCCAGATGAAGGCTGCCGAGCCGGTTGCTGCCGAACTTCGGCGTCTTCCTGAAATTCACATGGTCGGCTAATGCGTGCTGCTTTGTCATGGCCCCGATCCTGTTGTGCGATGTGCATGAGCCTTCGATGCTAACACAGGTCCACCGGACTCAGATGTAGTCTCCAAGACGGTCTGCTCACTTGGGTTTTGCAAAGCGCAGCAAGAAGTTCTCCTCAAGGCCGGTGTCCTCCACCTCTTCAACGAAACGGAAGCCCGCCGCCTCGATCTCCTCGCGGAAGGTCGCCTTGCCGGCGCGGATATGATCGAGGATCCATTGCCGCGAGACCCCCTCGACGCGGTCGAACTCAACGATGACCAGCTCGCCGCCCGGCTTCAACGCCTGGCGCAGGGAGGCCAGCATCGGTCCGACCTGGGCGAAATGATGATAGGTGTTGACCACCAGGACGACATCAACCGATGCCGGCGGCAGGGTCGCGTGGTCGGTACGGCCGACAATGAGCGTGACGTTGCCGAGCCCGGCATGGGCCGCCCGGTCGCGCATATGGCCGACAAAGGCGGCCGAGATGTCGACCCCGTAATAGCGCCCGTTCACTCCGATGGCGCGGGAGACGGCTTCCATGTAAGCGCCGGTGCCGGCGCCCACATCGGCGACATGCTGGCCCGGCCTGAGGCCGAGCGCGGCGATGACGCCGTCGCGGTGGGCGATGACGTCGCGCTCCGGGTTCTCAAGGCGCTTGATCCACTGTTCGACATCGACGCCGGTCCCCTGGAACTGGGTGTTGTTGTCATGGGAATGGCCCGTCTGGGCGACGGCCGGGATGGCCCAGAACAGGGCGAAGAGCAGGGCGACGGTAATTCTCATGGGCACTCAAACTCCGTATTTCTGGCGCATATCGGCGACCGAGCGCCGTATCAGCTCTTCCAGCACGTCCGTGTCGATCTTGTCGAGGTTGGTGATGTAGAGGCAGGACTTGCCGGTCTTGTGGGGCCCGAGACGGTCCATCAGGTCACCATAGGCGGCAAAGCCGGGTATTATGTAGATACTCAGCGCCCGGGCGCGCGGGGAGAGCCCGGTAAGACATAGGGTGCCGGAACGGCCTGACTCGTAGGTATAGTCATAGCGCCCGAAGCCAACGATGCTGCCGCCCCACATGCGCGGGGCCTCGCCGGTGACGCGGCTCATGATCCCGGCGACAACACCCGCATCCGCGCGCCGCCGCTCATTCGCGATGCCGGTCAGAAAGGCGACCGCATCCGCATCTGTCTCAGTGGTCTTGGGCTCGGCCATGGTTCTCTTAATAGATGGTGACCCCGGCAGGATTCGAACCTGCGACCCCCAGATTAGGAATCTGGTGCTCTATCCGACTGAGCTACGGGGCCACGCCCCCGCCTTATAACGCGGGGGGCGGGGGCGCGCAAAGCCTCCTTGCGCTGGTTGCGGGTGCCGATTCCTCCTAGACTGTCGCGCATCGGTCTTCATGGGAGCTGTGGGCGTGCTGAGGGTTTTGACCGCGCTGTCTTTGGTGCTCTGTGCCGTCGCGGTGGCGCGGGCCGAATGCGCGCTGGCGTCGTCCGAGACGGCCACGGTTGCCGAGATCACCGACGGCGAGACGTTGCGGCTGGAAGACGGCCGCGTCGTACGGCTGGTCAACCTTCTATCCCCGCGACGGCCCCTGTGGCTTGCAGCAGATAAGCCTTGGCCCGCCGCCGATGCCGCCCGGCGGGCGCTTGAACAACTGGCTGCCGGGCAGGGTGTCGAGCTTGCCTTCGATGCGCGCCGCGAGGACCGGCACGGGCGGTTGCTGGCGCAGGTGTTCCTGGCGCGCGGCGACGGGCGCCTCTGGGTGCAGGGGGAAATGGTCGACCGCGGCCATGGGCGGGCCTGGTCGATCGGGTCAAACCGGACCTGCGCCCGAGCCCTGGTTGCCCGCGAGGCGGCGGCCCGCGCCGTCGGCGCCGGTCTCTGGCGGCTCGACTTCTATCGTGTCCGGCCGGCCATCCCGGCGGATCCTGTCGCAAAACTGAAGAACGCATTCGCCATAGTTGAGGGAAAAGTGCTAAGAGTGGCCTCGGTCGGCGCGCGGACCTTTATCAATTTCGAAGAAGACTGGCGGCGCGACTTTACCGTGACCGTCCCTTCGAGAGCGGTTAAGCTGTTTGGCGATGCGGGAATAGACTTGGCATCGCTTGAAGGGACGCGCGTGCGGGTTCGTGGCTGGGTCGAGACCTATAACGGACCGCTGATCGACGTCACCCACCCGGAGCAGATTGAACGGTTGGATGAATAGCGGCAGGCGGAGAACAGGCGGACGGGTTTCGGGCTTGATGCGGATGGCGCGCGGGCTCGTGGCGGCGCTCGCCATTGCCTCGGTGGCGGCCTGCGCCGCATCGCTTGAACCTGGCGAAGACGATCTCATCCCGCCCCATGAAGAAGCCAAGATCGGGGCCGCGGCACATCCTGAAATCGTTGCCCAGTTCGGCGGCACCTATGACGATCACCGGCTGATCGGCTATCTCTCCGGCCTGGTTCAGAAACTCTCGGCAAGCTCCGGGCAGCCGGGCGAGGACTACCGCCTGACCGTGCTCGACACGCCGGTGGTCAACGCCTTCGCGTCGCCTGGAGGGTACATCTACGTCACCCGGGGGCTTTTGGCGCTGGCCAATGACGAGGCCGAGATCGCCGGGGTCCTGGCCCATGAACTCGGGCACCTGCAGGCCCGGCACAGCGCCAAGCGGCAGATCGCGGCCGAGCGCACATCGTTTCTCGGCGGCATTCTGGCAAGCCTCTCCGACAGTTCTTATCTGGCCGGCAGCCTGCGCCTTGGCACCGCGCACCGGGTCGCCGCCTATTCGCGGGTGCAGGAACTCGAGGCCGACAAGCTCGGCATGGCGATTGCGGCGAAGACGCAGTATGACCCGACCGGGACGGTGACGTTCCTGACCAGCCTGCAGCGGCATTTCGCGCTGGACGCCGATGAGACCGGGACCAGCGCGAATGCCAATGCCGGCTCGATCTTCTCGTCCCATCCGGGCACCCCCGAGCGGATCCGCGAGGCGCAGACACACGCCTACAGTTACGGCGATGCGGCAGGCGGCTACGTGCGCAATGGCGAGCTCTATCTCGACCTCATCGACGGGCTGCCCTATGGCGACAGCCTGGCCCATGGGGCTTTGCGCGGCCAGGTCTTCCTGCATCCGCAACTGCGGTTCCGCTTCGCGATTCCGAAGGGCTTTGCCATCATCAACCACAAGGATGCGATCCTCGGCCGTGGCCCGGACGAATCGATATTCATCTTCGACGGCGCCGAGGTGAACCAGTCGGTTGCGCTCAAGAGCCATCTGACCGAGAACTGGGGCGAAGGGCTCGACCTGCGCAACGTCCGCTCCTTCAAGGTGAACGGCATGTCGGCGGTGAGTGCGGAAACCCTGCACAAGGGTGTCGGCCACGAACTGGTGGTGATCCGGTTCTCGGCCACCAAGGTCTACCGCTTCTTGTTCATCACCCGGCCGGTCGTCACGGCGCGGTTCGAAACGCAGTTCAAGCAGACGGTGGCGAGCTTCCGCAAGCTGACCGCGGCACAGGCGGCACAGCTGAAGCCGTTGCGCATCAAGATCGTCACCGTGCGCAAGGGACAGTCGGTGAAGAGGCTCGCCCGCCTCATGGCCGTCGCCGACAACAAGCTCGCCCGCTTCCGCATCCTCAACGGCCTCGGGCCGGAAGACACGGTCTCGGCCGGCCAGCGGGTGAAAATCGTCGTCAAGTGAGGCGGCCGACCCGCGTAGGCGGAAGTGCGATACTCCCTTGCTCCTTCTGCCACTCCCCACGGTTTTTCGTTGCTCCTGTTTTCACGGGAGCCCACTTGCCGGCCGGCACCGGCGCCTCGTGAGAAACGCAATGTGCTCGCGTGGTGTTGCAGCATTGTTTTTTAGGCCACAAGCACCGTGTTTGCAGCAGATGCGAGTGGGCTCCGGCCTCCGCCGGAGCGGCGCGGATGGATAAGGCCGTTCTTTGCGCGAATGTCGGCCCGGGTGCCGGGGAAAAGACACAAAACGAAAAAACCCGGCCGTCGATGCAGCCGGGTTTTTGATTTTTCGTAAGCCGGCACGGAGCCGGCAAGAACAGTGTTACGCTGCTGCTTCTGCCTCAGCAGCCGCCTGTTCCTTTTCTTTCTCGTCTTTTTCCTTCTCGGCCTTGGTGGCGCCGGCTTCGAGGATCGCCTCGACCTCGGCCACCGCGCTCGCTTCGTCGAGCTTCTTGCCGGCGGCGATTTCACGCGCCATGCGGTCAAGCGCCTGTTCGTAGAGCTGGCGCTCGGAGTAGGACTGCTCGGGCTGACGATCGGAGCGAAACAGGTCGCGTACCACCTCGGCAATGGCGATCAGGTCGCCGGAATTGATCTTGGCCTCGTATTCCTGCGCCCGGCGGCTCCACATGGTGCGCTTGACGCGGGCCCGGCCCTTAAGGGTCTTGAGAGCCTTTTCGATGATTTCAATACTGGACAGCTTGCGCATGCCGACCGCCTGAGACTTGGCGGTGGGGACCCGCAGGGTCATCTTTTCCTTTTCGAACAGGATGACGTAAAGCTCGAGCTTGGCGCCGGCGATCTCTTCATCATCGACGCTTACAATCCTGCCAACGCCATGCGAGGGGTAAACCACACTCTCACCGACCTTAAAATCAAGCTTTGTCGTCTTTTTCTTCGCAGCCATATAAGATTTAACCTCTTATCCATTCACAGTGTTTGTTTCGCGCGGCAGACCTAACGGTCCGGCAAACCACAGCTGACATGGGCCCTTTCCGGGCGATCCCTCCATATCAGCAATATCAGGGACATCCCCGACGCAGCGCATCCGTGCCTCATTTCAAATCAGCGCCGCGACGTGGAAGGCGTCCTTTCGGGACGAGCCTGGATGTCCAGTGCGTCCCCGGGAAATGAGTGCCCGGAAAATTGCCGCAAAAAAAAGCCCGCGCCCATTGGGCCGGCCGTGTGCACTTAAGACATCTCCCGTCTATATGGTAACGGCATGCCTATAACACAAATTTTACACTTTTTAAAGGTGTGCGGCGCGGTTCTCGCCCTAATGTTCGCCCGGGCGCGGCAAGTTTTCGAACACGGTTAACCGAAAGTGCGTGTTGAGGGGATGTGCCGCTGCGGCGGCGGAGTGCGCTGATGCCGATTAGGCGTGGAGTGCTCAGTCGCCCTCGCCCGGCGCTTCGGTGAAGAATTCCTCGTATTTGTTCTTCTTGCCGTCATATTCCTCGGCATCCGCGTAGCCATCGCGCTTGATGGTGATGTTCGGCCACTTTTCGGCAAACTCGGTGTTGATCGCCAGCCATTTGTCGAGGCCGTCTTCGGTGTCCGGCTTGATGGCCTCGGCCGGACATTCCGGCTCGCAGACGCCGCAGTCGATGCATTCATCAGGATGAATGACCAACATCGTTTCGCCTTCATAGAAGCAATCGACGGGGCAGACTTCGACACAGTCCATGTATTTGCAGCGGATACAGTTGTCCGTAACGATGTAAGTCATTGTCCTCTCCGGCTACCGAAAGACGGCTCTGACAAACCGGGCCGTCCGGGATCCGCGACTGTTGATGGCACCACGCCAACGCGCATGAAGCGGCCTCCTATATCATAGCTTGGCCGAGATGTAACAACCTTCTCGACCGCGCGAACCATGGTGCCGGTTGCGATGAATTGTCGTCACTTGGCATTATTCGGCATTGTCGTTCCAGGCGTCGAGCTCACGCCGCTCTTTCTTCGTCGGCCGGCCCGCTCCCAGATCCCGTTTGCCGGGAGCAGGTGGTGGAGCATCGGCTGCCGCGGCGCTCTCGGGCGGCGCCGGTGTGAGGTCCTCATAAAGGGAGCGTGCCTCTTCGGCCGGCCCGCGGCGGGCCCCCGGCGCCAGCACCTCGATGACGCGAAGCCGGTGCTGCAATGTGAAGGTCAGAACGTCGCCCGGGCAAACAGTGTGACCGGGCTTGGTGACCCGTGCGCTATTGACCCGGACCTTGCCAGCGGCGACATATTTGCCGGCGGCCGTGCGCGTCTTCAAGAAGCGTGCGTACCACAGCCACTTGTCGATGCGCTGGCTGTCGGCGGTCATTTTGGGTCGGTGCGCTGTTTCTCCTCGAGCGAGGCCTTGAGGGCACTCAAGGCCGCAAATGGGGAATCGGTCGGTGGCGGGGCGGAAGGTTTGCCGGCGCCCCGCCGGCCGCCGTGCTTGCGCTTTTGCGTGTGCGGCGGCCCGCCTCGCGATGTGCGGTCGCGTGGCGCACCGTCTTCAGACTGCTTGTCTCCGGAGGGCTTTCCTCCCGACGATTTGCCTCCGGACGTGCTGGCACCGGACGGTTTGCCGCGCTTACGGCCGCGATGAGTATCGGCCCTGTTGCGCCCGCCCTGCTCTCTGCGGTGCGCCGGCTTCGGCTTCCAGACCTCGATGAAGTCAGGCGCCCTTTCTGCGATCGGCGCTTCGGCGCTCGCTTCTGCGACCGGCGCGTCGGCACTCGCTTCTGCAACCGGCATTTCAGCGTCAGCAGACGCTTCGCCGTCCACGGGGGCGACCGGTTCCGGGGTGGCTTCCTGCTCCGGTTGGGGCTCTGCCGCGGCATCCTGTGACGTGGCTTCGGCGGTCGCGTCGGCGACTAAATCGGTGGCCGCATCGGCGGCGGGGTCCGCGCTCGGCGTTGCAGGTGCCGCGCTTTCGGGCGCACGGGCCTTGCGGCGCTCGGCCCTGAACCCCAGGGCGCGCAGAATGGCGGCGAACTCGTCGCCGGAACAGCCGACCAGGGACATCATGTCGGGGGTGACGGTGAACCCGCCGCCCTCGACGGAACCGCCGGGCCGGGCCTCTTCCGGCTTGCCGGGCTTCCAGAACACCAGCGGCCGGATGAGATCCGACAGACGCTCCAGCATGTCGATCCTGACCACCCGCTCTCCGCAGTCGCGGAAGCCGACAACCTGGTAGAAGCCCTCCGGTACGGCGGCATCCGCCTTGGCAGAGGTCAGGCCCTGTTGCGGCGGCTCGGGCAGCGCGTCCATGTCGAACCCGTCCGCCGCCTGGCGCTGCAGACCCCACAGGGTCAGTTTCAGCCGCGTCGCCGCGGGCTTCAGAAGAACCGGGAGATAGATCGAATAGGCGCCGAACCGCACGCCGTACTTGCGCAGGGTGGCGCGCGTCGGCTGGTCGAGGGATTTGACATCGTCAGCGACGTCTTCGCGGCGCAGCAGGCCGAGGGCTTCCACCAGCCTGAAGGCGAGGCCGCGTGCCAGGCCGTCGATATCACCGGCGGTTTCAAGGGCCAGCAGGGGTTCCAGATGGGCCTGAATGCGCGATGTGACCCAGCGGTCGAGCCGTTCCTGCACGGCGACCCGGTCGACACCGGTCAGTTGGTCGTCGGCGGCCAGTTGAACGCGCGGCCGCAGCAGGTGATCGCCGGGGCTGAGCCGAGCGATGGTGGCGCCTTGCCAGCGCACCGCGCCCTGAAGCGTCAGCTCCATCTCCGGGTCGGGGACCTGGGCAAAACGTTTCGCCTTGGCCGATATCTCGGCTGCAACCGCCTTCATGGACGCGTTCCGCAATGTCCGCCCGTGGGCGCCGTCGGTATCGGTGTCGGGCACGAAGTGAAAGCCCTTCAGATGACCGACAAACTCGCCTTCCACCAGGATGTCGCCCTTATCCGAGACAGCCGCCATAAGCTCCTCCTTTTCACGCATCCGCTTCATCAAGACGCTCGTTCTGCGGTCGACGAAGCGCTGTGCGAGGCGTTCATGCAGCGCGTCGGACAATTTGTCTTCCACCGCACGGGTGCGCTGCTGCCATTCGGCGGGATCATCAAGCCAACCGCTCTTGTTGGCAAGGTACGTCCATGTGCGAATGTGCGCGATACGGTTTGACAGGGTGTCTATGTCACCGTCCGAATGGTCCGCGTAAGACACCTGCTTGGCAAACCAGTCGGTGGGAATGGTACCGGCCTCGGAACGCAGGAAGCCGAACACCTTGCCGAGCAGTGTTGCGTGATCGCCGCCGGTGATATTGCGGTAATCGGGTATCTGGCAGACGTCCCAGAGGGTATGGACCGCCTCTTCCGTCGCCGCCTCGCGCAGGACATCGGGGTCGCGTGAAAGGAACTCCAGGGCCGCGGTGTCGTCGCCGCGCACGGTGCGGGTCAGACCCGGCATGGCCGGTGCCTGGCCGAGGCTTTCGGTGAGGGCCTCAAGTGACGAGAAATCGAGCTGGCGGTTGCGCCACTGCAGCATGCGGACGGGTTCGAACTGATGTTGCTCGAGCTGTTCGATAATGTTGGCATCGAAGGGCTCGGCTTCGCCGGTGACCCCGAACGTGCCGTCGTTCATGTGACGGCCGGCGCGGCCGGCGATCTGGGCCAGTTCCGCCGGCGTCAGGCCACGGTACATGTTGCCGTCGAATTTCCGTGTCGCGGCGAACGCAACGTGGTCGACCTCCATGTTGAGGCCCATGCCGATGGCATCCGTGGCAACCAGGAAATCGACATCGCCCGACTGGTAGAGTTCGACCTGGGCATTGCGGGTGCGCGGGCTCAAGGCGCCCATGACGACTGCGGCGCCGCCGCGCTGGCGGCGGATCAGTTCGGCCAGGGCATAGACCTGATCGGCGCTGAAGCACACGATCGCACTGCGCGGCGGCAGGCGGGTGATCTTTTTCTGGCCGGCATAGGTCAGTTTCGAGAACCGCGGGCGTGAGACGAAATGCGCGCCGGGGAGCAGCTGTTCGATCAGCGTGCGCATGGTGCCGGCGCCGAGAACCATTGTCTCGGTCTGGCCGCGGCGGTGCAAAAGCCGGTCGGTGAAAATGTGGCCGCGCTCCAGGTCACCGGCGAGCTGCACTTCGTCGATGGCGAGGAAGTCGACCTTGACGTCGCTCGGCATCGCCTCGACCGTGCAGACGAAATAGCGTGGTTCGGAGGGTACGATCTTTTCTTCGCCGGTGATGAGGGCGACGGCATGCCCGCCGGCGCGCTCCACCACCTTGTCGAAGACCTCGCGGGCAAGCAGCCGCAAAGGCAGCCCGATCATACCGGTTTCGTGGCCGAGCATGCGCTCGACCGCAAGATGCGTCTTGCCTGTGTTGGTCGGGCCCAGAACAACCGTCACATTGCGGGCGCGGGGGTGCGCCGGGGTGGGCGCGGCAAATGACGACATAGAACTCTCTTCCGGTCCTTTAGGGCCTGACGACCTGATCGTTTCTGATTGTGCCGGTTCTTACGCCATCACCGCGACAGCGCCAAGGCGGCAACGATGCGAGATTGCGCCGCAGAGGTACCCCGTTGCTGCATTTTGTGTGCCGAAATGTGCCATCGCGTTAACCTGCGGAACGACATGGGAACAAACTGAGCCCGAATCACTGACATTGGCGGTCTTCCAATTTTGTTCACGGCGGTTTCAGCCTCTTGTCCGGTAAGTTTGCGTCATTTTGCGCGCAGTCGCACGATGGATTCGCGCAGAGCGGGCGGAAACATGGTTAACGAAACCGCTGTGCAGATGAACAAAACATTAATTCTCACCCTCGACTCACGGCTCGCGTCGGTAACAAAGCGAATGCTACGAGAACAAACAACGCCCGAATCAGTGACTCGCGAATTTTCCTTGTTTGTTCACCACTACATATGGAACGAATCCGCCAGCCTGTCACAAGTGTGGAATGGTGCGCTGACCATGCCGCGTCATCCGGGCCGGCCATTGATGCCTCCAGCGGGCCAAAATTAACCAACCTGTGCCGAAATGGGACGCGCCGGCAGGATCATTTTTTCGCCATGACGGAGAGCTCGTTCAGGGCCTTGCCCGAGAGCACCGCGCTGACAAGGTGTGCATGGATCTGGCGGCCATCCATGTTCGAGGCACCGCCGACGGGGACGAAGACTTTCCGGCCGATGTTTTCGGCATTCACCGGCGCCATCCAGATGGTGAATGCCTCTCGGCCCTTGTTGGGTTTCTTTTGCAGCTTCTGCAATTTCTTGACCGACAGGCCGGCAATCGGCCGGTAGCTGATCTGGCACTTGTGGGCTTCGCCGCGATAGACGCCAGGGTCCTCGCCGCCGAAATCGTCGCGCTTCTGGTAGCTGTAGACCAAGTCGTACACGGTTTTGCCGTCAAGCACCCTGAACTTGTCCTTGCAGAGCCGGCCGGCGGTCTGGAACGACGCGGTGAGGAGCGCGGAAAGGGGATCGGGCATGTCGGCGCGGATTGTCTTTGCCAGTGACTGGGTCTTGTAGTCGCCAAGCTGCCATGACCTGGTGATTTTCGGGGTGCGCTTTGCGTTCCACTCAATGGAGTGCTTGCGCTTGCCTTTCCAAAGGCCGTCGGTCTGCATGTCGTATCGGGCCGGCGCCGGCTTGAACTTCCTCAAGGCCCCGACAACGGAGGCATCGAACTTGGTGCTGGCGATGAAATTCAAAAGGCCCTTGGTCTTCATCGACGACTGCACTTCATAGCCCCTGGCGTCGAAGGCGATCTCGAAGCGCAAGGTGGCGACGCGCATGCCCGAGGCGCGAATATGATACTTGAGGAACAGCCTTTCCTCCGGCGCCGCCGCAGCGCGGCCCGAGGTGGCCCCGAGCATGGCCGCACACAGCAGGGCCGCAACCCCCGTCGCACCGGCTGCACGCCGTGCAGTTGATGAAAACGATTGAAACATCAGGCCTCGTTCCTCCTTATGCGATCTCGTGACCGCATGTCCCGTGCCGGTGCGCGCTGGCGGTCCACCACTTCACGCTCAGTACATAGTGATGTCTGTGGTGCCTGCAAGCCCAGCAATCGACACCGGGCTCATACTATGCATCAGACTATGCATAAGATGCGGCAGAAGCTTGCCTACGGCACGCGGCGATTGAACATCACCACGCGTTCTGCCCCTTGACTGGATACCCGAGCACGCTTATAGCATCGCCTCGACGAATTCGCAGGCGCGCCTGCCGGAACCGAAGGTCCGCCGGCGGACAGCGCCCGATACCAACCACTGCATGAATTGCAAGTATAACGGAGTCCGCAATGGCCCGGCGATGTGAATTAACCGGCAAAGCCGTAATGAGCGGCAACAATGTGAGCCACGCCCACAACAAGTCGCGGCGGCGGTTCCTGCCCAACCTGTGTCAGGTGAACCTCCTGAGCGATACGCTTGAGCGCTCCTTCCGCCTGCGGATCTGCGCCAAGGCGTTGCGGTCGGTGGAACATCGCGGTGGCCTGGACGGGTTCTTGCTGAAAGCGCGCGACGGCGATCTTTCGTTGAAGGCGCGGCGCATCAAGCGGTCTATCGCGCAGGCCCAAACCGCCTGATCATTCTTCCTTTGCGTCCGCGGGATTTTCGTCCGGGGGGAAGGCGAACTGCAGCAGCAGTGTGCGCTGCAGCGGGTTGAAATTATCATCTGAAATTATGCTCAGCCGCAGTTCTCCCGACGGAGAGCGATGGATGGCCAGGCCCTCCATGTTGTCGATGCTCTTGAGCGGCTGATTGGCCTCGAGCAGGATTTCCGCGTCGACCGTGGCACCGCGCTTGATATCGCCATGGGCAATCCGCCTGATCCGCATGCCGGCCAGGGTCACCGCACTAAAGCGGCGCTCCAGGATCAACACGTCTCCACCCGGCAGGATGGCAAGATCGGTGATGTCGAAGTCGGCGCTGCGCCGCACCGAGAATGATCCGGCCCTGCGACCGCCGATCAGCCAGCCCCTGATATTGCCGTCATCGTCGAGAAACCGTTCCGACAGGGCAATGATGGTGCCGGCCAGCGCGGTGCCGGCGCCGAACCGCCCGACGGCTTCAAGCTCCTGATTGAACTTTGCCTGCTTCGCCGCACGCGGCAGGGGAATGGTCTTTGGGCGCGCCCTAAAGCCGTAGCGGCCGAAATTGTAGAGCAAAATGCGCTCGCGCCGTTCCAGTGCGACAAGCAGCCACCCCTTCAAGCCGTTACCGTCGTAGAAGGCCAGGCCCTCCGCGTCGCGGGCATGATTGTTGGAGATGACCTGCCCGCCGGGCGCCAGCAGGCGGGCGGTCTTCGCATTGCCGATCGAAATCAGCCGGTCGTCCTCGTATGCAACGTCGGCGGTGAACCACCATCCTCTGTCCGACACCGCCACGAGCCTGCTGCCGTCGTCGGACATCACCAGGCCGGAATAGCCGCCGAAACGGTCGTCATCGCTTGAGACGACAATGCCGCCGCGCCATTCAAGCTGATCGAACCGGACGATGCCGGGCAGGAACGGTGCAAAAGAGACCGATCCACTCTCGACCTCGACGGGCCCTTCCTCGCGGCCGGCCGCATAGGCGGGCGTCGGCGCCGCGGGGCTGGCGCAGGCGATTGCGAGAGACAATGCAAGGCGTCTCCAGGGACCACGTTTCTGCATGGCTGCGGTTGCTCCGCTTGCGGCGCGGTTCAGAATCCGCTCCGGGCATCATGGTATTGAGTGCAGAACCTAATGAGCCTGCCGGCGCCGGCGGCGGCCGCCGTGCCGCATCGCCATGGCGGGTGGCGCATCGTCGAACAGTTCGGCCAGTTTGTCGGTCATGGCGCCGCCCAGCTCTTCCGCATCGACAATGGTGACCGCCCGGCGGTAGTGACGGGTTACGTCATGGCCGATGCCGATGGCGATGAGTTCGACCGGAGAACGGGTCTCGATTTCGGTGATGACCTGGCGCAGGTGCTGGTCCAGGTAGTTTCCCGAATTGACCGAGAGTGTCGAATCGTCCACCGGAGCGCCATCGGAAATGACCATAAGAATGCGGCGCTGCTCGTGGCGTGCCAGCAGTCTGGCATGCGCCCACAACAACGCCTCTCCGTCGATATTCTCTTTCAACAGACCCTCGCGCATCATCAGGCCCAAATTGCGGCGCGCCCGGCGCCATGGGCTGTCGGCCGCCTTGTAGACGATGTGGCGTAGATCATTGAGACGGCCGGGCGCCTCGGGCTTGCCGGCGGCGAGCCACTGCTCGCGGGCCTGACCGCCCTTCCAGGCGCGCGTTGTGAAGCCGAGGATCTCGACCTTGACGCCGCAGCGCTCAAGGGTGCGCGCCAGGATATCGGCGCAGGTCGCCGCCACGGTGATCGGCCGCCCGCGCATGGAGCCCGAATTGTCGAGCAGCAAAGTGACAACGGTGTCGCGGAAGTCGGTGTCCTGCTCCATCTTGAACGACAGAGGATGCATCGGATCGGTAACGACGCGCGACAGGCGCGCGGCGTCGAGCAGGCCTTCCTCCAGATCGAAATCCCAGGAGCGGTTCTGTTTCGCCAGCAACCTGCGCTGCAGCCGGTTGGCGAGACGCGCGACCACGCCCTGCAGGTTGCTCAACTGCTTGTCGAGATATTCGCGCAGCCGATGAAGCTCTTCTGGATCACACAGATCCTCGGCCGAGATAACCTCGTCGAAGGCGTTGGTGAACACCTTGTAGCTCGGCTCGGGAGCCATGTTCGAGAACGGCATCTGCGGCCGCCAGGGTTCGTTGCCGTCGGGCGCCTCGTCGGAATCGATGTCGTCGAACACATCGTCGGCTTCGATCTCGGTGGCATCCTGTTCGCCGTCTTCGGCATCGCCGTCGGACTGTTCGGAATCGGCGGACGTATCGGATTCCGCGTCCTGGGCTTCGCCCTCCGCGTCGGCGTCCATCTCGCCGCTTTCGGGCTCTTCGGCGGAGCCGTCGGCGTCGGAATCCTCCGACGCTTCGCCCAGTTCATCAGCCATGTCGAGGGCGGCGATGATGTCCCGGGTCAGGTGGGCGAACGCGCTCTGGTCACCGATGCGGTTCTCCAGATCGTTGAGAATTTCTCCCGCCTTGTCCTCAATCCACGGGCGCCACAGGTCGACCAGCATGCCGGAGTTCTGCGGTGGCGGCCGGCCGGTCAGCCGTTCGCGCACAATGAGCGCGACCGCTTCCTCGAGTGGCGCGTCGTCGCGTTCCCGAAGCTTGGCGATGCCCTGTTTCTGGTAGCGGTCGTCGAGCATGGCCTCGAGGTTCTTCGCCATGCCGGGCATGGCGCGGGCCCCGATGGATTCGACCCGTGCCTGCTCGACCGCCTCGAACACGGCCTGGGCGTTGCGGCCCTCGGGCAGGAGGCGCGAGTGGATGGAGCTGTCGTGCTGGGCGAGCTTCAGGGCGAAGGCATCGGAAATGCCGCGGGTCACGTCGACGACCTCGGCGCTCAGATCATGGTCGATCTGCGGCAGCCGCGCCTTGTGGGGCTCGAGCCGCGGCGCCTCGGCGCCGAACTCGACCACCAGTTCCTCGTCACCGCAGATCGCCCGCATGGTGTCCGTCAGGGCGGACTTGAACCTGGCCGCCGGTTCCTCTTTGCTGCCTGCCATGGGGCTCTTCCTGTTACGACAGGGCCGCGTTTACCGACGATTCAGGGAGATCCACATCGAAGCAGCGCTGATAGAATTCGGCGACCAGCGGGCGCTCCAGTTCATCGCACTTGTTGACGAACGTCATGCGGAAGGCGTAGCCCACGTCGTCGAATATCTCCGCGTTCTCCGCCCACATGATGACCGTGCGCGGGCTCATAACGGTGGAGAGATCGCCGTTCATGAAAGCATTGCGCGTCAGACCGGCGACACGCACCATATTGTCGATCACGTCGCGCTTGTCATCGGTGTCGTAGCTCTTGGCCTTGGCGAGCACGATGTCACGCTCGGCATCATGCGGCAGATAGTTGAGCGTGGCGACGATGCTCCAGCGGTCCATCTGGCCCTGGTTGATCTGCTGCGTGCCGTGATAGAGACCGGACGTGTCGCCCAGACCGATGGTGTTGGTGGTGGCGAACATCCTGAATGCGGGATGCGGACGGATCACCCGGTTCTGGTCGAGCAGGGTGAGCTTGCCGGAGACTTCCAGCACGCGCTGGATAACGAACATCACGTCCGGCCGGCCGGCGTCGTATTCGTCGAACACCAGCGCGGTGTTGGTTTGCAGGGCCCAGGGCAGAATGCCTTCGCGGAACTCGGTCACCTGCTTGCCGTCGCGGATCACGATGGCGTCCTTGCCGACAAGGTCGATGCGGCTGATATGGCTGTCGAGATTGACGCGGATGCACGGCCAGTTGAGGCGGGCGGCCACCTGCTCGATATGGGTCGATTTGCCGGTGCCGTGATAGCCCTGGATCATGACCCGTCGGTTGTGTGAGAAGCCGGCCAGGATGGCAAGCGTGGTCTCATGATCGAAGAGGTAGTCCTGGTCAACATCCGGTACGTGTTCACCGACTTCAGAAAAGGCGGGAACCTGCAGTTCCGAATCGATGCCGAACACCTGCCGGATCGAGATCTGCATGTCGGGTTCTGGAGCCGCCTCACCATTCACATGGGCATTCATGACAACAACATTTCCACAAAAAAGCGGCAGTCACGCCGCATCTTAAGAATTGACAGGGATGTTTAGTCCGGGATTGGGCGTTACTGCAACCCTGAACGCAGGGCTGCGTCAACAAAATCCGACGGATCTGAGATAGTCATGGGCCTGAATGACCTCACGCAGCTTGTCTTCGGATTCCCGTTTGCCGCCATTGGCATCGGGGTGATGGCGCTTGACCAGAAGCTTGTACTGCGCCTTGACCTCTTCAGGCGTCGCCGTTTCATCCAGGCTCATGGCCGCCAGGGCGCGGCGTTCGGCATTGCGTACGGTGCGCCGCGGCGCCTCGGTGGTGAACTCCATGTCGGAGAACATGCCGAGCGGATCGGCGAAGCCGGAGGGCCGTGCCTGGCGAACGTCTTCGGTGTCGCCGTCTTCATGCGCCGCCGCATTCATGCCGACCCGCCAGGTCGGGCGGTGCCCGGTCATGGCCGATTTCTGGTAGTCGATCACCGCATCGTCATCCATGCCGTCAAAATAATTGTAGGTGCGGTTGTACTCGCGCACGTGGTTGATGCAGAACAGATGATACTGACCGTCGCGGCCACGGCCCATGGGCGCGCGGTGGGTGCCGGCATCGTCACAGCCCGGCCACTGGCAGGGCGGATTCTGATCGCGCAGAAGCCGATCCTGGTCGGGCTTCACCCGGATGCGGTCGAATATCTTTGATTCCAGCTTCATGGTATTCAAATTATGGTCAATGGACCCAGAGATACAAGGTTGCCAAACACCGCATCGTCAGGTTTTTTCACCAATCCGATGCGAATCGTAACGCCACCCTGCGCGCAGAGTGAGGAAAGCTTATGACAGACGGACCGGTCAGACAGCAAATCATAGAGAAGTTAACGCAAGCCTTTGCGCCTGACACGCTGGAGGTCATCGATGAATCGCATCTCCATGCCGGTCATTCGGGGTGGCGTGAAGGCGGCGAGACGCATTTCCGCGTCAAGATCACGGCGCAGGCCTTCGCCGACAAAATGCTGGTGCAGCGTCACCGCATGGTGAACGAAACGCTGGCGAGCGAGCTTGCAGGCCCGGTGCATGCGCTGGCGATCAAGGCGGACGCGCCGGCGGCCTGACGGAAGACCGGCTGTATTCTGACCGCGACCTGGTGCAGTTCTACGACCTCGATAATGGATGGGGCACTGGTCTCGAGTTTTGTCTGGACCTGGCTCAGGACGCGACTTCGATGCTCGACCCGGGCTGCGGCACCGGGCTCTTGTTGTCCCATGTCGGAGGCAACCGCAGGGCGGCTGGGGTTACAGCAGCAGGAGATGTTGAGGCCCGGCACCTGCGTCAGGCGCCGACGGCGGAACGGTCGCGGTCCTGCTCGGGCGCGGAGGAGGTATCCGCAGCATCGCCATCGCTGACCAGGGCGAGATGCGGCGCCGAAAGCTCGTCCGGGCGATCCGGCGCATGGGCGTCCGTGTTTCCGGCGGTTGACTTCGATGCTGTAACGTCCGCCCTCAGACGCTTGATCTGCCTGTCCCGCTGGCTGACGATTTCCTGGAGATTGCTGATCCGGTCTCGGGTTTCCTTGGAAACGAGGGCATGCTCGGCCTCGTCCTTCTTGATTCGCAACTGCAGCTCCTTTGCATGATGTTCCGCGCCGTCCAGCTTGCCGAGCAGGTCCTTGTTGGCGGCTTCCAGGTCGTTCAGCTTTTTCAAGGTGAGGGCCTGCGCGTCCTTTGAATTCTGCAATTGCAGTTCGATTGCACGGAGCTTGCCGTTGAGCTTGACCGTCTGCGCAACCGATGCGTCGCGGGCCGCCTCGGCCGTGGCGCATGCCGCTTCTGCGGCGCGAAGATGTTCTTGCACATGCGGGGCTTCGCGCTGCCCTGAGCATTCTTCCTCCTCGATGGCGGCAAGCTCGGCCCGCATGACGGCGAGTTCATCCAGGATCGGGCCCTGTCGGGCCTCCATCTTGTCGACGAGGTCCCGTGTCATGTTGAGCTTGTACTGGGTGGCGCGTGCGAGTTCTTCTGTGGTGCGAAGTTGCCGGACAAGCTGGCCCCGATGCATCAGCAGCCGCTTCTTGAACGCAAAACTTATGCACAGCCAGACAACGGGCACAACGAATGCGAAGCCGCCGGTAAGCCAAACGATTTCCATGGAGCCCTCCCCTTCAAGAGCGAATCACTTACATGCAAGTTAACTGTTAATTCTTAATCAACTGCACAGTGTCGTTGGGTTGCAGCGCAAGGGGAGCAGGAAAGGGCTTAAACAACCGCCAGTGCCCGCATCGCCACATAGGCGATCCCGGCCGCGGTCGCCACGACGGCGAGCCACATCCACCATTCGAAGGTCACCTGCAGGGTCCTTCCGGTCTATGCATTGGGTGTATCGGTGGTCTTTTGGGGCGCGCCAAACAGAGCGCCGGTTTTGCGCAGGCGCAGCACGACGAAGAACGTCAGGGCGATCATTCCGGTGAAACAGAGGGTGACGGATCCGACATAGGCCTCATCGATCGTCAGTCCAAGCGGCAGCAGCACAAACGTGAGCGGGTAGATCAGGATGGCGAGATTGGCGAGGCCGGTATTGTGCAGTAGCCATTCAAAGAGGATGTCCCGGTCGCGGTAGATGAACGCCAAACCGGCCATCGCGATGAAGCCGAGCCAGATTGCCGCCAGACCGCACCAGTAAAAGACGCTGTCCAACCCACCGATCATCCCGTCGCCGGAAACGATGCCGAGACCGCCGCCGGCCAGCGCGGCCAGCGCCGAGACCGCAAGAAAACACAGGACACGGGCGCGCATGCGCGGCGACCACGGATCGGTCTTGGCGGAAAACAGGGCCCAGGGTCCGAGCAGCGCCGCCAGCGACAGGCTCACCGCATAGGCGACAAACAGGGCGCTGTGGTCGCGGAAAATGCCGGCGCCGCTGTCCAGTCGGGCGGCCGGCGAGACACCGTCGAACAGGCCCGCGGACCAGGAGAACCGGAACACGAACTCATTGAACGTGACGAGTGCGGTGACCACCGCAAGGCCGGTGAGCGCGGTTAGGTAGCTCTTCTTGAATCCGCTGGTAAGTTTGGGATCTTTGCTCACATGTCCTCCAACGCACCGGGACGTTCGCCATATCGCGACATGCCCGCCCCCCAGGGTCAGGACGGGTTTGCCCGCCGATCACGCATGTACTCGGCGGAATACCAGACCATGCCGACGATCAGGCAGATCGGCAGGAGGACGGTTGAAATTCCCGAATTGATCTGCGCCTGGGTCAGTTCGGTGGTCGACCCGAAGGATACCCAGAAGAATCGCAACAACGGCGTTGCGCTGATCAGCGCGTAGTTGAACGCCATCCAGCCCTGATGGCCCCTTATGTCCTTCGCCCTGATGGCGAGATAGGCCAGAACCGCCGTGACGATGACGAGAACATCGAGGCCCCACAGGCCAAGTCCGAATGCCGGGCCGGAGAAAACGCTTCTGAGCGGCACGGTGGAAAGATGCAGGAGGCCGAAGGTCATCGAAATGAATACGGAGGTCAGGTAGATCTTGCCGATGGTCCGGTGGACGTTCGGATAGGACTTGCGGAACCTGGAGACGAATTGCGACCAGCCGACGGCCAGGCATACGCCCCCCATGGTGGTGTGCACGAGCAGCAGATAGCGATTGAAAAAGTAGGGCTCCTGCTGCTCCAGATGAACCGAACCGGCGCCGAACGAGAAGTCCTCCGAGACGAGATAGGCCTGAAACAGGTTCCACCACTCGCGCTCGCCGGCAATGAACGAGAAGAAATACTGGAACGCCATCACCGAATAGCCGACCACCAGGGCGGCATAGGCCGACCACAGAACCGCCTGCACCGTCTTCTGGCTCTTGAGCGGTGTTGCCCGGGTCTCTTGCGATTGCGCCATGGTCATCTGCAGAGGCTCCCGCCGTTTGGCTATGTGCTACGTGGAATCAAGCAGTGAGCATTCACAATAGCACAGTCGGCTGATTGGAAAACAAGATGAGAGAGCGGTGTGGTGGTTGGTCATGCCGGCCGCCTGATGCGTCGCCTCCAGGGGTCAGAACTCACCGCTGCAGAAAGTTCGCCAGCCAGCCGGCGACCTGTGCGCTGTGCGCCGGGCCCTGCAGCGACTCTATCGCACGCTCGGCCTTGGCCTCGCCGATGTCGGGACGGCGGAACTCGTAGACTTCGGTCATCAGGCCCGCCGTCACTTCGGGATGCGGCTGCATGGTCAGGATATTGCCGCCGATCTGCATCATGGCGATGGGGATGTCGGGGTTGGTCCCGAGCAGGTCGGCGCCGGGGGGTGCGGCGACCACCTGGTCGCAGTTGGAATTGATCAGCGACACTCGTGCCAGGGTCGGGTCCATCCAGGGCTGCTCGATGTGGATCTCGTAGTCGTGGACCCCGACGCACCAGCCGCAGGGCGAGGGCTCGACGCGTCCGCCGAAGGCCTCGGCGATCAGTTGGTGGCCGAAACAGATGCCGACGACCGGGCGCGACGCCGATGCGTCGACGACAAAGGACTTCATCGCGTTCATCCAGTCGGCCCGTTCCAGAACGCTGTGCCGGCTGCCGGTGATGAGGTAGCCGTCGCACTCAGCGGCGGACCCGGGCAGGGCGCCGGCGTGGGCGGCGTAGCGGTGCAATGCAAACGGGCGGTCCGGGTTGCCGCCGAGGGCGCGTTCGAACCAGTCGCTGTAGTCGCCATGGGCGGGAACGAATTCGGCGCGGTTCTGACCCGCTTCGAGAATTCCCAGTGTGAAGGCTTCGGTCATGGTTCGATCCGGCCGTTGCGTGATGGAATGTGCCGAGCTTTAGTGCGCCGGGCGGAGGCCTGTCAACTCGCCGGCGCGATCACGCCATCACTTCGCCGCGGTCCAGCATATAGGCCTGGCCGGTGATGTCGCGGGCCTCGCGCGAGGCGAGAAACAGATACAACGCGCACATGTCCTGCGGCTCCAACAGGCCGTCGAGCGCCTGGGCCGAGGTGATTTCGTTGAGGAGATCGGCCTCGCTGCGCCCCGACCGCGCCGACATGTCGGCCAGCGACGCCATGGCGGCCTCGGTTCTGACCCAGCCCGGACAGACCGCGTTGACGGTGATGGACTGCGGCGCCAGTTCCTGGGCGATTGCCCGCATGAAACCCAGATTGGCGTGCTTGGTTGCGACATAGGCAGAAAACTCGGGCACTGCCGTACGGCTCCAGATCGATGCGGTCAGGATGATGCGGCCGCCCGCCGTCATCTTCGGAACCGCGTGCCGGGTCACCAGGAATGTCCCGTTGACATTGATGTCGACGATACGGCGGAAGGTGTCTTCGACCCGGCTGTCGGGATCGGTGAGCGGGGTGATGCGCTCGAGCCCGGCATTGTTGATCAGGATGTCGAGGTGATTGAACGATGCCAGCGCGGTTTCCACTTCGTCGGAATTGGTGATGTCGCACTGCAGCGATTTCACTTCGCCGCCGGTTTCGGCGGCAAGAGTGTTTGCGGCGTCATGAACGCCGGGGCTGCTCGCGAGGATGGTGGTCCGGGCGCCGGCTTGCGCAAACCCCCGGGCGACCGCGTAGCCGATGCCGCGGCTGCCGCCGGTCACCAGGACCGTTCTATCGGAAAAATCGTATCGGACATTCGACATGCGCGATCCCGATACACGTCAATACCGCTCTCGTCTAGCGCTGATCCTCGGGCATCAGCACCTTCTCCTGAAAGTCCTGGAAGGTCTGACCCGGAGCGGCGGTGCGGTGAAAGTAGATCCGGGTTGCCAGCTTGCGCATGAGGGCGCTTGAAAGCCCAAGGTCGATGAGCGGATTGGGCGGTGCGATGTTCAGCCCCGCGCGCATGAGTTTCTTGAGGCGGAACTTCGGATGTTCGCGGGCGAGGACCGCTTCGGGCGAAGGGCCGCAGTCGAGAAGGTGGTCGGAAACCGCCTGGGCGGCGCGCCGGCCGAAGCGGAAGGCGAGGCGGATGCCGCCGGCGGTCATCGGCGAGACAAGGCCGGCGGCGTCGCCGATCAGCATGACACCGGGGGCGGCGAAAGGAGCCACGATGCCGCCGCACGGGATGCGCCCGCTGCGGCGCTCGACCACCGATCCTTGGGCGTAGTCGAAGAGCGCGCCGGTTTTCTGCATGAACCGGTCGAGATCGGGCCTGGCGGATCCGTTGGTGGCGAGGCCGACCTGCATGACGTCGGGGGCCGGTGCGATCCAGCCGAGATAGCCCGGCGAAATCTGCGAATCGAGAAAGCAGTGCAGGAAGCGCGGGTCGACATCACCAAGCCCGGTGAACTCCGCTTCCATGCCGGTGAGAAACTTTTGGTTGAGGCCGAGACCGAAATGCCGCGCCACTGTGGATCGCGCACCGTCGGCACCGATCAGGTAGCGGCCCGAGATGCCATGCGTTCCAAGGCGCAGGATGTCGCCATCGCGTTCGGCACCGTCGAAACGCGCGCCGCAGAGGATCGTGGCGCCGGCGCGCCTTGCCTCGTCGGCCAGCCAGCGCACCAGGTCGGCGGTGCGGGTGGTGAGGAAATAGCTGCCCGGCGCGAACAGGTCGACTGACTTCAGGTTTGGCGCGTAGAGGCGGACACCGTGTACCCGGCGCATCAGGTTATGCGGCAGGTCGACCTCGTCGGCCGCCTCCTTTACCAGAATGCCGGTGGTGTGAATGCGCGCGCCGGGATCGTCCTTGGCCTCCAGCACGCAGACCTTCAGGCCGCGCATGGCTGCGGTGCGGGCGCAGACAAGACCGGAGAAACTCGCGCCGGCTATGATCAGGTCGTAGTGCGGGGCTTTGGGGGTGGTGCTCATGGACGTCCTCCATGCGGTTGAAAGTGCCTCGACCTACGCAATGGGCGAGGCGGAATTTGGATTATCCGCTCTCGGCTTCCTTCACTACAGCCTGGCGGGCAGGGGAAATGCGCAGGGACGTCACCTGGTTGCGGCGCCGCCGCAGCACTTCAAAGGTGTGTCCGTAGAAAGTGAAGGCCTGGCCGACCTCGGGAATCATCTGCGATTCATGAATGACCAGGCCGGCCAGCGTGGTCGCCTCTTCGTCGGGCAGCTCCCAGTCCATCGTGCGGTTGATGTCCCGGATCGCGACCGTGCCGTCGGCGACGACGGTGCCGTCGGGCTGTGGCCGCACGCCGGTTGCCGGCGCATCGTGCTCATCGGCGATCTCGCCGACGATCTCTTCCAGTATGTCTTCCAGGGTCACCAGCCCCATGACCTCGCCATACTCGTCGACGACCAGAGCGAAGTGGATCTTGCGCTTGAGAAAGGCATTGAGCTGATCGGTCACGTTGGTGGTGTCGGGCACGAACCAGGGCGGCGTCAGCAGCGCGGAAATGTCGACTTTTTCGACGGCGCCCTTGGCGCCGCTCATGGCGCGCAGCAGGTCCTTGGCGTGCAGCACGCCGATGATGTTGTCGCGGTCGTCCTTCCAGATGGGCAGGCGCGTATAGCCGCTGGAAAGCACCTGCTCGACGATATCGGCGGGGTCGGTGGATGCGTCGATCGATTCCATCTCGGTGCGGTGGACCATGACGTCGGAGACTTCGAGTTCGTCGAGATCGAGCACGCCGCCAAGCATGTCGCGGTCATGCTTCACCACCGCACCCTCGCGATGGTGAAAGTCGATGGCGCCGCGCAGCTCCTCGCGGGCCGACAGCACATCGACGCCTTCGTCAATGTCGGCACCGAACAGGCTCAGCGTCTTGCGAACGATGAACTGCACGGTCGCGGTAACCGGGCCGAACACGGCGACAATGATGCGGATGACCGGGGCGACCGCGAGCGCGCTGCGGTCGGTATTGGCGATGGCGTAGGTCTTCGGCAGGACCTCTGCGAAAATCAGCACCAGCGCCGTCATCACAAGCGTCGCATAGACCACCCCGGCATCGCCGAACAGCTTCAGGAACAGACTGGTGGCAAGCGCGGATGCGAGGATATTGACCAGATTGTTGCCGAGCAGGATGGCGCCGATCAGGGTTTCGCGAGCCGAAATCAGCTTGTCGACGATCTGCGCATTGCGGTCGCCCTGGCGCTGCAACTGGTGAATGCGGGCGCGCGAGGCGGCGGTCAGCGCGGTTTCCGAACCGGAAAAGAAGGCAGAAAGTATCAGGAGCGCCAGTATGGCGCCGCAGGTGATGCCGATGGTCAGGGTCATTTCAGGTCTGCGCCGTCCTCCAGGAAAGCCAATATGTCGTGTTCGGCAACGTCGGATGCAACAAAGGCCTTGCCAATATCGCGCGTCAGAATGAACGTCAGCTTACCGCCGACGGTCTTCTTGTCCTGACGCATGATCTCAAGCAGTTCTTTCGGGCCGGGCAGGTCGCCGTCGATGGCGCGCGGGCTTACCGGCAGGCCGATGCCGCCGAG
>JAJFHL010000008.1 GCA_021775615.1 Hyphomicrobiales bacterium
TGAGCTTGTCGGCGATGTATCCCAGGTTCTTGTCCTTGGTGCGCCCGGACAGGATCTCATCGCCGATCAGGATCAGCGCGGCGGTCACTGTGTCTCTTGCCATCTGGCGCTCCTTCAAAATGCCGGGGGATGACTTCGCCAAAGCCCTATCGGGCCTGCACACAAGGCGCAAGCCACAAATCGCACACCGCGCTGCCGCCGTGGTCGCAATGCTCTTTATTCAAAATTGCACACAATAATAGATATATTCCAAAATCTATACATTTATACAAAGGTTGCGCAATACTGTGATAAATATTACGATCATATTAGGATTATACTTCGTTGTTACTCCACTATTTTTGCGTATAGCTGGCCATACAAGCATTATTCGAGTCACGAAACGCAGGTTCCAGCCAATTTAAGACTGCCATTTGAATCGCAACCGCGGAATGAGCTGGTGCAGTCGGAGCTGAGCATCATGGAGAAACACGATGAAGAAATTTGTGCAGTTTGCAAAAGACGAGTCCGGTGCAACCGCCATTGAGTATGGCTTGATTGGCGCCGGCATCGCGATTGCCATCATTGTCGCCGTGAACGCGGTCGGTGTCGACTTGGATGCCATGTTTGTTGTGGTTTCTGGCGGCCTGAAGTAGATCACGCAACATGCTTGACGTGTCGGACGCCCTGTATCCGGGGCGTCCGACATACGGCCGGACCTTTGGTCCGCTCCGGTCGTCTCCATCCTTTGCCCGCGATACGTGGCGGCTCCACATGGGCCGCATGCTCACGAAATCGTGAACCCTCATCGGTCGCTTGGCGCCGCCTCCGCTTGCCAAGCCAAAGCCTAAATAGCATTCTCTGGCCCTGTTTGGCGCTGCAGACCAAGATCAAACCGCAGGTCGCCAGGCACAGTCGCTTCTGGCGTTCCTCGCAACGGCAGGGCAGCAGAGCAAGGGAGTAGAAACATGTCGAAAAAGATGATCCTCATGAGCGCCGTCGTGGCGTTTCTCGTGGCCGCCGTCGGCTCGGTTTTTGCGGCCGGTCATGAAACGCCGGAGAGCAAGGCGGTTGAAGCACGCCAGGGTTACATGAAGCTGGTTGGCGCGAGCTCGGGACCGATCTGGGGCCTTTTGAAGGGTGAGACGGAATACAGCGACGACCTGGCAAAGAAGATTGCTTCCGAACTGGGCGCCTTGGCGCGGTATCCGGTTGGTCAATTCTTTATCAAGGGCACGTCCAAGTCCGAAATGGCAGGCAAAACCAGAGCCCTGATGAAGATCTGGGAAGATATGGGCGGCTTCGAGAAAGCTCTGGGCGACTGGGCTTCGGCCGCCACGGCACTTGAAGCGGCCGCTGCGGGCGGGAAAGACGCCTTCATGGCCGCCGCGGGCAAATACGGCGACACGTGCGGCGGATGCCACAAGCCCTACCGCGCGAAGGATCTCTGACGCGTAGGGACCGAATCTGCACACTGTGATACGCAATGATGCCGCGCCGGCAATACGATGCCGGCGCGGCATAATAGTTCCACAACCACGGTATCGGGCATGAGCGACAACCACGCCGGCACAAACAATACCGGCGGTGACACCACCGGCGCAGGCCTTGAAACCCGAAAGCTCTGGGATGTTCCGACCCGGCTGTTTCACTGGATCCTGGCCGGGGTGGTCTGTTACGGCTGGTATCTCGGCGAATACGGCCCGTTTATAAAGACCTGGCACTTCTATTGCGGCTACACCGTTGGCACGCTCCTGGTATTGCGCATCATCTGGGGGTTCGTTGGCGCTCCGGCCTCAAGGTTTGCAAGTTTCACATACGGGCCGCGGGCATTCCTCGACTACGCACGCCATCTGTTCAAGCGCCGCCCGAGCCACTGGCCGGGCCACAACCCCATGGGCGGGCTGGCCGTGTTCGGCATGCTGGCGTTGCTGGCCGTTCAGGTCCTGACCGGCCTGTGCTCCGATGACGATATCAATGCCGGACCATTGGTGCCCTACATCGACAGTTCCCTCTCGGGATTTCTGAGCTACGTGCATTACTGGAACTCGCGGCTGCTCCTGGTTGTTGTCGGTCTGCACGTGGTCATGATCGCGTTCTACTGGATCTGGAAGCGCGAGAATCTGGTGTTGCCGATGATCTCCGGCCGCAAGCGCGTCAGGCAATCCACAAAGACCTGACGACAGCGACATTACGCGGCTTGTGGCGATGGGCGTTCCGCCCTATTTTCCGGCCATGCAATTCCCAACCCCCCTCGTCACCGGCCGGCTCCTGAAGCGCTACAAACGGTTCATGGCGGATGTCGAACTGGAAGGCGGTGAGACCGTAACGGCCCACTGCGCCAATCCCGGATCGATGATGGGACTGGTGGAACCGGGCACCACGGTGTGGCTGTCGAAATCGGACAACCCGAAACGCAAGCTCAAGTATTCCTGGGAGCTTTTGCAGGTCGACCTCGGCGCCGGCCCGGCGCTTGTCGGGATCAACACCGGTCACCCGAACGGAATCGTTGCCGAGGCCATCGAAGGCGGCAAGATCGCCGAGCTGACCGGCTATGAGAGCCTCAGGCGCGAAGTCAAATACGGCAAGAACAGCCGCATCGATATCCTGCTCGAAGGCAACGGCAAACCGCCATGCTATGTCGAAGTGAAGAATGTGCATCTGATGCGGCAGGCGGGGTTTGCGGAGTTTCCCGATTCCGTCACCGCGCGCGGCGCAAAGCATCTGGACGAACTGTCGGAGATGGTTGCGGGCGGCGCCCGCGCCGTGATGATGTTCCTGGTGCAGCGTGACGATGGCGAGAGATTCAGCCTTGCCGCCGACATAGATCCGCATTATGTCGAGCGCTATCACGCAGCGCACGCCGCGGGCGTTGAGACGCTGGTCTATTGCTGTAAACTGGACCCGCAGGCAGGCATAGAGATCGACCGCGCGTTGCCGTTCGACGCAAGCGGGCTCAATCAAGGGCAAAACGCATGAACTATATCGAGGCCGCTCTGGCGCCAGAAGCCAACACGGGGCAGATCAAGCTGCATGGGCCGGACGCGTTCGAGGGCATGCGCAAGGCCGGACAGCGGGCCGCGGAATGCCTCGACATGCTGGGCGAGCAGGTTGCGCCAGGTGTCACGACGGAAGAACTCGACCGCCTTGCAGTGGAGTTTGCGCGCGCCCATGACGCGGTGCCGGCGCCGCTCAATTACCGCGGCTTTCCGAAGTCCATCTGCACATCGCTGAACCATGTGGTCTGCCATGGCATTCCAGGCGAAAAGACGCTGCGGGAAGGCGACATTCTCAATATCGATGTGACGCTCGTTGTCGATGGCTGGCACGGCGACACCAGCCGCATGTTCGGCGTCGGCGAAGTGTCCCGCAAAGCCGAGCGGCTGATGGAAGTCACCCATGAATCCCTGATGCGCGGTATCGCCGCGGTGGTTCCAGGCGCAACGACCGGCGACATCGGGGCATCCATCCAGGAGTACGCCGAGGGCCAGCGCTGCAGCGTGGTGCGCGATTTTTGCGGCCACGGTCTCGGCCGCGTGTTCCACGACGTTCCGAACATTCTCCACTACGGCCATCGCGGCAAGGGCATCGCGCTCAAGCCCGGCATGTTCTTCACCATCGAGCCGATGATCAACCTCGGCAAGCCGCACGTGAAAATTCTCGGTGACGGCTGGACAGCCGTGACCCGCGACCGCTCGCTATCGGCCCAGTTCGAGCACACCATAGGCGTCACCGAGGAAGGCTGCGAAGTCTTCACCTATTCGCCACGCGGTCTCGATCATCCGCCTTACGATTTTACTCAGTAGTCTTTCCTTCTGCCGATGCCTGAGGCGGACAAGACACACAAAGACAAACCGGATTACATCGGTCATCGTGAAAGACTGCGCGAACGGTTTCTGAAAGGCGGCGCCGACGCCCTGCCCGACTACGAACTGCTTGAACTCGTTCTCTACGGCGCCCTGCCCCGGCGCGACACCAAGCCCCTGGCAAAGGCCCTCCTCACACGCTTTGGCAGTTTCGCCGATGTGATCAGCGCCAGGCCGGAACGGCTGATGGAAGTCGACGGTGTCGGTGAGGGCGTCGTGGCCGGACTGAAAGTGCTGCACGCAGCCGCCCTGCGGTTGTCCCAGGCGGAAGTCCTGAACCGCACTGCCCTTTCGTCCTGGTCCGCGTTGATCGACTACTGCCGCGCCTCGATGGCCTATCACGACAAGGAACAGTTCCGGATCCTGTTCCTGGACCGCAAGAACAAGATCATCGCCGATGAAGTGCAGCAGGAAGGCACGGTGGATCACACGCCGGTCTATCCGCGCGAAGTGATCAAGCGGGCTCTCGAACTCGCCGCCACCGCCATCATCCTGGTGCACAATCATCCCTCGGGCGATCCGACCCCGTCGCGCACAGACATCGACATGACGAAGCAAATCGTCGAGGCGTCGGAGAAACTCTCCATCACCGTGCACGACCACGTCATCATCGGCCGCGAGGGCCATGCAAGTTTCCGCCAGTTGGGCCTCATTTAGATTTGGGTAACCATAGGATTGTAGGCTCTGCGCCATCCTTCCGGTGTGGAGACCCAAATGAGCATAGCTGGCACAGCAACAGCCATCGCAACCGCGCAGACGGCACAGACGCGGGCCGCGCTTGCGACCGAGGTAATCAAGCAGAACCATCAGGCCGAAGAAGGGCTGGTTGCGCTCATCGAGCAGGCGGTCGAGGCGGGAAAACAAGCCGCAGGCTCCGCCACGGCACCCGGCACCGGCGTGGTTGTCGACAAAAGGGTCTAGCGTTCGGGCGCAGCCTATTGACCCTGCCCGACAAACTCCTTCAAAGCCGCCGGCGTGTCGATGTCGGTCAGAACCGCATCGTCTGCGACCTCCACCTCGCACACGGCCTCCGCATATAGCCCCATCAGATGCTTGGCGCCCACATCACCCTTGATGCTGGCCATCTCATCGAAATAGCCGGCGCCCCACAGAACCGGATTGCCGCGCTTGCCGCGGGTCACCGGCACGCAGATGGTGCGCCCCTCCTCCAGGTCAAACGCCGAAATGAGGCGGTTCACGTGGCTCGGTTCGACCATCGGCATATCGCCAAGTGCAACGACGGCACCATCGATACCGTCGGGAAGGACCGAGATCCCTGCCCGCAGAGATGTGCTCAGTCCATCCGCAAAATCGGAATTTTCCACGAAAGTCACATCGAGGCCCTCAAGCGCCGCGCGCACCTTCGATCCCTCATGCCCTGTGACAACCACCACCGGGGCCGCCACGCTGGAGACCGCCGATTGCACCGCGTGCCGCACCATGGGCAGGCCGTCGATATCCGCCAGCAGCTTGTTCGTCTTGCCCATGCGCCGGGATTGGCCCGCCGCCAGGATGATCGCTGCGATGGTGGGCGCCTTGGGCGCTTCGGCGGTTCGCCCGCTGCGCGGCAGGGGCCGTGACGGGATCTCCTTGAGAAGACCGCCCGCCCCCATCATCATCACGTCGCGTGCCGACACCGGCAGATCGGCCAGAACCCGCTGCAGCACCCAGTCGAAGCCGTTGATCTTGGGCGAGCGCGCACAGCTCGGCACGCCGATGACCGGCACGTCGTCGAGGCGCCCAAGCATCATGAGATTGCCGGGATCGACGGGCATGCCGAGGTGAATGACGTCTCCGCCCGAGCGCACCAGTCCGTCCGGAATCACATCGCCCCGATCGACAATGGCAGACGCACCGAACACCAGGATCGGCGCGCAGCCTTTCGCGGCAAGCCCCTCTATGGCGCCTGCGACCGCCGCCGGGTCGTGGCGGCAGCGCACCACGTCGTCAAGACGGCTGCCCAGTTGCTCGAGCCGTGTCGCGATCGCCTGCACGCTCTTCTCAAGGATCACGTCCTTGGTTTGAGGAAGTTCGGTCAGGATCAGACCCGCACCATGGGCGATAAACGGAGCGACCGTCACCAGACCTTTTGCTCCGCAGATATCGATCGCCTGCTCGACAGTGTGCCGGTCCGTGGCAAAGGGGATGACCTTGACCGTCGCCAGCATCTGCCGGGGCTCAACCGCCTGGAGGTTCGGCACGGTTGCGATCGTCAGGCTCTCATGCAGCAGGTTGATTTCGTCGATCCGGTCCACATCGACCATGGCAAGGCCGTGTTCATCGGCAAAGATGTTCGCCCGTCCGGTGAACGGCTCTGCTGCGGAAACCGAGTTGCCAGCCACTGCCCGCGCCACGACGGACGCCGCGTCGTCTTCGCCGATATCCTCGCCATCGAGCCGGGCGGCGATAACCTCCGTCACGTCAGCGTCGCGCAGGGCCGCGACATCGTCGCCCGAAAGCACCCTGCCCTTTTTGAACACGCCGTTTCCGTGCCGGATCGAATGGGCAAGGATCGCGCCTTCGGCCTGATCGAGCGGAACGGTGCCGAACTTCATGCGCCCGCCTCAGCGCCCTGGCGCAGGCTCCGCGTCACTTCGGCCATAATCGAAACGGCGATTTCCGCCACGCCCCTGGCCCCGATATCAAGACCGATGGGTCCGTGGATCCGGTCGAGATCCGCATCGGAAAAACCGTTGGCCAAAAGGCGTTCGCGGCGCCCCGCATGGGTTTTCCTGCTGCCCAGCGCACCGATGTAGAAACACGAGCTTTTGAGGGCGAAGGTGAGCGCCGGATCGTCGATCTTCGGATCGTGGGTCAGCGCCAGGATTGCGCTGCGGTGATCGACATCGAGGTCGGGCAGAATTTCGTCGGGCCAGTCGTCATAAAGACGCACGCTTGGAAACCGCTGCTCGGTCGCAAAGGCGCCGCGCGGATCGATGATCGTCACCGCATAGCCGGTCGCCTCCGCAATCGGGATCAGCGCCTGCGCCACATGCACGGCCCCGACAATGATCATCTTGAGCGGCGGATTGAAGACATGGATAAAGTGCTCGGCGCCGCCGATCTCCACCGTCTGGCTCTTGTCGCGCGCGAAGGCCTCCGCAAGCGGTGCGGCCAAGTCCCCCTCCGCCCCGACATCGTCGAGATAGACCATGCGCTGGTCACCGGTGTCCAAGGCCGTCACCATGGCAACGGCCCGGCGTTCGCGCCGGTCTTCCAGCAGGCGGTCTAGCGCGGATTTCTTCATGGACGGCCTTTTCCGGTCAATTCAGTTTCTCAACGAAGATGCGGATGGTGCCGCCGCAGGCGAGCCCCACCTCCCAGGCGGTCTCGTTCGACACACCGAACTGCAGGGTCGCCGGTTTGCCGGTTTCGATCACATCAACCGCTTCGGTGACCACGGCGCCCTCGACACAGCCGCCCGAAACGGAGCCCACGAAATTGCCGTCGGCATCGATGGCAAGCTGGCTGCCGACCGGCTGCGGCGCAGAACCCCAGGTCTGAATCACCGTGGCAAGCGCCACCTGGCGGCCCTCTTCGGCCCAGGCGCTGGCTTGGGCGAGAACGGATGTATCGAGAACGGACATGGCTTCAAATCTCCACTTCAGGCGGCCGCCGTCGCCGGCGGCATCGCGGCGCGGTCGTTCATGAGTACATTGGCCAGCTCTTCCAGGCTTTCAAGGTTGTGCACCGGCCGGAACGCATCCACATGGGGCAGCATGGTCCTGATCCCCGAAGCCTTCGGCTCGAACGCATCGTAGCGCAACAGAGGATTGAGCCAGGTCAGCCGGCGGCAGGAGCGGTGCAGGCGGTCCATTTCCCCTTCAAGATCCGCCACGTCGTCGCGGTCGAGCCCGTCGGTGATCAAAAGCACTTCGGCGCCCTGCCCGAGACATCGCCGGCCCCAGGTGTAGTTGAATTCCTTGAGGCAGGCGCCGATCCGGGTGCCGCCGGACCAGTCTTCCACCGCCTCGCTCACCCGGTCGAGCGCCTCGTCCACATCTCGCCGCTCGAGATGGCGCGTGATGTTGGTGAGCCTGGTGCCGAACAGAAAACAGGTGATGCGCTCGCGGTCGTTCGACAGCGCATGCATGAAATGCAGGAACATCCGCGAATAGCTGCTCATGGAGCCTGAGATGTCGCACAGCACCACCAGCGGCGGCGGGCGGGTCTGCCGCTCCTTGCGCTTGAGATCGACCAGCCGTCCGCCATGGCGTAGGCTGGCCCGCATGGTCGCGCGCAGGTCAACGCGCGAACCACCCGGATCCCGCCGGAAGCGCCGGATCTTCACCGGGCGGCGTTTCAGCCGAAGCCGCGCAATGGCCGCTTTCGCCTGCGCCTGTTCGTCCACCGTCATCTGCTCGAAGTCTTTCTTGCGCAGGATCTCCTCGGCCGAAAAGGTCAACCGCGCATCGAGCTCGATGAGCTCGCTCTCCGGGCCCTCGCTATCGTCGTCGGCGCCGCCGAACAGCGCTTCCGACAGCCGTGCCTCGCCGGGCGCCTTCTCGCGCTCGCGCACCGGGATAGCCAATTGCGGGATCATGGTCGACATCATCGCTTCGAGATAGCCGGGCTTGCGCCAGAACACATGAAATGCCTGGTTGAAGATGTCGCGCTGATGCCGCGCATGCACAAAGACCGAGTGCAGCGTCCAGTAGAAATCCGACCGCCAGCCGATGCCGCAGGCCTGCACCGCCTCCACCGCATCGAGCACCTGCCCCGGCCCCACCGGCAGGCCGGCGCGGCGCAGCACGCGGCCGAAATGCATGATGTTCTCGGCCAGCCTCGATCCCTCGACCTCAGCCAGGGCGTCCGCCGTCTGGCGCACATCGTTCATTGCGCGGCAACCGAAAGCTCGGCCTTGACCTGGTCGAGAAGGCGCTTGGCCTCACTGCCCTGGATCTTCGCAATATCGTCCTGATACTTGAGGAGCACGCCCAGCGTATCGTCGATCGTCTCGGGATCGAGCGCGATCTTGTCCAGTTCGGTCAGCGCGCTCGCCCAGTCGAGGGTCTCGGCGACACCGGGCAGCTTGAACAGGTCTTCGCGCCGGAGCGATTGCACGAAGGCGACGATCTCGGCCGCAAGCTTCTCCGGCGCACCCGGCGCGCGGGCCTTTAGGATCGCGCGCTCGCGTTCCGCGTCGGGATAGTCAACCCAGTGATAGAGGCAGCGCCGCTTCAGGGCGTCGTGGATCTCGCGCGTCCGGTTCGAGGTGATCACCACCAGCGGCGGCGCTTCGGCCTTGCGCGTCCCAAGCTCGGGAATCGTCACCTGAAAGTCCGACAGTACTTCCAGCAGAAACGCCTCGAAGGCCTCATCGGTGCGGTCAAGCTCGTCGATCAGCAGAACCGGCGGCCCGGCCTCGTCGCTATCGATCGCCTGCAGCAATGGCCGCTTGATGAGGAACTTTTCCGAAAACACCGCGTCGGCGACATCGTCCCGCTTCACGGTGCCTTCCGCCTCCGCCAGCCTGATCTCGATCATCTGCGCCGAATAGTTCCATTCATAGACGGCGGACGCGACATCGAGCCCCTCGTAGCACTGCAGCCGGATCAGCCGGCGCCCGAGCGTTTCGGCAAGCACCTTGGCGATCTCGGTCTTGCCGACACCGGCCTCGCCCTCAAGAAACAGGGGCCGGCCCATCTTGAGCGCGAGGAACAGAACGGTGGCCAGCGAACGGTCACAGATATAGTCGCCCGAGGCGAGCAGATCCTGCGTCGCATCGATCGATGCGGGAAGCGTTTTCATCATGGCGCGAACTTATCCGAGAACAGGTGGCGCGCCAAACCGGAATAAGGCCGCAGGCGTTTTTGTGCCTGCCGGCGAGAAGGTGCCGGGACCGGTGATTACACACTCATCTGCGTATAAGCGGCTGATGGGCGCATCGGAACGAGCCGCCTGCCATGCAGGGAACGCGATAGGGGATCCGCATCACCTCGAAATTGCGTGCCGAAAGAGCATCGGCAATGACGTTCAAGGGCTCTTCGGAGGGCACCACGACCGTGCGGTCGTTCAGCACCAGGTTGTTGCAGCCCATATGCGCCTTTGCGAGGGCTTTCGGCACATCGACCACATCCCAGTCGGACATGAAGTCGGGCAGGCCCTCTGGGAGCGCTTCAAGACTGGTGAAGACGACCCCCTCGCGCGGGGTCATCATGACGCAATCGAGGTGCGGGAACATTGGATCGATGGTGACCGTTTCGACCGTATAGTCCGGCCCGAGCATGTGCTGAAGCCAGCGCGCGCCTTCAGGATTGCTGCACCCGCCGGAGTGGCCGACAAGAATGCGGGAGCCCAGAACAAAGACGTCGCCGCCCTCCAGATAGCCCCACCCCTTGCCTTCCCGTTCGTCATCCGCACCGCCGTCGGGCTGGGCGAAATAGCGTGCGCCGCGCTCCATCGTTTCAGCCAGGATCTCACGTATCGCGAACCTTTGGCGGCGGTGGAACAGACTGCGCGGCGCCAGTTCGATCACGTTGTTGCCAATGGTGACGAAGGGATCGCGCATCCATGGCGTCGCGACGCCATGCTCCTCGCCGCGTGGAAATTTCCGGTTTGCCGGGCTGATGGGACCGGCGACCTGCACACGCACGCCAAGGTCTTCCAGAAGATCGATCGCGCCCTGAATCTGGCCGCTGAACTCGGCGAACAGCTCAGGAGCCACCTCCTTGACGTCCTTGCCCTGGTGTTTCATCCAGAATTCACCGAATTCGCCCTGAGCGCGAAGTTTCACGTCGCTGTAGAAAATCGGCAGGACCCAGGTGTCGGGAGATCCGTAGACGCATTCCTTCAGTTCAGCCCATTCGGAGTCCACATGGATGGAATTCCGGTCGGCGTCACTGTTCGTTTCAGTTGCTTGCTGTGGCATCGGACATGGCCCTTCGGTCAATATACATTGCGGCAAAACTACCGCACGAGGGCTCGGGCGAAACCACAAAGCCTGCAATCATGGTTGCAGGATATGGAAAGAATCGTGCGCGATGCCGCCGTGATCGAACTGCTCGACAAATGCACGGACTGCCGGTTGGGCGATCGCATCACTGCGGCAAGCCAGATAGAACTGGACATTGACCGGGGGGCCGGAAAACGGAACTTCCACCAAATTCTCGCGTCGGGCCGACTGCACGACATGCACCGGCATCAGTGCGCATCCGATGCCGGCAAGGACCGAGGCGAGGACGGATTCCAGAGAGCCGCCCCTGCCGGCAACCTGCAGGCGATACCGTTTCTCGAACTCCTGAAACACATCTGTGCGGAACTTGCGCGCGATGTACGGCACGGGCTCGGCGGCACTTTCGGCGCGGTCATCGAAAGCGGCCATGATCCTTTCGAAATGCGGTGAACCGCGGCTCACATAGAGCCGGTCTTCTTCCACGAAGG
>JAJFHL010000071.1 GCA_021775615.1 Hyphomicrobiales bacterium
GTCTCGAAGATCTTGTTCATGGGTGACCTGCCCTCGCAGCCGCACGGCGCGGACGGGAACCACCGCCCCATTGATCCGGCGTGCCCCGCACTCGATGCGGGGCCCAGGGCGATCCGGCACGATTGGGCAAACGGCCCCTGGGTCCCGCATCAAGTGCGGGACATGAGTGTTGTCGACCCTGCCAGGTTTCTCTCACTTGTCTTTGCCCGGCTCGACCGGGCAACCCAGTAACCTCGCGAGACGATTGCATGCTCGGCCGTGCCAAGAGCCGCAAGCCCGGCGGATACCGGGTCCCCCGGTCAAGCCGGGGGAAGACACCGAGAGACGGCGATCCGGTGAGTGCGCAGGTGCAAAACATTTCCCCTCACCCCTGCAGCGCCGCCCACATTTCGCGGTCGCGTTCCGCCGTCCATATGCGCGGCGTGTCGATGCCCAGCGCCTCGTCATAGGCGCGCGCCACGTTGAACGGCAGGCAGTGTTCGTAGATGGCGTAGTCGGCGAATTTCGGGTCGCACTCGGCGCGGCAGGCGTCCCAGGCTTCCTTCAGGGAGCCACCGCGGGCCGCGACCTGGGCCACGGGCCGGTATGTGGACGCCACAAAATCGCGGGTATTCTCGATAGCCTCTTCCACCCTGGCATCGCCCACCAGGGCATCGCCGCGGCCGGGCGCAACCGAATGCGGATTGAACGCCTTGATGGCGTCCAGCGTCGTGCCCCAGTCGCCGAAATGCCCGTCGCCGCAATAGCACGCGGAGTGATACTCAACGATGTCGCCGGTGAACATGACGCCGGCGTCGGGCACCCAGGCGACGATGTCGCCGGCGGTGTGGGCGCGGCCGAGATGGATCAAATCGACCCGCCGCGATCCCATATGGATGGTCATCCGGCGCTCGAAGGTAAGGGTCGGCCAGGTCAGGCCCGGGATCGACTTGGACGCCTGGAAGAGACGCGGGAAACGCTCGAATTCGGAGTCCCAGTCTTCCTGGCCGCGTTCGTGGATCATGGCGCGGCAGGTGTTCGACGCAATGATTTCCGATGCGCCATAGGCGGACGCTCCGAGCACACGGACCGCGTGATAGTGGCTGAGCGTCACGTATTTGATCGGCTTGTCGGTGACGGTGCGGATCTTCTCGATCACCTTGCCGGCCATCACCGGGGTCGCCTGGGCATCGACCACCATGACACTGTCATCGCCGATGATGACGCCGGTGTTGGGGTCGCCCTCGGCGGTGAAGGCGTAGAGATTGTCGCCCACTTCGGTGAACGAGATCTTCTTTTCAGTCATGTCGCCCTTGGAGGCGAACTCCTTTGCCATGCTACCAGTCCTTCTGCTCGGGCGAGGGCAGGATCGTTCCGGTGCACTCACCGAAGCCGATGCGGTGGCCGTCGCCCTGCGCCCAGCCTTTCAGCGTCAGCCGGTCGCCGTTTTCAATGAATTTGCGGGTCTCGCCGCCCTCGAGCGCCAAAGGTTCCTTGCCGCCCCAGGTGAGCTCAAGAAGCGAACCGTATTGGTCCTTCTCGGGGCCTGAGATTGTGCCCGAACCCAAAAGGTCCCCGGTGTTCATGGCGCAGCCGCCGATGGCGTGATGGGTGAGCTGCTGGGCCGGTGAATAATACATGTTCTTGTAGTTGGTGCGCGAGATGGTGGTGGCTTTCGCCGCGCCCTCCGGCTGCATGGTGATCTCAAGCTCGATGTCATAGAGCATCGGCCCGGTTTCCCGGAGATAGGGGAACAGCTCATGCTCGCGCTCCGGCGTCGATGTGCGGAACGGCGCCAGCGCCGCCGCGGTCACCACCCAGGGGCTGATCGAGGTGGCGAAGGCCTTGGCCTGGAACGGACCGAGCGGCTGGTATTCCCAGGCCTGGATGTCGCGGGCCGACCAGTCGTTCAGGAGCACGAAGCCGAAGATCATGGCGTCGGCCTCGTCGACGGTGACCGGCTCGCCCATGGCATTGGGGGAGCCGACCACCATGCCCATTTCAAGCTCGATGTCGAGCCGGCGCGACGGCCCGAAGATGGGGGCGTCCTCGCCATGCGGCTTCATCTGGCCGAGCGGGCGGCGGATGTCGGTGCCCGACACCACCACGGTCGAGGCGCGGCCGTTATAGGCGATGGGGATATGCAGCCAGTTGGGCGGCAATGCGTTCTCGGGGCCTCGGAACATGACGCCCACATTGTAGGCGTGCTGGCGGCCGGAATAGAAATCGGTGTAGCCGGAAACCTCGAACGGCAGGTGCATGGTGGCGTCCGCCATCGGGACCAGGGCACGGGCTCCAAGGTCGGCGTCATCCTTCAGAGCCGGATCGTCGCCATCGGCCAGAAGATTTGTAAGCTGGATGCGCGCCATGTCCCAGGCGCCGAGGCCGAGGGCCATGAAGGCGTTGAGCGCCGGCCGGTCGAACACCGGCTCGGAAGCGCCGACGGAGAGCAATCCTGCGGCCTCGAGCGCGGCAAGGTCGAGCACCTGGTCGCCGATGGCGACGGCGCAACGCGGTGCCTCGTCCGCCCGACTGAACACACCGTAGGGCAGGTTCTGAACGGGAAAGTCCGTTTCGCCGGTGTTGGCGCTCTCGATCCAGCTTTTCATTGCTCACCTTGCGATGGCTGCGGCTCAAAACACATATTAGTTGCAAATGAAACCATGTCAACAGAAGGGCGCGGGTTAAGGCATGTGAAAGGCGCATCTCCCCCATAACGAATGCCATTTCCGAACCGTGTTGCATTTAGTTTCATATGAAAGTACCTTCGGAACATGACTCACCCAATGCATGGCCCTGACGATCGGCCGGCGGAAAACGGCCGTTCGGCGGACGACTTCGAGCTTAACGCCTTTTTCCCCTATCTCGTGCGCATATTCTACCGTTCCGTCATCACTTCGGTGTCGCGGGTCTATGCGACACGCTACGGGCTTTCCGTTTCGGAGTGGCGGACCATGGCGGTGCTGGGAGTAGGCGGCGCCTTGTCGGCCGGGGAAATCGTCGAGCGCTCCAGCATGGACAAGGTGAATGTCAGCCGGGCGATCAAGGCGCTGCGCGAACGCGAACTCCTGAAACGCGACATCGACGGCGACGACCGCCGCCGCGCGGTGGTGCGGCTGACGGACCGGGGCCGCGATGTGTTCCGCGATCTGGTGCCGCTGGTGACCGAGGTCGAGGACGGGTTGCTTGCGGGTCTGACACAGGATGAGCGCGCTACACTGTTCGGGCTGATGGAGAAGGTGCGCAGCAATGCCGAAGCCTTGCCCGAGCCTGACAAGGATGCACAGTGACCGGTTCCGACGGCACGAGAATCTTTGCGTTTCATGAGTTCGAAGATCTTGACGACGCGTCGGCCGCCATCGATGAGATATTCTTCACAACAAGCAACAAACGAACCTTTGCAGGCGACAAGGAGAGGTCCGCATTTCGCGAGCGCTGGCTCGGCCGTTACCTGGAGCGCTGGCCGCAATGGTGCTTCGTTGCGTGCGAAGATGGCGGCGAGATCATCGGATACCTGGCCGGCTGCCCGGACAACCCGGCCACATCGCCGGACTTCGCAGATCACCGGTACTACACGCTCTTCGAAGACGAATGCCGGCGGTTCCCGGCCCATCTGCACATCAATGTGCTGCCCGTTGCCCGGGGACGAGGCGCTGGAAACGCATTGATCGAGGCATACGCAAAGAAGTGCGCCGAGGGCGGCCTTCCCGGTTTCCATGCGGTCACGGCAGATGGCAACCGCAACAACCGGTTCTTTGAGGGCTGCGGCCTGAGTGCGCAGGCCAAAGGGACATGGAACGGCAGCGGGCTCGTGTTCTTCGGCCGGGCCCTGTAACGGCTTCCGCTTAGAGAGCTACGTCTGCTTTTTCGCAAGCACCGCCCTGGCGTCTTCAAGCGCCTTGGTCGCCTTTTCGAACAGCACCGGGTCGCCCTCGGTCAGGTCCGCCAGCACCCGTGCGCGCTCTGGCAGATAAACCGCCGCGAAGCCCGGGTCGAAGGCCGCGATGGTGCTGATGTTGGAGATGATGTCGGCCAGCTTGATGGTCTTGGCGCGCGGCGGGCCCTTGGCGACATGCAGGCGGTCGAGCTCCTTGCGGGTCGCACGGTTGCCGTCTTCGGGGCGCGAGACGTCGGTCACCGCGAAGACCAGTGCGGCCACGTCGTCGCCGAAGTGACTTTCCACATCGTCCAGTGTGATTTCAGTATCCTCGACCACATCATGCAGCCACGCGGCGGCGATCATGGCCTCGTCCCCGCCATGGGACGCGACCAGCCCGGCAACCTCGCGCAGATGCACGACATAGGGCTCGTGGGTGTATTTGCGCTTCTGGCCGGTGGCGCCGTGGGCTGCGGTGGCGAACAGTTCGGCGCGGTTTGTGAGAGACATGCCGGTTTTCTCCGTTGCCGTTCAATCGCACAACGGAGCGGCGCACTCAACTCTCGCGGAAGGCGCGGGCGAAGCTGTCCATGACCGGGCGCAGGATATAGTCGGCGAAACTGCGCGCGCCGGTGTCGATGAAAACCTCGACCGGCATGCCGGGGACCGGCGACATGGTCTGCAGACGGGCCGCCTCTTCGTCCGGCAACTTGATACGGGCAAGATAGTAAGGCGCACTGTTCTCGCCGGCCTCGCGGACATCTGCCGAAACGTAGACCACCTCGCCGTTGAGGGTGGGCGTCACCCGCTGGTTGAGCGCCGTGAGGCGGATGCGCGCGGTGTGGCCGACGGCGATGGAATCGATGTCCTGCGGCTGGACCCGGGCCTCGACGATGAGGTCTTCGTCGATGGGCAGGAGCTCGACGATGTCCTGCCCCGAAGCCAGCACGCCGCCGTTTGTGTTCTGGGTCAGCGACACCACCACGCCCTTGACCGGCGCCCTCACCTCAAGGCGGCTGAGGACATCACGGGCCGCGGCGACCTGCTCTTCGAGATCGGAGACGTCGGCCTCGACCTTGCGCAGTTCCTCCAGCGCGGCTTCGGAGTGCTTCGATTTCAGGTGGTCGATCTCGCGGTCATGTTCGGCGACCTTCTCGCGGGCCCGCGCGATCTGAGCTGTGATCTGGCCGAGGTCGCCCTTGAGCTGGGCGTGGGAGCGGCGCAGGGCCAGGAGACGGGTGAGCGTGGTGTAGCCTTCTTTGTAGAGCTTTTCGGTTGCCGCCAGTTCGCGGGCGATCAGGCCGACCTGCGCCGACACCGCGTCCTGCTGGGCCTTGAGGCCGATGATTTCTTCCGCCGCACCGTTTCTGCGCCGCTTGAAGACACCGATCTCGCTGTCAAGCTTCTGGCGGCGCGTCGCGTATTCAGACACCTGCGTGGCGACGATCTCGGCCACCTTGGCGTCGTCGCTCTTGGCCAGGAGAAGCTGCGGGAACGCCACTTCGGGCACCGCGTTCTGCTCCGCCTTGAGGCGGGCGCGCATGGCAACGCTGCGATAATGCTTGAGTTCGAGACGCCGCAGCATGGCGCTGGTGGCTGTCTCGTCGAGGCGCACCATGACCTCGCCGGCCTCGACCAGATCGCCCTCGGCAACGAGAATTTCCCGAACGATGCCGCCTTCGAGGTGCTGCACAATCTTGTTCTGGCCGGACGCGATGAACTTGCCGACGGCGATCACCGCTCCCGACAGCGGCGCCAGCAGCCCCCACAGGGCGAGAACCCCGAAGGCAAGAATTATGGCGCTCACGCCGAGGGACGATGCGCTGGCGGTGTCGCGCGGCGGCTTCGGCATCTCGCTAAGCATCCTGTTTCGAACGATATCAAGCTGTTGCATCTTGTTTCGCTTTCAGCTCTTCGAGGGCGGGATTGTGACCGGTTGGCTCGACGGCTCTGGCGACCGGTTTGGGCAGCGAAGCGAGCACCTCGTCGCGTGCGCCGAACATGTCGATGCGGCCATGCCGCAGGATCAGGAGCTTGTCGACCGAACGCAGGATCGAGGGCCGGTGCGAGATGACCACGATGGTGCGGCCCTGCTCCTTGAGGCGGGTGAGCGCCTGGCACAGGGCCAGCTCGCCGTCGGCGCAGAGATTGGCGTTAGGCTCGTCGAGAACGATCAACCTAGCATCGCCATAGACCGCGCGCGCCAGGGCAATGCGCTGACGCTGGCCGCCGGAGAGGATGCGGCCACCCTCGCCTATGGCCGTGTCGTAGCCCATGGGCAGATCGAGGATCAGTTCGTGGGCGCCGGCGAGCTTTGCCGCTTCGATGACCCCTTCGGAATCCTTCGGACCGAAACGCGAGATGTTTTCCGCCACCGTGCCGTCGAGCAGCTCGACATCCTGAGGCATGTAACCGATATAGCGCCCGACTTCATCGCGGGGCCAGTCGGCAAGCTCCGCCCCGTCAAGACGCACGGCTCCCATGGTCGGCGCCCAGACTCCCACCAGAAGGCGCGCCAGGCTCGACTTGCCGGCACCGCTCGGACCGATCAGGCCGAGCGCCTCGCCGGCTTCGAGTTTGAACGACACGAATTGGAGCACCGGCTCTTGCGCGTGTTCCGGACGCATGACGACATTCTCGACGCTGACATGGCCCTGCGGGGCCGGCAGCTCGGTGCGCTCGGCGCCTTCATCGAGCGCCCCCAACTCTGTTTCGAGGCGCTTGCGCGCGGCACCCGCTTCCACAAAGCCGCGCCACTGGCCGATGGCGGCTTCCACCGGCGCCAGGGCGCGGCCCATGATTATGGAGGCGGCCACCATGGCGCCCGGCGACAGGGCGCCGGATATGGCGAGCCAGGCGCCGGCGCCGAGGATTGCGATCTGCAGGCCATAGCGCACGAACTTCGCCGCCGCCTTCAAAACGCCGACACGGTCCGAGGCATCGGCCTGCCAGGCGACCCCGGCCTCGTGGGAGGAGAGCCATCGCTCACGAAGATTGTCGAGCATGCCCATGGCGTGGACGGCTTCGGCATTGCGCGCCAGCGCCTCGACCAGGGCATGGCAGTGCCGGCTGGTGACGCCCGCCCGGTGCAATGGTTTGCGGGCATAGAACTCGCCGACGAGCGCGAGCCCCAGGATCACCAGGGCGCCGGCCAGGGCGATGAAGCCGAGCACCGGATGCAGGATGAAAATCACCGCCAGATAGATCGGGGTCCAGGGGGCATCGAGAAGGGCGAGCAGCCCGGAGCCGGTGAGGAAGGTGCGCAGTTGCTCGAGGTCGCGCAGCGGCTGGCTCGGCGCGCCGGCCCATTCGGTCAACGGCTTGCCGAGGGCGCGGGCAAAGAGCGGGGCGGAAAGGGCCGCGTCCAGATTGGCGCCGGCCCGCACCAGGAGGCGGGAGCGGGCGACTTCCACCACCGTGCTGAGGAGAAGGAGGACGCCGGCAAGCACCGTCAGCATAAGAAGCGTGTCGGTGCTCTGCGACGTCAGAACACGGTCATAGACCTGCAGCATATAGAGCGGCGCGATAAGCATGGCGAGATTGACGAACAGCGAAAAGACGCCAACCGTCATGAAGATGGAGCGCATCTTCGCCATGGCGCGTTCGAGCATGCTTTCCGATGTGTGCAACATTGAGACACCGTCCCATTGTGGACGGCGGATTTGCTGGGCAAATCGGCCGACTCACGGGTGATTGGCTTATTGTCTTATCAAGAGCAATCGGCGTGCCAGTTAGACGAGCCGATCCTATTGTTTTTCAACGTCATTCCCGCGAAAGCGGGAATCCAGAGCCACCATTGCGGTGCGTCTCCACTCCGCCTGGATTCCCGCTTTCGCGGGAATGACTGAAGGGAGACGGGCGGCCGACCGCTCCCTTATGCAACACCGCGTGATACTCCGGCCTCCGAGCCGAGGTCCAGAGGCCACGCAGCACGGCCTTGAATACCGCCACCGGGTCCCGCATCAGGTGCGGGACATGCATGTGGTGTAGCCTAAGCGCAGGACTGCATTGGCGCTCAAACCAGCGCCTCGTCCTCATCGCCGAAGACAAAGTTGTGCTCACCGAGATCGTCGACGCTGACGCCGATCAGTTGAACCTGATCGTCGGTGTGGTTTTCGAAGCGGATCACCACTTTGTGGCCCTCCTGCCAGGCGGCATGGGCGAGTTGCTCATAGGATGTGTAGCCATAGGCCGAAATGTCGAGCTTGTCGTTGGCGGTGTCGAACTTGTAGACCTTGTCCTTGCCGCTGGCTTCGTCGAAGACGAAGATGTCCTCACCGCGGCCGCCCCACATCTTGTCATTGCCCTCGCCGCCGTTCAGAAGGTCGTTGCCGTGACCGCCCATGAGCTTGTCGCGGCCGGCGCCGCCATAGAGGTCGTCATCGCCCTTCTTGCCCTTCAGGACATCGTTGCCGTCATATCCCATCATCAGCTCGGCGCCTTCTCCACCGATCATCTTGTCGGCCGACGCGCTGCCGCCGACGCGCTCGTGCGAGACGAAGACCTCGTCCTGCAGGTAGTCGATGTCGGAGTTGCGCTGGATGATGTCCGAGAAGCTGGTGTTCTTGATCTGGGCCAGGAGGTCGGGCGTATCGGCAAGGCGTTCCTCGAAGTAATAGGCATCGCCATCGCGCAGGCGCATGAACTGGTCGAGCACGATGGTGTGGAAGGTGGCGCCCAGTTGCGAGCCTTCGACCTTGTCTTCCGCCAGGCCGCCGATCCACAGATCGACATTCTCGATGTTGTCGTAGACGGCGGCGAACTTGGCGACGATCTCGGGGTCCTTCGACAGATCCGAGAAGTCCGCGTAGCGCTCAAGGCCGAGGGCCTCGCGCACGTCGTTGAGCGGCGGAATGCCATGGTCGCGGCCGCGCATGAGGTTGAGGACGGCAAGGTCCTGACCCTCGCCCGGCGGGCCGAACAACAGGTTGCGCACGTCGTCGACGATATAGGGGTCGATCTCCTGACCGAGGTTCGAGGTCAGGCCGCGGATGATCGGATCGATGCCGCCGCCCTCGACCAGGGTCGTGGGCTGGAAGAAGGCCTCGAAGAGATTGAGATTGCCGTCCGCCGACGTGCTGCCGTCTTCGTTGGTGCGGTGAATGGTCGAGGAAATCTGGCTGTGGCCAAGGCGGTAGGCGGCCGAGGCGAACTCATGGGCGATGCCGGCGTTCACGCTGGCGTCATAGCCCTGATAGTCGGGAATGTTGTCCGCACCCAGGAGCAACGGCAGATATTCGGTGTAGACCACGTTCTGGTATTCCGCCTCGACGATCACCCGGGCGGCATCGAACAGCTCCTGCTGCGACCATTCGGGATGCAGCTCCGTCAACCTGTCGACCTGGGTGTTGTGTTCGCGCAGCCACACCGTGTGCATGGAGGTGAGCGCCACGTTCTCGTTCGAGCGGACATCGCCTGCGATGTAGAAATCGTCGGTCGCCCCGCCGACCGCCAGTGCCTCGTCGGGCAGCGGCAGGTTCGGGTTGTCGGCCTTGATCTCACCGAGTGTCGGGGCGTAGCCGCCTTCCGAGGTCCGCATATAGGCGCTGGCGCCGCCGTCGGCGCGCAGCAGGGCGGTGACCGTCTCGCTCGAGCCGTAGATGTTCGAGGCATCGAGATAGCTGGTGATCGCGTTGGCATGTTCGCGCGGGCCCGTCTCGCCGGTGCCGTCGACCGGCTTGGAGCGGCCGATCTCGAAGGTGTCCTTGGCGCCGAAGATCGGATCGCCGGCCGGCACGTCGGTCTCATAGACATCGGTGCGGTCGTCGAGGGTGAGATCGATGTCGTGGTCGATGAACTGGCCGAAAAACGTAAACAGGTCACTGGCGCCGAAAGTGTTGGGGATATCGCCGTCCTGCGCCACGATGGTGTTGGAGATCTCGCGCGGGTTCTCGCGCTCGATCGGCTCTGAAATGCCGTCCACATAGGCCGCCGGCGCAAGCCTGATGAAGGTGCTTTGCGTCGAGCCCCAGTCCGGGTTGGCGGCGTTGTTGCCCGAACCGTCGGCCTCGCGCGTCTCGAACTGGTTCAGATAATTGTGTCCCGCACCGCCGTCGCCGTCCGGCGGGCACCACCATCCGTGATGATGATCATGGGGCTGCGACCAGTGATCATGGGCCGGTTCGGGATCAGGTCGGTGATCAGCCGGCTCGGGTGTCCAGTCCGGACGGTGGTGCGGTTCGCGGTGCTGCCAGGGCTGCTCATAGCGGTGCTCGGCGGCCCATCGGCCGTGATCTTGCTGTTGCGCCCATGGTGCCCACGGGGTCCATGGATTGTAAACCGGCTGGCCCCAGACGTTGTGATTTCCGTTGAACCAGAAGCCTGCGTGAGGCGAATGACCAAATGTCCACATTGTTCTTGTCCTTTTAGACGAAGGGCTTGGGTTAAAGCGCCAACGGTCGTGTTCTTGGTGCGCATTCTAGGTCACTTCACGGGAATGTGATCCGTGTTCTGATTGTTTACCTTAACGTGCAGAAGCGGCTTCCCGCAGCCTTGAGCAACATGCTGGACAACACCGCTTCTCCCGCGATAGAGCATCGGTCATGGCCGACACCGATTCCAAGGGACCACCGCCGAACACCAGTCGTGAGGATCGTCTCAAACAGGCCCTGCGCGCCAATCTCAGGCGCCGCAAGGCGCAGGCGAAAGAACGTTTCGCAGAGCCGATCGACGAAAAGGTCCCGCCGGACGATGCCGAACAGGCCGACTGACCGGCGGCTTTCCACAGCTTAACCCTGACACCGACTTCAGCTTTCGCCGGTTGCCCAACTAGGACCACATATGCTTCATAGGACTGAATTTGCGCACCTGGCGCCGCATCGCCGCCGATCCTCAGCGTCGGCCGCCCGACAAAAAAGAACGCACATCGCATGGACAGAATAAGAATTGAAGGCGGCTGCCGGCTCAACGGCGAGATTCCGATCAGCGGCGCCAAGAACGCCGCGCTGCCGCTGATGATCGCCGCGCTGCTCTCCGATGAAACCCTCACCCTGCGCAACCTGCCGCGCCTTGCCGATGTTGCGCTGCTGTCGCGCATCTTAGGCAATCATGGCGTCGACATGGCGGTCGACGGCAAACGGCCCGGACAGAACGGGGTGCAGGGCGACACGGTGCATTACACGGCGCGCACCATCGTGGACACGACGGCGCCTTACGAATTCGTCTCGCGCATGCGGGCAAGCTTCTGGGTCCTCGGGCCTTTACTGGCGCGCTGCGGCGAAGCCCGCGTTTCGCTGCCCGGCGGCTGCGCCATCGGCACCCGGCCGGTCGACCTCCATCTCGAGGGCCTCGCAAAACTCGGCGCCGACATCGCGCTGGAAGACGGCTATGTGGTGGCCAGCGCCGCCAAGGGCCTGGTCGGTGCGCATATCGATTTTGCGAAGGTTTCCGTCGGCGCAACCCACAACGTGCTGATGGCGGCGGTTCTGGCGCGCGGCGAGACGGTGCTCGAAAACGCCGCCTGCGAGCCGGAAGTGCGCGATGTCGCCGACTGCCTCGTCAAGATGGGTGCCCGCATCGAAGGCGCCGGCACACCGACCATCCGCATCCAGGGTGTCGACCGCCTGCATGGCGCGACCCACTGCGTTCTGCCGGACCGGATCGAAACCGGCACCTACGCCATGGCGGTGGCGATGACCGGCGGCGAGGTCGAACTGATCGGCGCACGCGCCGACCTGCTTCAGACGGCGCTTGACGTGATCGGCGCGGCCGGTGTCGAGATCACGCCCACCAACCGCGGCATCAAGGTGGCGCGCAACGGCGCCCGGATCGGCCCGGTGAATGTCTCGACCGCCCCCTTCCCCGGCTTTCCCACCGACCTGCAGGCCCAGCTGATGGCCCTGATGACCACGGCGGGCGGCACCTCGGAGATCACCGAAACCATTTTCGAGAACCGCTTCATGCATGTGCAGGAACTGGCGAGGCTCGGCGCCGACATCGCGCTTGACGGCGACAAGGCGGTGGTGACCGGCGTCAACACCTTGAAGGGCGCCCAGGTCATGGCAACCGACTTGCGCGCATCGGTTTCCCTGGTGATCGCCGGACTGGTGGCGGAAGGCGAAACCGTGATCAACCGGGTCTATCACCTCGATCGCGGCTTTGAGCGCATCGAGCGCAAACTCGGAGACTGCGGCGCGCAGATCGAGCGGTTGAGCGCCTGAGCCGGCGCTTAGGCCACGTGGCCGCAGTCGCCCTGCTCGAAGTCCCAGACGCCGGCCACCTGGGCCGATCTCAGGAGCACCAGCACCTTTTCGATGTCGGCCGACGGCGGTACGTCGATGGCGTGCAGCGATGTCAGTCCGCCGGGCGGCTGTTCGTATTTGCAGCCCATGGCTTCGAGCTGCTTCCAGGTGGCGAGGAAGTCGGCAAGCGTCGTGTCGGGATAGGTCAGCACCCGATAGGTCGAGCGCCCACTCTTCTCCACGACCCGGCCAAAAAGATAGCGGGCGTCGTGGCCGGGGAGCGGTGTCGCGGTGATGATGTCGTTGAGGCTGACACCGGTGACATGAAACGGCGTGTTGAGCACCTGGAACCGCCCGTCGTCCAGCGGCTGCGCCCAGAGTTGCTCGGTGCGCGCGCCGTCAAGGCTTTGCGCCTCGGGGAGCTCGAAGACGATTTCGACCAGATCGTTCGCCGGAACGGCGTCGTAGGACATGCTCATGTGTTCAATCGCAATGTTAAGCGTCTCGCGACCACCAACGCATACCCACCGGTCTTGACCGCGAATCACTGCAGATTCGCGTGTGGTCAAGCTATATCGCGGCGAGTCCGCGCGTCAATCGTCCTAGAGCGACATCAGGGCGCGGGTCCGGAGCCCTCCTTAAACCCTTCCGGTGTACTTTAGATGATTGCGTCCAACCGCAAGCGCCGGTAATACAGGGCACGCCAGCGGCAGTGCCGTTGTGCCTGGATTTAGGAACCTATGACTCAGTTGAAACTAGCAGCCCTCGACGGCGACGATCTGGCGGTGATCTCTGCCCATATGCAGGACGCCGTGCTTCTTGTGGGCGACATGAAATTCATGCCGGGCCGGGGCCAGTTCGCGGTCGTTGCCAACCGGTTCGACTGGGAACACGCGGAAAACGGCCTCGGTGACGGCAGCGCCTTCCGGCGCCAGCGCACCGGCCTGCATTTCAACCGCGTTCTGTCGGCAAAGGCGATCGGCATCAACCAGCGCCGCGATGACGGTGTGCTGGAGCTTCTGTCAATCACTTTCGAGCCCGGAGAAGCGCCTTCAGGCGACATCGTGCTGGCCTTTGCGGGCGGCGGCACGCTTCGGCTTGTTGCGGAATGCATAGAAGTTCAAATGAGCGATTTCGGCGCCGCATGGGAAACCCAAAGCAAGCCGGAGCACGATCTGCGCGAGCAAACCTGATCGTTTGATTGGAGGCGCCCCGACCGGGCGCACCGCGCCAAGGGCAAGCCATGGTCCACCGTCTCGACACCTCAGCTGCAGACTTTGAAGAGAAGTTCGCGGCGTTTCTCGGCACCAAGCGCGAAACCTCCGAGGACGTCAACACGGTCGTCGCCGACATCATCGCCGATGTGCGGGCACGCGGCGACGCGGCCCTGGTGGACTATACGGCGCGCTTCGACCGTTTCGACTGCGCGGCGGCCGAACTCCAATTCACCCGCGCGGAAATCGATGAAGCGGTAGCCGCCTGCGATGCGGAGACCATCGCGGCGCTTGAAATGGCGGCCGGTCGGATCGAGACCTATCACGCACGCCAGGTGCCGCAGGACGACCGCTTCACCGATGCGGCCGGTGTCGAGCTCGGCCACCGCTGGACCGCGGTCGACGCGGTGGGGCTTTATGTTCCAGGCGGCACGGCGGCCTATCCCAGCTCCGTCCTGATGAACGCGGTGCCGGCGAAAGTCGCCGGCGTCGAACGCGTCGCCATGGTGGTGCCGACGCCGGACGGGGCGCTCAATCCGCTGGTCCAGGCGGCGGCACGCATTGCCGGTGTTGAGGAGATCTACCGTGTCGGCGGCGCCCAGGCTGTTGCGGCCCTTGCCTTCGGCACCCAAACCATTGCGCCGGTGGCCAAGATCGTCGGCCCCGGCAATGCCTATGTGGCCGCCGCCAAGCGGCAGGTCTTCGGCACCGTCGGCATCGACATGATTGCCGGGCCGTCGGAAGTGCTGGTGGTTGCCGACAAGGACAACG
>JAJFHL010000072.1 GCA_021775615.1 Hyphomicrobiales bacterium
GACGCGGTCGGCACCTGCACCAGCCAGAAGAGCTGCCATCGCGTGGCCCCGGACATGAGGCCCGATTCATTGACTTCCGCCGGCACCTGCCGCAGGCCCAGGATCGTGTTTCGCACCATTGGCGGAAACGCGAAGAGCACACTGGCGATCAAGCCGACAACCGTTCCGAAACCGAACAGCAGGAGGATCGGCAGGAGATAGGCGAAGGCCGGCACGGTCTGCAGGAGGTCGAGACACGGCATGATGATCCGTTCGGCCCGTGTCGAGAAGTATCCAACGACCCCGAAGACGAAGCCGACGGAAACGGCGAAGGGCACCGATATGGCGACCAGGGAAAGCGAGTTCATACTTTCCGACCAGTAGCCGACCACCACCATGTAGAAGAGCGCAAGGATCGTGAAAGCGGCAAGGCGCCAGCCCGATGCGGCATGGGCGACGACCGCAAAAACGGCGATCACCACTGGCCAGGGCAGCCAATGCAGGACGGTCTGCACGCCCTTGATGGGGTACTCGAGAAAGGCCGAAATGTCGCGGAAAGTCTCGCCGAAGGCGTCGACGAACCAGTTCATGGCGGCGTTCAGTTGCGGGGTGAGGGGAACCATCCATTCCGCGGGATAGGTGATCAGCCAGTCGGCGGATCCGCGCATGGCGAGGCAGACCAGCAGAAATGTCAGAAGTGCAAACCAGGTGAGGGCGTTGCGGTCAAGCTGGCCGCTCATGACGCCTGCTCCGCGGCATCGTCCCGCTTGCTGCTTTCGAGCGCCAGGGCGGCGACGACGTCCTGTGCCGTGGCGACACCGACGATCTTGCCGCTGTCGTCCTCAACGGCGATGCCGGACTTGTGGCTCGCCAGTTGCGGCAGCAGGGATTCCACCGAGACGTCGCCTTTGACCCGCGGCATGCGCTGGGTGACCTTGCCCGCCTTGTTGGCGACTTCGGAGGCGCGCAGCACCCTGGCCAGCGGCACATCGGAGGTGAATTCGCGAACGTAGTCGTCGGCCGGATTGACGATCAGTTCGGCCGGGGTGCCGATCTGTACCACAGCGCCGTCGCGCATGATGGCCATGCGGTCGGCGATGCGCAGCGCCTCAAGAAAGTCATGGGTGATGAACACGATCGACTTGTGCAACACCTGCTGGATGCGCAGGAACTCGTCCTGCATCTGTCGTCTGATCAGGGGATCGAGGGCGGAGAACGGTTCGTCCAGGAACCACAGTTCCGGCTCGACGGCCAGCGAACGGGCGATGCCGACACGCTGTTGCTGGCCGCCCGACAACTGGCGCGGATAACTGACTTCGCGGCCCTGAAGGCCGACCAGCTCAATGACCCTTTCGGCCCGTTTGCGGCGCTCGGAAAGATCGATGCCCTGGAGTTTGAGCGGGAAGGCGATGTTGTCGATGACGTTGAGATGAGGCAGCAACCCGAAGCTCTGGAACACCATGCCCATCTTGTGGCGGCGGATCTCGATCAGTTCCTTGGGCGAGGCCTTGAGCAGATCGTTTCCGTCGAGCAGAATTTCGCCGGCGGTGGCCTCGACCAGACGCGACAGGCAGCGCACGACCGTCGACTTGCCGGAGCCCGACAGACCCATGATGACGAAGATCTCGCCGAGATGGACATCGAAGCTGACATCGGCGGCGGCGACGATATGGCCGCTGTCGCGGATGTGCTGGGCGTGGGCATGGGGATCAGCGACCTTGCCGGCGCCGGCCGGGAAGAACTGGGCTGGATTTTCGCCATAGACCTTCCAGATGTTGCGGCAGGTGAGCTTGACGTCTTGCTTGTCGCGCGCCGGCGCCTTGGTGCTTGCAGCCATAATCGGATTGCCTCGGTTCGGATCCCCACGGATGACAGTTTAAACAGCTTCTTCGCTGAGTCACCTTCGCATCTGCTCGGGTGCCGGAAAAGCAAAGGGCCGGCCAGTGTGCCGGCCGGCCCTTCATGTGATCTCTAAGCGTTTTGGCTCAGGACATTGCGATTACATCGCGGCGTCGACCCAGGGCTTCCAGGTGCCTTCATTGGCGGCGATCCATTCGGCGACAACCTCTTCGAGCTTGCGGCCCTTGTTGTCGATTTCGAGCATCATGAGGTTCTGGGTCTCGTTGTCGATGCTCAGCATCTCGACGAGCTTGTAGGCGCCGGGCCATTTGTCCTTGAAGCCTTTCCAGACGATCTTGCCGATATTGGCCTGGGCAAAGCCGCAGTCGCCGGTTTTGGCGGGATCGAAACCGTGCTTGGGATCGGAATCGCAATCAGCATGGGCGGCAGGCAGGTCAACCCAGTTGACCTTGATTTCGGCATGGATCCAGTGCGGTGCCCAGAACATCATGAGCATCGGCTGCTTGGCGGCATATGCGCTCTTCATTTCAGCGATCATGGCGCCTTCGGAGCCGCCCGCGATGGCCTGCAACGGCAGACCGGCATTTGAGACGAGGTCTTTGGAGCGGGTCCCCCAGTCGGCCGGATAGGTGATCAGACGGCCCTTGGGAAAGGTTTCGGCGGTGCCGAAGGCCTGGGCACACTTGATCAGCGCGTCGGCGGCCGGCAGGCCGGGGCATTTTTCTTCCATGTAAGGCGGGTAGATCCAGCCCTCGCGCGGGCTCAGACCAAGCGATCCGACCTGGACGATGTCACCGGCCTCGACGGCCTTGGGAAAGATGTCGCCGACATTGTTGTCCCAGACTTCGGGCTGAAGATGCAGGTTACCCTGGGCGATGGCGGCAAATTGCGGCACGGCGCCGGCGGTTACGTATTCGACGTTGTAGCCAGCCTTCTTGAGCAGCTCTCCGGCAACATGGGCCGAGATATGCTGCCCGGTCCATTCGTTGATGGCGATCTTGATCGGGTCATCGGACTCGGCGGCAACGGCGCCGCCGGTTCCAGCAGTGAACGCGAACATTGCGCAGGCGGCAAGCGCCGAGCGCATCCCCAGTAATGGCGTGAATTTCATTGTATTCCTCCCTGGTAGTGATGTTCTTCGGTTTGATCTTATGGTTCTGGAATGCCAAAGCCGAATTCTACGTCCGACTGTGTCATTCCGTCCATAAGGTTGTTGGTGCTTCAGCGATTGACGTAGCCAAGGTTATAGTTGATTGATCAATCAATCAAGAAAATATAGTGTGACCGTGAAACGTGAACACAGAGAAGTGATATGCCGAAAAAGGGCATGCAGCCGATCCGGAGGCGCCAACTCATCGACGCCACTATGGAAACCATCCACGATGTGGGCTTCTGTGATGTGACGATTGCAGAAATCGCCCGTCGCGCTGGTGTGTCCTACGGGCTTGCGCATCACTACTTCGGCAGCAAGGACCAGTTGATGACGGCGACCATGCGGCATCTTCTGAAATCGCTGGGAGAGGAACATATCCAACTGCTTGCCGGCGCCGACACCGCGCAATTGCGCATTCGCGCGGTGTGCCAGGCGAGCTTCTCGCGGGTTCAGTTCCAGCCTGTGGTGATTTCCGCCTGGCTGGCGTTTTACATGCAGGCCCAGACCGGACCCAGTTCGCGCCACCTGCTGAGGATCTACGCCCGCCGGCTGGTGAGCAACCTGAGCTTTGCCCTGTCGCAAATCGTGCCGCGCCGCGAGGTGCCGGAACTGGCCGAGGGCGCCGCGGCGCTGATCGACGGGCTGTGGGTCAGGTGGGCGCTGAGCGACAATCGGCCACCGGCGGCGGACGTGGCGGCGCATGCGGAAAGAAGCATCGCGCGCCTGATTGGGGAGAAGTTGAATGGTTGAAGACGTAGACACGCAGGCGGATTTCATTGTCGTTGGGTCGGGTTCCGCGGGCTCCGTGATGGCCGCCCGGCTGTCCGAGGACGGTGCGCACAAGGTTCTGGTGCTGGAATATGGCGGCACCGATATCGGGCCACTGATCCAGATGCCCTCGGCACTGTCCTATCCAATGAACATGTCGCTGTATGACTGGGGCTATGAGACCGAGCCCGAGCCGCATCTTGGTGGCCGTACGCTGGCCTGCCCGAGGGGAAAGGTTGTGGGCGGCTCATCGTCGATCAACGGCATGGTCTACGTGCGGGGCCATGCGCTTGATTTCGACACCTGGGAGGAAATGGGGGCGGCCGGCTGGGGCTATCGCCATGTGTTGCCATACTTCAAACGCATGGAGACGAGCCATGGCGGCCAGGAGGGCTGGCGCGGCGAGAACGGGCCGTTGCATGTGACCCGCGGGCGCCGCCTTAACCCGCTCTACAAGGCGTTTATCGAAGCTGGACGGCAGGCCGGCTACCCGGTCACCCGGGACTATAACGGCGAACAGCAGGAAGGCTTCGGCGACTTTGAAATGACGGTGTGGCGCGGCCGGCGCTGGTCGGCGGCGAACGCCTATCTCAAGCCGGCGCTGTCGCGCCCCAATCTGTCCAAACTGTCACGGGTTCTGGTGCGCCGGGTTCTGTTCGAAGGCCGCAAGGCGGTCGGCGTCGAGTATGAGCGCGGCGGGCAGATTCACAAGGTCATGGCCAACCGTGAGGTGGTGCTGGCGGCAGGCTCCATAAATTCGCCGAAAATCCTGCAGCTCTCGGGCATCGGCAATGCGGAGTTCCTCAAGGGCCTGGGAATTGAAACCGTCGCCAACCGCCCCGGTGTGGGCGAAAACCTGCAGGACCACCCCGAGCTTTTGATGCAGATGACCTGCACCCAGCCGATTACGCTCTACAAGCATCTCGGCCTCGTCTCGAAAGGCCTGATCGGCCTGCAGTGGCTTTTGTTCAAGTCGGGGCTCGGGGCGACAAACCACTTTGAGTCCTGCGCCTTCATCCGCTCAAAGGCGGGCGTTCGATATCCCGATATCCAGTATCATTTTCTGCCGGCAGCGATCCGCTACGACGGCAAGTCTCCGGTGGCGGACCACGGGTTTCAGGCGCATATGGGTCCGATGCGCTCGAAGAGCAAAGGCTGGGTGAGGCTGCGCTCGGGCGACCCGCGGGAAGCCCCGCGGATATTTTTCAACTATCTGTCCGATCCCGCGGACCTGCAGGACTTCCGCACCTGCATCCGCTTGACCCGGGAGATCTTTTCCCAGGAAGCCTTCGATCCCTTCCGAGGCCATGAGATCTCGCCCGGTGCGGAGGCCCAATCGGATGACGCGCTGGATGATTTCGTTCGCCAGCATATGGAAAGCGCCTATCACCCGAGCGGCACCTGCCGCATGGGAGACGCCGATGATCCGATGGCTGTGGTCGATCCGGAAAACAGAGTCATCGGTGTCGACAACCTGCGCCTTGCGGACAGCTCGATCATGCCGCAGATCACCAATGGCAATCTCAACGGACCGACCCTGATGATCGGCGAGAAGGCGGCCGACCATATTCTGGGCCGCGATCCCCTGCCACCGTCGAACCAGCGCCCCTGGATCCATCCCGACTGGGAGAATGTGCAGCGTTAATGTCTTTTTGGCGGCTGGATTGTGCCGCCCGCCCGCATGGGTTAACGTTGCGGTGCAGTACAAAAACATAAAAGTCAGTATCAGGGTAAGGGGTCAAACTTATGAAGTATGTCTTCGCGCTATGCGCGGCGCTTGCGGTCTTCTTCGCCGCGCCGGTCGCGCCACAGGCTGGTGTCGTCGCCAAGGTCGATCTGTCTCAGCAGCGCATGAACGTCTATGTGAACGGGGCCAGAAAGTACAGCTGGCGGGTTTCGACCGGCCGGGGGCGCTATCGCACGCCGGTGGGATCATTCCGCCCGACGGTTCTGAGGAAGATGCATTACTCGAGCATCTACAACAATGCGCCGATGCCGTATTCGGTCTTCTTCTATGGGGGTTACGCGGTGCACGGCACCAATCAGACCCGATATCTCGGGCGTCCGGCCTCGCACGGATGTGTGCGGTTGCACCCCTCCAATGCGGCGCGCCTCTATTCGCTGGTCAAGCGCTATGGGCGGGGCAAGTCGCGGATCGTGATCAAGCCGTAAAGTTCTAGACAACATCGACGACCGTTGACCCGGTGGCGGACCTGAGCGCTTCCGGGTCGACTGAAAACAGACATTTCGGCGTGCCCGCGGCGGCCCATATCCGGGCGTGACCGAGCAGGGCCGTGTCCATGAATGTCGCAAGATCGCTGGTGTGGCCGAAGGGTGGTACGCCTCCGATCGCAAATCCGGTGACCTCGCGCACATAGTCCGCGTTCGGCCGGGCGAGGGGCTCGCCAAGGACATCCGCCATCTTCGCTTCGTTCACCCGGTTGGTGCCCGAGACCAGCAACAGATAGGGCTTTTCAGTTTGGGCGCCCTGAAAGATCAGGGACTTGACGATCTGGCCGAGTTCACAACCACAGGCGTCCGCCGCTTCCTGTGCGGTGCGGGTGCTGTCGGGCATCTCCAACACGGCGATGTCGAGGCCAAGTTGGGCGGCGCAGTCTTGAACGCGCCGGGCGCTGCGAGGTAATTCCGTCATGGTTCGGACCCATAACACCCAAAAGCGCTCCGCGTCCATATGGCGGAACTGAAGAGTGATGTGCGCAGGATGATGTCAGATTGGGCTGCACTTGACGGATAAACTGAACTAGAATTGTGCTGGATGCGGCGGCGTTCGATACATTTAAGAGGCTTGAGGGGACCCGCCTTGTCTGATTCGTTATCCGATGTGAAAAACACGCCGCAAGGCAGCCGACTGCGCGATGCGCTGGCATCTGCGCGCGACCAGCAGGCCGCACGGTTCGATGCAGTTGAAGAGGTACACGCCCTTGCGGCGGCCCGATTATACGCGCTTGCCGATGAATTGGCACCGGTGTTCGCCGACGTCCCGGAGGGCAACACCCTGTTCGTCTGCGAGGTGGTGCCCGGCGATCCGCCGAGGCTGTGGATCGACATGCTGGCCTATGTAGTGATCGATACCGATGGCCGTACATTCAGGTTTGTCATGAATGCGCGCAACGGCCGTCAGACACTGGCGGAATCCGCAGAAACCTCGGAAATTTCGGGCCATGTCGTCAGCTATATCGCGCACCGGCTGGTCGATCTCGAGCGCGCTGGCGCAACCGCGCCGGCAAAGCTCTCCGGGCCCGCGGGAGGGCGCTACACCGGCGGCACGTTGGCGCTGGCATGGGTATGCGGCTTTGCGGTGGGGGCACTGGGTATTTTCGCCATCGCCGTGATGGCGAACGCGGGATCCTGATTAACGGCGGAACGCGCCGGTGTCGCCTTTGCGGCGAAAGTTATTAATAGCGTTACATTTTGAAACACCAATTGATTTGGTCATACCGGGGGCCATTGGTACTAATTTTAACGAAATTTTCTTTGTGCGTGGTGTTCGGGAAGCAAGGGGTTGAGTGAAGCGCTGGGGGGCCTTTATCCAGCACGACCGTCGATCCAGACAAACCCAGATTGCTTCGGCAGCCGGATGTCACACGCAGGTGGCAAGCGTCCCCGTTCGCGGGAGTCAAACAAAGAGCGCGCCATTCGAGAGGATTTCAACATGGGATCGCGTCCACATTAAGAACGGACCGCGGCATCGATATGAAACACTGTGAGAAAACAAACGGTTCGTTGCACCTGCTTATGACTGTTGAAAATAATGACCTCACACCGGCAACGCGCTGCAACAGCGCTCTGCCGCATTCGCGCGGAGAATTCGAGACGCTTGTCGAGGGGCTCGACTATGCGGCTCAGGGCGAGACCGGATTTACGTTCTATTCGCCGCGCGGCCAGCTGCAGCATACGGTAAGCTACCGCGACCTGCGCGACCGGGCGATTTCGACCGGGCGCAGGCTCATGAAAACCGGTCTGAAACGCGGCGACAGGGTTGCCGTGGTGGCGGAGACCGGCCCCGAATTCATGTATGTCTTTTTCGGCTGCCAGTATGCCGGACTGGTGCCGTGCCCGATGCCCTACTCGATGTTCATCGGCGGGCGCGATGCCTACGTGGAACGCATCGCCGGCATGATGATGAGTGCCAGGGCGAGCGCCGTCGTAGCGTCCGAAGACCTGATGGCGCAGGTTGGGCTGGCGGCTAAATCGGTTGGGGTCAGCATCGTGCTGAGCCATGACGAACTCGCGGCCCTGCCGGAAACCGGTGTCGATCTGGCGCCGTTCGGGCCGGACGACATGGCCTATATTCAATACTCTTCCGGCTCGACCAGCAGCCCCAAGGGCGTGCTGGTGACGCAAAAGTCGATCACGACGAACAGCCGCGGCATTCTGCAGAACGGACTGAAGACGACATCCGACGACCGCGCGGCCTCGTGGTTGCCGCTCTATCATGACATGGGTCTTGTGGGCTTCTGCCTGGCGCCGATGCTCGGCCAGCATTCGGTCGACTATCTGGCGACCACGGCGTTCGCCCGGCGGCCAGTTTTGTGGCTCAAGATCATTTCCGACAACGGCTGCACGATCACCTTCAGCCCGTCCTTCGGCTACGACCTGGCGGCGCGCCGCGTCAATGGCTCGGCGGGCGACTATGATCTTTCGACCCTGCGGATCGCGGGCATCGGTGGCGATATGGTGCGGCCCGATGTGTTGCAGGCGTTTGCCGACAAAATGGAGCCGGCGCAGTTTGATGCGCGTGCCTTCATTCCGAGCTACGGCATGGCCGAGTCGACCCTGGCGGTGACCTTTGCCGAGATCGACGATCTCTACCAGACCGACAGTATCGACCAGCGCTATGCCAAGCTGCAGCGCAAAGCGGTTCCGGCATCGGCCGACATCAGCGGCAAGACCGATCGCGTGCGCACCTTCGTGGTGTGCGGCAAGCCGTTGCCCGGTCATTCTCTCGAAGTGCGCGATGATGAAGGCAGGGTGCTTGGTGACCGCGAGATCGGTCACATCATGATCAAGGGCCCGAGCCTGATGGCGGGATATTTTGAAAATCCCGAAGCCAATGAAGCGGTCATGCTCGATGACAATTGGCTCGCCACCGGGGATATGGGCTATCTTCTGGACGGCCGGGTGGTGATCACCGGGCGCAGCAAGGACCTTATTCTCCACAACGGACGTAACATCTGGCCACAGGACATCGAATGGGCGGTCGAACGTGTCGAGCCTCTCCGGTCGGGTGACGCGGCGGCGGTGGCCGTCGAACGCGGCGATGACGATTATGTGGTTGTGCTGGTTCAGTGCCGCCTCACGGACGAGCAGGAGCGCGAAGAGCTGCGCCGCCAGATTGCGGCTGTGGTGCACCAGACGGCCGGTGTGGAATGCGATGTCGTGCTGATCGCGCCGAAGAGCCTGCCGTTCACGTCCTCGGGCAAGCTGTCACGTGCCGGTGCCAAGGCGAAGTTCCTGGCGGGCGAGATCAGGGAAATCTCATCTCGTTACATTCATGCCGTAACGGGCGGGGATCTGCCCAGCGTGGCACACGGGGCCAAATAGCGGGCCAGGCAAAGGGGCCAAACTGGCCCCGCCGACATCCGACCTCTGATAAGCTTGGTTTCTCCAGACGCTTGCGCATGCCGCCTGTCTGCGGCTGTGGGTGAACTATGACGCATGGTCTCATTGCAATAACGGGTGCAACCGGATTTGTCGGAACCCATCTGGTCGAGTGCCTGCGCCAGGCGGGGCGAAACATACGTGTGATCGCCCGCCGCCCGGAGAGTGTGGTGCGCGGCGACATCGACGTGGTCGAAGGCGATCTCGCCTCGCCCGACGCGCTTGCCAGGCTCTGCCAGGGAGCCGAAGTCGTGGTGCACTGCGCCGGCAAGACGGCTGCGTGCTCGCGGGCGGAGTACGATGAGGTCAATGTATCCGGCACGGAGGCCGTACTGCGGGCGGCCGGTGCCGCGGGCGTCTCAAGATTTGTGCATGTTTCCTCGCTCGCGGCCCGCGAGCCGGAGGTATCCGACTATGCAGCCAGCAAACGTGCCGGCGAAGAGCTTGTGGTTCATTTCGACGGCGCATTCCCCTGGATCGTGCTCAGACCGCCGGCGGTCTACGGACCGGGTGACAAAGCCACCTTGCCCCTGATCAAGCAGCTGACGCGGCGTGTTGCATTTGTGCCGGGAACGGCGAGGGGCCGGGCTTCCCTGATCCATGTGCGCGATCTTGCCGCCGCAATCACCCATGTTGCCGTCGACACCGGGCTTGCAGGCTCGGTTTATGAGCTTGATGACGGCAGTCAGGGAGGCTATTCGTGGCGGGAATTGTCCGCTGCTGCCGGCGAAGCCGAAGGTCACGGGGTCACCTGTGTCTTTCTGCCGAAGTTGGTGGTGAGGTTGGCCAGTGTCGTGGAAGTGGCGCTGGCGCGGCGCGCCAACCGCGCGCCGGAAGTAACCTCGGGCAAGGTGAGCGAGCTCTATCACCCGGACTGGGTGTGCCGTCACAACCTGCTGCACCAATGCAGCAACTGGCATCCGTCGGTGCCATTGGTGGACGGTCTGAGAGAAACCGCATCCTGGTACCGCGAGCAGGGATGGATGTGACCGACGTGAAAGGGGACAGTGGCCGGCAGCTCATAAGCTGGCCGCATCACACGGAGACGAAACGATGGCCGTAGACGACAAAGAGATATTTGAGGAACTGTGCCGCCTGTTGACGCCGTTCAACACGGACAGCATTGAACTGAAACCGGAGACCGACATCTCCGCCGACCTCAATATCGATTCCGTCTCCGTCATGGACTTCGTTATGGAAGTCGAAGACAAGTACGACATCGACATCCCCCTCAATGTGCTTTCCGAAACCCGCACCATGAACGACCTGATCGAAGTCGTCCGCGGCCGTATCTCAGGAGCGTAACTCTATGGACCTGCTCGCAAAATACGCCCATTTCGTCGAACGTCACAAGCGCATGATCGAGCTTGGCGTGCATGACGTCGGCGTGAGTGTCGATGAAATCCTCTCGCCTACCCGGGCCATGATCAAGGGCCGCGAGACCATCCTCGCCGGCACCAACAACTACATGGGCATCACGTTCGAGAAAGAATGCATCGAGGCGGGCAAGCGGGCGCTCGACACGGCCGGCACCGGCACCACCGGGTCGCGCATGGCCAATGGCAACTACGCCATGCATCAGGAACTTGAAGCCGAACTTGCGGCATTTCTCGGCCGCGAGCACGTGATGGTGTTTACCACCGGCTATCAGGCCAATCTCGGCATGATCTCGGGCCTCGCGGGGGCCAAGGACACGGTCTATCTCGACGCAGATTCGCACGCCAGCATCTATGATGCCTGCTCGGTGTCCGGTGCCCAACTGGTGCGCTTCCGGCACAATGATCCCGACAATCTCGCCAAGCGGTTGGCCCGGGCCAACGATGAAGGCGAGGGCGGCCGTCTTGTGGTGCTTGAAGGCATCTATTCCATGTTCGGCGACCGGGCGCCGTTGAAAGAGTTCATCGACGTCAAGCGCGAGTATGGCTACACCCTGCTGCTTGACGAGGCGCATTCGTTCGGCGTGCTTGGCGACAATGGCCGGGGTCTTGCCGATGAAGTGGGTCTGGAGGACGAGGTCGACTTCGTGGTCGGCACCTTCTCCAAGAGTATCGGATCGATCGGCGGCTTCGGCGCCGGTAATCACCCGATGTTCGATCTTCTGCGTTTCGCGGCGCGCGCCTACATGTTCACCGCCTCTTCCTCGCCGGCGACGATCGCCACCTCGTCCGAAGCGCTGCGCCAGCTGGCGGCGCGCCCGGAGCTGCGCGACAGGCTTCGCCACAATTCGGCGCGGCTGCACCAGGGGTTCAAGGATCTGGGACTGAGACTGTGCTGCGACGTGGTCAGCCCGGTCGTCGCCGTGTTCGTGGACGATGAACCTTCCGCGGTGACCATGTGGAACGCGCTTCTCAACGAGGGCGTCTATGTCAACCTGGCGCTGCCTCCCGGCACACCCAACTCCACCTGCCTGCTGCGCTGCAGCGTGTCGGCGGCGCATACCGACGACGACATCGACAAGATCATTGCGATGTTTGCAAATGTGGTTGCCACCAGCGGAGAGCGCGCGGCGGAGTAAGGCGGTCAGCGGAAGCCGCCCTTGCGGTAGAATTTCGGCGCCATGGCGATCGCCGCCAGGATCGGATGGCGGCGCTGCCATGGCGTGACCTCGATCTCGACGCCGGAATGGCGCGATATCTTCCAGGCGATGTAGTCGGCTCCACCGCGAAACGTGAACCCGGCCTTGACCAGACGGGCGACCGAGAGGGCTTTTCCGGCCACACGCCGCCATGGCCAGCTTGCGCTGACCGGCGCCACCGGCGCTCCGGCTGTGTTTTCAAGAATGCCTGACACGCGCTCAAAGTGGTCCTGGCCGGCCTCGACGATGGAGGCCGCCCGCGATGCGCTTTCAGGACGCAGTTCGGTGCGGTAGGTCGCTTCGAACAGCGATGTCCAGATGCGTCGCCAGTCCGCCGCGTCGCCTGTGATCCCGAGGCCGTTGGCATAGGCGGTGCGGGTTGCCGCGGCGAGCGCCGCATGGACACGCGCGCGGATGGCTTCGTCGCGGGCAAAGACAAGGGCGCAGGGCTGGGCGAACCTGACCCAGAAATAGGGATTGGACGTCGTTTCGGAGACCTTGGCCTCGAACTGGTCGAGAGAGACCACGGCATATTTCGATCTGAGCGTCTGCCCGCCGCCGTCGCATTCGAGATAGTAGACATTGGGTGGAACGATGCGGTTGGCGAGTGCCACGAGTGAGCCCTTATGGGCGTCGCGATAGCGCGTCACGAGCGCGTAGAGATCCACCAGCGATTCATCGAACCCGACGCCGCGAAGGCACGAACCATACGCCAGAACCGCCAGCAGGGCGTCGCCGTAGATTTCGTGAAACTCGTCGGCGAGAAGTGTGACCTCCCGCGCGACCGGGGCGTCGGCCCGCGCGGCAACGACCTGGATCAGCTCACTGTCGGCGTCGCTAGAGCGTTTCACGTTCATATAGAATCGCCTTGACCGAGATTTCGCGTCTGCTGGCGAGGCACGGTTGCCGCCTTGGACTTCGCGTCCACAAGGGAGCCGTAACGCAGTCCAGAAGGCGCGAAATCTCGGCCTTCGGTGGGCCAAATCGGCCCTCCGGCCACGTTGCGGCGCTTGCCCGATGCACCACATCGCGCGGCGCACCGCGCCTTACCGGACGAACCGATTTGGCGCCATCAAACGTTTCCATATGAACGTGAAGCGCGCTAGCCACAGAGATACTCGAAGGCGGGCCCGGTACTGATCTTGATCACACCCTCACTGGGGGGCTCGAACAGCTCGCCATCGATCACCACGCTGGTGTCTGTGGCGAGGTCGATTTCCTCGCCTGAAAAACTCTGAAAATCGGGCTCCGGCAATCCCCTGTTCGCGGATCCGTACATGACAGGGAGAAGATATCGAATGATGCTTGGATGAGGATAGGCGACGGTGGTTGCTTTCAAGGTGGCGCTGGCGGCTTCGTTCCAGAATGGCCTGGTGCCGAGGATGAGCCTGTGGAGGGTGGTGACCAGGAACATCAACTGGTCGAATGCGGTCCTGATCTGCCCGTCGACGGAAATCGTCATGGGATAGGGACGGTCGATCAGATCGGGGTCCTCGTCCGGACCTGATCGCGAGAAAAGCGACTTCATAAGAGCCAGTGCGAGCGTAACACCGGTTGCCATATCGCCCTTGAGGCCCATGCCGTGAATGTCCTGCTGGCACAGGACAACGGCACGGTAGATGGCGCCGGTGCCGAAGAACATGCCGTGCTGGGGCGGCGTATCGTGCAGGTTCGAGACCTTTACGGTGTTGCGTGTCCTGATCGCCGTTGCCCGGCGCAGATAGCCGGGGCGGGAGAGCATGTCGGCAATGCGGTCGGGATTGCTGGTTCGCAGACCGACATCGGACGCCGTCATGTTGGTGGTGCCGTGCGGCAGAATCGCAAGCCGCGGCAGTGTTTTGAACGGCTTTTTCTCGGCGAGTACGGTCTGCACCGCCTGCACGGTGCCATCGCCTCCGCTGACGGCGATCAGAGAGACCTTCTGCCTGGCGAAGGATTTGACGATCTCCGGCAGCAGTGTGAAATCGTCGATCGATTCGGTGACGACACCGGGGGCGCCATTCAGGGCCTGCGCCAGGGCCTTGCCCTTGCGTCCCTGTTTAGCCGATTTGGGGTTGATAAGGACGCCAACATTCATTGGCGGTCCACCGGCCGGTTGAGCCAGGATTCAAGCGGGCCGTGACGGTAACTGACGATTGCCGCCTGGATCAGTTGAAGACCGTGCAGCCCGAGGCAGATCAAGGTCCACCATGCCACCGCGATGATACCGAGGTCGGGCCGGCCGACAATGGCACTTGCGGTCAGGATGACCATATTCGGATTGCGCCGCGCGGTGATCTGCCGAAAGAACGTGTCGATGGGACGCCAGATATGTATCTCGAGGCCGAACGACTTGATGGCGATGCCTTCCATCAGGCGCTGTGCCACATAACCGGCGAAGATTGCTATCATCACCCACATGAAGGTCTGCTGGTCGAGCGCAAGAGGGGTGGTCGCAAGTCCGAATGCCCAGGCCGCATACCAGAACGGCGGATGGATCAGGTCTATGCCGTGATCGAAGATGTTGCCCCACTTGCTCGAGGTGCGGGTTACGCGGGCGAGCTTGCCGTCAACCGTGTCGAGAAAGGTCATGAACCAGGCGGCGATGAGCCCGATGATCCACTGGCCTTCGAGAAACAGCATCAGAGCGACGATCACGAACACCGCGCTGATCGCGGTGACGATGTTCGGGGTGATGGATGTCGGCGCCAGCGCCCGGGTGACGAAGAATGCGGGCAGCGGCCAGACATGTTTGGTGACCAGATCAGTCGCGCCCTTGTAGGTGCCCATGAAGGTGCGCCATTCGACCTCGCGCTTGTTGAGTTTGGAGACGATCAGGGCGTAGGGCACTTCGCGTTTGCGCAGGCCCTTCCAGTAGGCGGCATCAAGCTGGTCCGGCCGTTTTGCCTTGTGTTTCAGATAAACCGGTATGCGGTCAGGCGGGTCGCTGAGAATGTGCGCCGCGTCGCCGGCGTGCTCGGGCGCAACATGCAGAGCGATCGGCTTTTCATGGCCCATTTCGTCGCCGATCAGCAGTAGTCCCTCGTTTTCGGCAAGCATCGGCACGAGCGGAGCGTCTATGACAGCGTCCGCGCGCACGACGATGACGGCCCGCGAAATGCCTGACAGGTCGGCCTCGTCGATGATGTCGACGACGCCAAGCTTGACGAACATGCGCATCAGCCGCTCGGCCGGCGTCATGCCCCAAAGCTGGATGCCGCAAGTGCCGACGAAACAGATGCACGGGGCTTGATCAAGCGTGCTCTGTGCGGTGCGGACCGGGGCGGAACGGGTATCGATGTGGGCCTTCACCAAGATCCATTAGGGACGGTGTCGGGCAAATCCGCGGCAAATGCCGAGTTGCCCGTTACGCGCAATCCTACCTCATGAGTGTCGTGATCGCGCTCTATCTGGAGCGCGCCATTTCCTAAAGCGTTTCGTAGCGGAATGCAATTGTTCCCGATGTCAGCGCAAAGATCAGCATTGGCAGCCATGCCGCCATCCAGGACGGCAGGAGACCCAGTTCTCCCATCGTCATGGAAATGCCGTCGAACACGAAAAAAGTGAACCCCAGTCCAATCCCGACGGCGAACAGAATACCCAGTCCTCCGCCGCGCCGGTGGCGACCGGCGAGGGGAATGGCAATAAGAAGCATCAAAACGCCCGTTAGAGCCAGTGTGGTGCGTTTGTGCAGCCATGTCGTGTAGACGTGGACGGGCCTGATGCCGAAGCCGGCATTGTCGATGAAGTAGTTCAAATCGGCGTAGGACATTTCTTCTGGATCGCCGGATCGCGTGCCGGCCGCGGCCGGACGCATCCGTCCACTGTAGACCATGCGTTTGACCCGGCTCGGGGGCACGTTGTTGCGATAATAGATGACCACGCCGGTCATGTGCCAGCGGCCGGAAACCAGCTCCGCTTCTTCCGCCATGATCTGCTCTATCAGGAGCCCGTCGCTGTCGCGCCTGAAGATCGTGACGCCTGTCAGGGACGTGGCCTGCTGGTTGCTTCCGGTGGCGCGAAGCACATCATTGCCCGAGCGCATCCAGATCGGATCCTTCTCGCCGACCTTGAGCTGCTTTTCACTGTAATCGCCAATGCCCCATTCATGCAGGATTGGCGACACCGTCGGCACCGCCTTGTCGCTCAGGAAAAAGTTGGCCACCCCGAACACCGCGGCGACCGGCAGCAGCATGGCGATCATGCGGAACTGGGAAACGCCGGCGTTCCAGATTGCGACCAGTTCGCTGTGGTGGCTGATCTCGGTCAGCATCATCAAAGCGGCCAGAAGAAAGCTCAACCCCATGAACGCGGATATGATGCCGGGCAACCGCAGCAGGGCGTAATGGCCGATCGACCAAAGATTGTCGTTGTGAAGCGCCAGCACGTCTTCCGAGTAGGTCACCAGATCAAGTGTGACGACAAATGCAGAGATGCCGAACAGGATCATGATGAACCTGACCATCAGCATTTTCGAAAGCATGAGGCTGAGTGTCCACATCCCACGTGTTTCCTAGGGTTGCCGTGTCAGACCGGCCGCCTGGTGCCGGCACCAACGTACGAACTCACCCAAACGGTCAAAGATCGGCTCGAGACCGTCGGATCTCAGCGTGAAACATGCCCGGTAGTAGCGCCAGCCCGAAAAAGTGGCGAGCGCCGCGAAAGGCAGCCAAAGGGCGATGTAGGGTGAAGCGCCCTGCACCCGCACTGCAAGCGCGCCCTGATTGATGATCTCGTTGTAGGCGATCAGCAGAACCAGAGCGACCGCAAATCGGTAGGCGCGCTGCCCGCGGCGCCGGCCAAGCGCGAACGGAATGGCCAGTATGGGCAGCAGGAGAATGGTCAAAATACTGACGACGCGGCGGTGAAGCTCCGCCTGCATGTCCTGTTCTGTCGCGCCCTTGGGCGGGCTGTCCTGATGCTCAATCAGTTCGCCCAGCGTCATCTCGCGTTCATCGTTGCCGCGGAGGCGGAAGAACACGGCCCTCACCTTGCCGAGAGGGGTGTCAACGCTTTTGAACTCGGCCACCCTGCTCTGGGGCAGCGGTTGTGCGTTGTCCGGTGCCGGCCAGCCCTGGATCTGCAGCCGATGGACCTTTTGCAGGCGCAGAACCGGCCGCTGCTCGCCTTCAACCTCGATCAGGGCTCCAGTGGTCGCCGATACGGTTTCGCTGCCTTTGTCGCCCTTGTCTTCGAAGAGAAATATCCGCTCGAACCTGTTGTCGCGGCGTGACAGCTTGTCGAGGATGAAGGTGCGGGTGCCCGCCTGCATGAAGACGCCTTCCTCAGCGAGGTAGAAGATTTCGACATTCTTGACGGTATGGACCAGCGCCCGATAGGCGTAGCGCGCATGGGGCTGGACGTAGCCGAAGATCAGGACACCGGCGAAGGTAAACAGAACCGCAAGGCCGAGCACCGGACGCGACAGCTGGTGCAGGCCGACCCCCGACGCCATGAAGGCGTCCACCTCGCTTGCCTTGCTCAGTTTGTTGAAGCCGAACAGGAGCCCGATGAAGAGCGATGCCGGCAGCGCGAGGCCAAGATAGTGCGGGACCAGATAGCTCAGCATCTCGAACACCAGGGTGAAGGAGTTCTTCTTGCCCAGGGTGATGTCGAGAAGGCGCACGAGACGCTCGGAGAGGAGAACCAGGAGGCCGATCGCGAGCGCCGCCAGCAGCGGGCGGACAATCTGCCGGACCACATAGGCTGAAGAGGTCGACAGCAGGCGGTCCAGAATCATTCGGCACCGCCAGTGCTCGAACCGGGCCATATGTCAGCAAGGGCTTTCACCAGGGCGTCTCTCGCCGGCTCATCGAGGCTGACCGCAAAGCCAAGATCAGGCACCGCGGGCCATCCGGGGTCAGGAAACTGCGTGCCCCCGAACTCCTGAGGCTCGTCATATCTGGGAAGCACATGGAAGTGCACGTCGCGGTCCACCATCATGAGCATCAGGTAGTTGATCTTGCCATAAGGGCGGAAGGAAGACAGCGTGGTCTCGATATCACGGGTCGCTTCGGCCAGTTCGGCGAATGCGCCGGCTGAGATGTCGGAAAACGCCTCGGCTTCGTCCTTGCAAACCAGGACCAGCGCGGCCAGCGTGGCCTGCGCCGGACGCAGCAGAACGCACCAATGTCGGTAGTCCCGGATCAGGGTCGCGGGATACCCGAATTTCGTCATCGTCGGATTTGGCATATGAATACTCTTAGGCCGGATTCAGGAGCGGCACAACATCCGGCGTGATCGCGGAAATTCAAAACTTGGCCGGGGCCGTAAAGGTCGTTTCGCCGGCAGGAGTGAAGGAGCGGCCATCCGCCGCCAGTCCGCGCACGGTTACCCGGCATCGCCATTCGCCGCCATCGCGTTCGATGTCGTAGAGATTGTACTGCGCCGCGGGCCGATGGCCTCCCTGGCAGCCCGACGCCGACGGCACGCCGTAAATGTGTGTCACGCCCCGCCGCGTGGTCAGCGTTTCGTGCATGTCACGGTGATTGTGCCCATGCAGAACAAGTTCGGCGCCGTTGCGCTCCAATATTCCGGCGAGTTCGGTGGCATCCCTCAGGCCTTTTCTGCGGGACGCCTGGTGGGCCAGCGGCGGATGGTGGATCAGCACGACCCTGAAGTATCCTTCCGCGCCCAGGGTCGCCAGAGCCTTGTCGAGGGCGGTCCGCTGCTCCTCTCCGAGCCTTCCGCTGGCCAGCAGCGGCGGCATGGGAACGCCCGTGGACAGGCCAATAATTGCGATGCCTCCGGCGATGCGGATATAGGGAAAGCGCTCCCCCGGAGCCACGTGCGCCGCGCCCAGGGTGTCCGAGCGCATGTAGTCAGACCACACCCCAAGCGTCTCGTCCCACGGCATTGCGACATAGGCATCGTGATTGCCCGGCACCACGGAGACGTGTTCACCCGAGCCGATGGTCCTGAGCCACTCAAGCGCGTTTTCGAACTCCGGCCGCAAGGAGATGTTCACCAGATCTCCGGTGACCGCAACGTGGTCGGGTTGCTGGTCCTTGAGATCCTTTACCAGCAGGTCCGCGACGGTGCGCAGATGGAAGGATTTGCGCCGCCGATGCCAGTTGAAAAAGCCCAGAAGCCGCTTGTTCATCAGCTGAACGGCGCGCACCGGCGGCATCGGACCAAGATGCGGATCAGAAAGATGGGCAAGCCTTATCATGCAATGTGACGCTGCGACCGGCGGGAGTTGACTTGGGAATCCCCAAGTGTCATTGAGAGGCCGTTTCTATCAAGGTTTGTTGGAAAAGGTCATCATAAAGTGAAAGTGCTGATCCTCGGCGCGGGCCAGGGCAAACGGCTGTTGCCGTTGACCGAAGAGGTGCCCAAGGCACTCCTGGACATCCACGGGCGTACCCTTGTCGAGCGGCAGATTGATGCGTTTGCGGCGTGCGGCATCAAGGAATTCGTGGTCATCACCGGCTACAACAGCACGATGATGGAAAACCATCTCAAGGAAATCGAAAGCCGCAATCCGGGCATTGAAATTCGTACTGTGTACAATCCGTTTTACCCCGTTGCCGACAATCTGGCGAGTTGCTGGATGGCGCGCGATGAGATGGACGGAGAGTTCATCCAGGTCAACGGTGACAATCTGTTCCGCTCGGCCATGATCGAGGATCTGCTGAAGGCGCCGGAAGCGCCGGTCATCGTCGCGATCAACCAGAAAGACCAGTATGACAACGACGACATGAAGGTCATGCTGGACGGGGAGCGTCTGACGGAGGTCGGCAAAACGCTGCCCCTTGAAGCGGTCACCGCCGAGGCCATCGGTATCTACCATTTTCGTGGCGAGGGCTCGCGGCTCTATCGTGAGGTCCTTGAAAAGGCCATGCTCGAGCCGTCGGGGCTGAAACAGTGGTTCCCCTCGGCCGTCGGCACCCTTGCCAAGCTGACTGATGTCAAGGTCTGCGCCGTCACCGGCCATGAATGGTGCGAGGTCGATTTTCCGGTCGACCTGCAACACGCACGGCATCTGGTTGCCGGCTGGTAAGGCGCGATTGTCTCTTCAGGCCTGATCACCGCCGTCACGATCCGCGAAAATGCGCTCGACGAGTTCCAGGTCGGCCGGCTTGTCGACGTCGATGGCGGCCTCTGCGAGCGGCATGACGATGGGGCAGGCGGTGACGCCGAGACGTTTTGACCCCACCTCAAACGCCTTTACCAGGCTGGCCCGCCCGGTCAGATAGAGCAGCAGCGCAACCACGCCGAATGCGCCGATGAGGCGCCAGGGCTGCTTGCGGTCCCGTTCGACACGCTGCCAGAAGTCAACCGCGTTCAAGGCCGCGGCGGTGTTGAAGGTGAAGAGATTGCAACCTGAATACCGCCCATCGGCAAATTTCAGAAACGTCCGCGTCGCACCGGGATAGGCGCTCAGAATGGTTTCAGCTTCTGCAAGTCCGGCCGTCAGATCGGCGCCTGTCCGGCGTGACCGTGTACAGAAATCATTGACCATGTCGGGCGTCAGCAGAGCATGGTCGGCGGTCGTGACCAGAACCGGGAATTCCAGGCTGCCGGAGCGCAGGGCCTGGCCGACGCTTGAACTTGCCCGCTCGGCGCTTGCCATGGTCTCGATGGGGGCACGCTTGCGCAGTTCCGCAAGACCCGCCGCTCCAGCGATAATGGCGGGATCTTCAATGGAGATGAATATGCGGCCGATCGACTTGGCGGCCGCAAGGGCGCCGAGCACCCGCATCAGCATGGGCACGCCGGCCACAGGCAACAGACATTTGTGGCTCGCACCCGAAGCCTTCGCCATCGGATCGTCCGCGCCGCGTCCCGCCGCCAGAACCAGGGCATCGAACGTCCGGGCGCTCATCCTGGCTGCGGCCCGGAGATCTCTCTCTCGTATATGCGGTAGGTCTTGTAGTGGGTTGCGCCGGTAAATTTGGCAAGGTTGAGCATTGCCTCATTGTCATCGAGCACCCAGGAGAGCTCGCCCCAGGTCGAACCCCGGTCGCGGTGGAAGCTGCGGATGGGATCTATGACGGCGGCGGCAAGCGCGGCGCCGATGACCCCCGACTGATACTTCTTGCGCACCCCCATCAGCGGCAGGCGAACCGAGTTCGGCTGCCGCAACTTGATGCGCCACAGTATCTTCGCCCAGCCGAACGGCAGCAGCTTGCCGCCGAGATCGGCGATCGCCTCATTGACATTGGGCAGGGTGACGGCGACCGCCACCGGTTCTCCGTTATAGGTGGCGATGGCGCCATACTCGTCGCGGATCAGCAGCTTGAGGTTGGCGCCCAGGGCCTTCACCTCGCGATCGGTCATCGGTACGAAGCCCCAGTTGTCGGCCCAGGCTTCGTTGAAGATGTCGATCAGGATGTCGAGATCCTCGTTCAGTTTTGATATTCGGAACGGGCGGACTTCCAGTTCGCCCGACTTCTTGGCGCGCTCGACCATAGTGGCAAGTGAACGGGGCAGCTCAAGCTCGCGGCCGTACTCGAAGGCCAGCAGGTCCTTGATACCGGAAAACCCGGCCTGCTCCAGACGTTCGGCGTAATAGGGCGGTGCGTAGTTCATCATCAGCGCGGGCGGTGAATCGTATCCCTCGACCAGCAGCCCGCACTCGTCGTTGATGGAGAAGCTGAACGGGCCGATCATCCGCTTCATGCCATGGCCGGCCAGCCAGTCCGCCGCGCATCCGAGAAGCCTTGAGAAAACCTCTTCGTCATCGATCGATTCGAGGAAGCCGAAATGGCCGGTTTGGTCGCCATAGCGGTCAAGGTAGAGCTCGCATATCTGGGCGGAAATCCGGCCGACCGGCCGGCCGTTCCTGGTTGCCGTCCACAGGGCGACCTTGGCGTGGTCAAAATAGGGGTTCTTTTTCGGGTCGAAATGTTCGCGCCGATCCATGTATAGCGGCGCAATCCAGTTCGGATCTTCCTTGTAGAGTTCGAAGGGCACGTTGATGAACGCTTCGCGCCCGGCCTTCGCGTCGGCCTCCTGGAGCTGGATCTCGATCTGGGCGGCTGGCGCCATGGGGCTGTCTATCCGGTTCGGTCAAACGGCTTCGGGCATGGAGTGCGATTTGTCGGTCTTGGACAGACTGCCGTAATCGAGCCTGTAGAGCTGCGTGGCAACGTCGGTCCAGGCCGGCCGATGGGTGATCGCGATGATGGTGTAATCGCCAGCCAGGTTCTGGACGTTGCGGCAGATTTCCGCTTCCGTGTTGGGATCGAGCGCGCTTGTCACTTCATCGAGAATCAGCAGCTTGGGTTTGGTAACAAGGGCGCGGGCGAGGGCGACCCGCTGGCGCTGGCCGCCGGAGAATTTCATGCCGCGCTCGCCGACGACGGTCATCAGGCCTTCCGGCAATGATGAGACGAAATCCCAGGCGTCGGCTTTCATCAGTGCGTCGCGGGCATCGTCTTCCGTCAGGCCTTCATCGCCCAGGGTCACATTGAGCAGAACCGTATCATGCAGCAGGGCAAGTTCCTGTGGAACGTAACCGATCATCCGTCGCCACTGCCCGAGGTCGATTTCGCGCAGCGGCACACCGTCGATCAGAACCCGGCCGGTATCGGGTGAATACAAACCCGTCAGCAGGTCGATCAGCGTTGTCTTGCCCGAACCGGAAGGCCCCTGAAGCACCGTTATTTCACCGATCGGAACATCGAGCGTTACATCGCGAATGACGGGCACGTCGCTATAGGCAAAGCTCACACCCTCGAAGCGGCATCCCTGGTTCAGGGTCGGGGTCTTGCTGCCGGGATTTTCTTCGCGCTGATCGGCAACGGTGTCGATCAGGTCGTTCAGGCGGATATAGGCGCTTTCAAGTTCGGCCGAGCGCTGGAGAAACTGCTGCGCCTTACCGACGATGCCGACCACATTGTAGAACAGGGCGCTCATGACAATGAGTTCGGGGATAGGGATCTTATAGACCAGGGCAACATAGACACCGACGCCGGCGGCGTTGAACAGGATCAACTCCTTGCCGTAGGTCATCGCCTGCGCCGCAATCACCTGGCGCCGGATGGACTTGTTGAGAAAGTGGATCTTCTTGGTGAACAGCGCCGCGAAGGCGGTCTGCCTGCCCATGGTTTTGAGCGGCTTGATGTTGTTGAGGGCGTCGGCGACATAGGTGACAAGGTCGGAGGTGCGGTCGGTCTGCTTGTAGCCTGACTTGCGCGAAACCTTGGTCAGCGAGCTGAGAATCATCACCATCAGGGCGCCGGCGCCAAGTCCGGCCAGCGCCAGCATGGGCGATATCGCCGTGGCGACGAGAACATAGATTACCGCCAGTATGCACACGGACAGGAATTTGGCCGCGGTCTGATAGGCCGACGCGGCGCGTGTTGCGTCATTGGATATGGTGTTGGTGATGCGCCCGACCCGCTGCTCGGTGAAGTAGCTCCAGCGCACGGCGAGGAGGTTCTCGATCAGGCGTGCGCGCAGGTGGGTGGCGACATGCGCCATCGAATAGCCAACATAAGACAGGGCGAAGAATGACAGGATCGCCTTGGCGCTCAGCCCGCCAATCAGCAGGACGATCAGCGTGGTCATCGTCGGCGGCAGACCGATCGACTCGATCCCATCAAGGAACATCTGATTGTAGGGCGAAGAGTTCTCGCTTGCGCCTCCGGTCAGGTGGGTGATCGTCGGCAGAAGCGAACTCAGGCCGATGCCTTCGGCGATGCCGGCGAGCACCAGGCATGCCAGAACCAGCCACGGTCTCGTCTGTTCGGCGCGAAAAAATATTCTGAGAACGTTGAGCATTCCCAATCGCTAAGACGGTTCGCTCATGTTTTCAAGGTTTTCTCCCGCACGGCGCACTGCGGCCTCAAAGCGATCCTGAGCGTTCAGCGTTCGTTTTGCCGAATCCTGATAGTAGGAGGTCCACTTCAATACTCCCAGAAACGTCTTGCCGAACAGCTGGCCCCAGAAGCGCATGGGCCGGTCGACATGAAACAGAAGCACCACCCGTTCCTCGTCCGTGTTGTTGTGTACTTCGTGCTCATAAGTGTCGTCGAACACGAACAGCTTGCCCTCGCGCCAGATACAGGTTTCGTCTCCGACCCGCAAAGTGCAGTTGTTGAATTCCTTCGGGACGATAAGACCGAGGTGGCAGGTCACAAAGCTCTTTGACGGGCCGCGATGCGGCGGGATGTGATAGCCGGGCGCGAGAATGGAGAACCAGGCGGACTGAAGATTGGGCACCTGCGACAGGAGGCGTGCGGTTTCTGGCGCCTGTGTGACGTTTTTCACTGCCGGTTGCCCGAATCCGTAAAGGATGAAGGTGCGCCAGTTGGAGCCTGTCGAAATGCGCTTCTGGTCGCGTGAGATTTCGTGAAAGAGCGGCACCGATTCGCGGTGTTTGAGAATTTCCTCGGCTTCGGCGCGAATGGCCTCCCAGTTGTCTTCAAAAACCTGCAAATGCGGAAAGTGGCCGCGGTCGATCACCGGCGTGTCGCCGATCAGCGACTGGCGGCCGACGAAATCTGAAAACGAGCGCATGACCCACTTGCCGAGCCGTTTGACACGCTTGCGGCGATGCTTCTTGAAGCGCTGGTAGAAGGTGGGACCTGCTGGCTCGTGCGACGCCGACGACATTACACAAACATTCCTTTTTCAAATCGTGGCCCGGGACCAGGGCCGGCCGCGTGCGATGCAATGTTCCGAACCGGGTTCGTGCCGGTGATAATGAAAACCGTTGCCCGAAGACAACCGCATTTTACGCCGCGCGACTTTATGTCCTTTGTGCAATACACAAGCAATTCACGTTCAATTCAGCGGTGCCGCGAGGCCGACGCGCGGAACAGTTCGTCTGGGCCGTCTTGTAACAATGCTGTTACGGATATGCCACCCCCGGCAGGGCCGGTTTTGCCCGCCGGCGGCGACCGTCCCGGACAGATGTGTCACCGCGGACCCGCGTGACAACCTGCCAATTCGCGTTCTTCCTGTAATTTCAGTGTGCTATAGCGTGGCCATGGTGCCGCGAAGCCTGTTTCGAATTCTCTCCCGCGGGCTGCTTCAGCCCTACTTCCGTTTGGCCCGGGGGCAGACGCTTGGCGTGCGTGGCGTGGTGCGGGACGAGAATGGCTGTTTTCTGCTGGTTCGGCATTCCTATGCGCCTGGATGGATGTTCCCCGGAGGCGGCGTTGATCACGGCGAGAGCCTCGAACACGCCGTTACGCGCGAACTGCGCGAGGAAACCGGCGTGCATGCGCGCGGGCGCCCGCGCTTGATTTCGGTGCACACCAACTTTAAGCACTTCAGGGGCGATCACGTTGCCCTGTTTGTGATCGATCGCTGGGATCGGGAAGATACATCGTCGCTCGAAATCGCCGAGCTCGGCTTCTACCCGCTCGATGATCTGCCAGAGGGGACAACCGGTGGAACGAAACGCAGAATTGCGGAGATCATCAATGGCGGTCCGTCGGCTCCCGACTGGTAGGCGGCCCACACAATGATGGACGCGCTCTATCTTGTCATCGGTCTGGCGCTTTTGCTCACCGGTGGGGAAGCGCTGGTGCGCGGGGCCGTCGCCATTGCAGAACGGCTTCACATTCCGCCGCTGATCGTCGGGCTGACAATCGTTGCACTGGGCACTTCGGCGCCGGAACTGACCGTCGCGATAGAAGCGGCGCTGAGCAATGTGCCCGATATCGTGACCGGCAGCGTCGTGGGCAGCAATATTGCCAACATCCTGCTGGTGCTTGGCGCGACCGCCTTGATTCAACCGATCAGGGCGTCGCGCCGGGTGGTGCACCGTGATGGCATGCTGCTGCTGATCGCGACCAGCGTTCTTGTCGGACTGTCCCTGCTGGGGACCATCCAGCCGATGCTGGGGGCCGTGATGATCCTCGCCTTTGCCGCCTATACCGCCTATTCCTACTGGACCGAACGGGTCGAGGCGCGGCGGCTGGCGCGAGACACCGCGGCGGAACTCGCCGCCGGCGAGATCGAGGACTACAAGGGCGTGTCGACCAGGCTCCTGGTCAGCGTGCCGATCTTCATCGCCGGCTGCGCGGCGGTTGTTCTTGGAGCGCAGTTTCTCGTAGAGGCGGCCGTCAACATCGCACGCCTGATCGGCGTGTCGGAGGCGGTCATCGGTCTCACGATGATTGCGATTGGGACCTCGCTGCCCGAACTCACCATATCGATCATTGCCGCCTCGCGCGGTCACAGCGATGTCGCGCTCGGCAACGTCATCGGCAGCAATCTGTCCAACATTCTGGTGATTCTCGGGATCACCTCGCTGTTCGGGCCAATCCCGATCAGCGGCCAGATTCCATGGTTCGACGTCTGGGTCATGCTGGCGGCGACAGTGGTGCTGATACCGGTTCTAGTCTCTGGATGGTCGATCAGCCGGCGCGAGGCAATCGGCTTCCTGACGCTCTACGTGACCTATGTTGTGGCGGTCTATCTCGGACTGCCGGAACTCGTCATGCGGACGTTTGGAGGCGCCTGATGATATGGTATGGGGAAGGGGCATGTGGCAGGCTGCACGCGATGGGAGTTGACTGAATGGGCGAAGCGGGACGGCGGAGCAACGGCGGGGGCGCGGCGCACCCTGATTTCGACGTCCTGATCGTCGGCGCCGGGTTCGGCGGCATGTATATGCTCTTGAAGCTGCGCGAGCTGGGCTTGAGCGCGCGGGTGCTCGAAACCGGCAGCGGTGTTGGCGGCACCTGGTACTGGAACCGCTATCCCGGCGCCAGGTGCGATGTTGAGAGCATGGAATACTGCTACCAGTTCTCTGACGAACTGCAGCAGGAATGGAACTGGTCGGAGCGTTATTCGCCGCAGCCGGAGATCCTGGACTACGCCAATCACGTGGCGGACCGCTATGACCTGCGCCGCGACATCCAGTTCGACACCCGGGTCGCATCGGCGGTCTTCCATGAGGACCGCGGCGTCTGGGTGCTGGAAACCGAGGGCGGCGAGCAGCTGTCTGCAACCTATTGCGTTATGGCGACCGGTTGCCTGTCGTCGGCCAACGTGCCCGATTTCAAGGGGCTCGAAACCTTCCGGGGGCCCTGGTACCACACCGGCAACTGGCCGCATGAGGAGGTTGACTTCTCCGGGCAGCGGGTTGCCGTCATCGGTACGGGATCTTCGGCGATCCAGTCGATCCCGGTCATCGCCGAGCAGGCAGAGCACCTCTACGTCTTCCAGCGCACGCCGAACTATGCGGTGCCGGCACGCAATACGCCATTGGCGCCGGAGGTGCGTGACCGCATCAAGGAGAACTATGCGGAACTGCGGGCGCTCGAAAAGACGACCCGCAACGGTACGCAATATCCGATCAACGACGTTTCCGCGCTCGACGTTTCGGCGCAAGAGCGCGAGCGCAGGTTCCAGGCCATGTGGGACAATGGCGGCCTGTGCTACATGACCTCGTTCAACGATCTCCTGCTAAGCCGCGAGGCCAACGATACGGCGGCCGAGTTCATTCGCTCCAGGATCCGCGAGACCGTCGACGACCCGGAAAAAGCCGAACTGCTCTCGCCAAAGTCGGTGGTGGGGTGCAAGCGCCTGTGTGTCGATACCGATTATTACAAGACCTACAACCGGTCCAATGTGACCCTGGTCGACGTCAGTCAATCGCCGGTCGAGAAGATCACGGCGGACGGGCTGATAGCCAAAGGCGATGCCTACCAGGTGGACACGATTGTCTTCGCAACCGGGTTCGATGCCATGACCGGCAGCCTGAACCGGATCGATATTCGCGGCCGTGGCGGCCGCACGCTGAAGGACAAGTGGGGCGAGGGACCGAGAACCTATCTGGGCATTGCGGTGGCGGGTTTTCCCAACCTTTTCACCATAACGGGCCCTGGAAGCCCTTCGGTGCTGACCAACATGCTGCCGTCGATCGAACAGCATGTGGAGTTCATTTCCGACATGATCGACTACGCCGGCGAGCACGATCGCAGAACTGTCGAGGCAACGGCCGAGGCGGAAGACGAATGGGTCGGCCATGTCAACCTCCTGGCCGGCAAGACGCTCTATCCAAGCTGCAATTCCTGGTATCTCGGTGTCAATATTCCAGGCAAGCCGAGGGTGTTCATGCCTTATCTCGGCTATCAGGCCTATCAGGAGAAGTGCCGGGAGGTCGCGGCAAACGGCTATGAAGGGTTCCAGGTCGGCTGAGGCCCTTCACCCGCCCGGCGCATCAGTGGTGGCGGGACAGATCGGCTCCGCACTGGGGACAGTGTCGTAACCGGGCCGAGGGCCCGTGCGCCGCCATGTTGGCCAGCACCTCGTCTGCGAGCAGCTTGCTCAGCCCAAGCGTCTTGCGCAGCTCCTCAAGCTCTTTTTCTTCCTCGGCATCGATCACCCCGTCTTCGAGCGCCTGTCGGTACTGTTCCGTCAATTGCTCGCGCTTGCGGCGAAGCTGGTCGGCGAGCCCGCTCGCCAGGATACCGGCGGGCAGGGCGGCCATGCCGATGCCGATGACGGTCACGCATGCCCCGAAGAACTTGCCGAGTGGCGTTATCGGCGTCACATCGCCGTAACCAACCGTGGTGAGGGTCGCCGTCGCCCACCACATGGCGTCGGGAATCGAACCGAATTTCTCCGGCTGGGCGCCTTGTTCGACCAGATAGGCGCCGCTGGCGGTCAGGATCAGCAGGACCATGAGAATGAAGAAGCCGGCAAAGAATGCGCTCGCCTCCTGGCGGAAGACATCGAGCAGCATCGTCATCGCCGATGAATAACGGGTCAGCTTGAAAATGCGCAACAGCCGCAGGACCCGGAGAAATCGCAGATCGAACGCCAGAAAAAATGAAAGGTAAAATGGTGCGATGGCAAGAAGGTCGATAATGGCCAGGGGAGAGCAGGCGTATCTGATCCTCTCCCCGAGTGCCGACCCGCCGGGCGCATTTTCGGCGCTGCACCACAGGCGCGCCAGGTATTCAACCGTGAAAACAGCCACCGATATGATTTCGATTGCCTGGAAGTGAACCGCGAACCGGGCGTAGATGCTGTCGACGGTTTCGAGGATCACGCAGATCACATTCAGGCTGATCAGAACAACCAGCGAGAACTCGATGCAGCGGCCTACCGGGTCACCCCGGTTGGACCGCTCCAGAATGGTGTGAAGTTGTTGCCGTATGCTCATGTCTGCTCGTCCGCCGGCCATCATGTAGATGCGCGATTGTAGTTCCAAAGAACAGCCATCATACTCATGTGCGGCCGGAAAGAAGCGCCGGAAAATTCCGCATCCTGCACAGGCGTGTGTTATCGGGTCGCCGAACGAACGAGTTTTTGCGGCGGTCGGCCTGCTGACCATGGCAGGAGTTCAGCCCGAACACAGCAACAATGCGGCGATCCGGCGGTGATCGCCTGACCGCCGGAGATTGTCTTGTCCGACACCAGTTCAGCCGCCGCTCATGATTGACCGCCGCCAGAACGGCTGGCGTGAGATCGATCAGACTCACGTGGATACGTAATCTTGACTACATTCTCATTTGCGTTCACATGGTATATAGTGCCGTTCGGCCGGGGCTGTTTTTGGACCTCCCGCGGCGGATCTGGATCGATCGTCCGACGGACGGATTCAGGTGAAGGGCGGCGTATGCTGTTTCAAACAACAAAAATAATTGCAGCAAGCAGACTGTTACGGCAAACGCTTTGGAGAGCCTGTCCGATTCGCCGGCTGGGGTGCCGGGTGCAGTTCGTTGGGTTGAAGTGGGTGAGGTAGAGGGAACAGAGGTTGATGTCTCCGCCGCCTAATGCAGTGCAGCAGGATGCGACAGGGCGCGACCAGCTCTCCGTATGGGAGCGCCTGCGCAAGCGCCGCCGCAAGAAGGTCAAGCGCTATGGCAAGCTTTTCATCCGGCGGATGGCGAGCTACATGGGCGGGCAATCCCTGATCGACGATACTCCGATCATCGACAAGACGTTGTTTCCTCCGATCAAAACGCTGGAGGACAATTGGGGCGCGGTGCGGGCGGAACTCGACGGTATCCTCAAACACCGCGAAGCGGTACCGCTCTTTCAGGAGGTCTCACCGGACCAGAAGAAGATTTCCATCGGCGACAACTGGCGGACGTTCATTCTCTTCGGGTTCGGCGGCAAGTCGGAAAAGAACTGCCGGCAGGCGCCGGAAACCGCGCGTATGCTGGAAACCGTCCCGAACCTGCAATCCGCATGGTTCTCAATCATTTCTCCGGGCTACCACATTCCGCCGCATCGGGGCGTCACCAAGGGCATCATCCGGTGCCATCTGGGGCTCATCGTGCCGAAAGACGCGGAAAACTGCTACATGCGGGTGGACGACCAGATCAAGGTCTGGAAGGAGGGCGAGGCGTTTGTGTTCGACGACACGTATGAGCACGAAGTCCGCAACGACACGGAAGAGGACCGGGTGGTCCTCATCCTCGATTTTGACCGGCCGATGCGGTTGGGCGGGCGGCTTTTCAACAGGACCTTCATATCGCTGTTGAAACTGACCGCCTACTATCAGGAACCGAAGAAGGCCATGCGGTCATACGAGGATCAGTTCGAGGCTGCGGTGCGCCGGGCCAACGACAATATCGAGAAGCTTTCCGACGAGGATTAGGCCGAACCCGACGCTAGACCCTTTCCTCTTTTTACGGAATCGCTTGACCGGTTTTTCACGTCTTCTGCCAAGGCACGGTCCGCGCCGTGGTCTCACCGACCACAAGCGGGCCGTAACGCAGTTCAGAGGGCGTGAAAAGCCGGCCTTCGGTGGGCCATATCGGCCCGTCGGCGGCGTTGTGGCGCTTGCCCGATGCACCGCATCGAACTGCGCACCGCGCATAGATCAAACTGCGCTTAACCGATCCCGGTTAAGCGCAGAGTATTTGATCTATTTCACTAAGCACGAGCAGCTTATCTGCGTCCAACCGGACGCAGGCTGCTCTTGCCGAGCGAACCGATTTGGCGCCATCAAGCGTTTCCGTAAAAAGAGGAAAGGGTCTAGGCGCGGCTCAGTTCAGGTCGCGCCACCGGCGTTGAATTTCGTCGTAGCGGCCATCGCGGTGGACGTCCGCGAACGACCTCATGAATCTCCGGACGACAGTGTCGGACGTGTTCTTGCTGAACACCGCGTAGAGCGGTCCCGAGATTTCCTGGTTAAAATGAACTTTATCGACAAGGCGGGGCTCGAGCCGGAGTTTCTTCATCCGAAAAACCAGGTTGGCCTCATAGTCCTCTATGAGATCGACACGGCCGCCGATCAGTTTCTTGATGTTGAGGTCTGAATTCGCCACCTTCTGAAGACGCTCGAACCCGTGCTGTTCAAGAAACTTCTGCCCGGCCCAACCGCGCACGACGCCGATCGAGTAGTCCGTCAGACCCGCCAGTGTCGCGGCGTCAATGTCATTGCGGCTGTGAAGCCTGAACAGATAAGACTTTACCTCACAAACGATCCCCACCCAGTGAAACATTGCCTCCCTTTCAGGCGTGCGCACGACCGAGAACAGCAAGGTGTTGGGGTTTCCACTTGCCATCTTGAATGCACGCGCCCACGGGTAGACTTCGATCTCCGCCGCGATGCCGAGATCCGCCAGAACCTCCCTGACCACGTCCGTCGACAAGCCTTCGACGGTGCCGCCATCGCCGGTGAAGTCGTAAGGGGGAAATTCTTCAGTAATGATCCGGACGGTGCCGGCACGCGCCGACGGCAGCACTGCAAGCATAGCGAACGCGACTGCAATCAGGACAAGGGCGCGGGCATGGGACCGGCGTGTCATCGTGGGTTCTGTTGCTCCACCGGGGGACATGAGGGGGCGGACGTTTTTGTGCTTTCCGACAATAGGCTCAGCGCCCGATTGAGCGCCTTGATCGCTGTTGTGCGGTCGTTGTTGTCCATGGAATCGAGATCAAGATCGATGCTGATGCTTGGATGTTCTTCCCGGAAGTGCCGGCTCTGCCGCCCCAGACTTTCGTAGGTGTCTACCACCTGGTATGTGGCGACCGGATAAGCGATGCCCTTGACTTCGATTTGACCATGCTCCGTGCAAAGGACCTGATCCTTGATGTGGGCAAAGGTTTCATAAGAAATCAGGATCTCGCCCGGTGTTGCCAGCGATTCCAGACGCGAGGCCGTGTTGGCGCCGCCGCCGATGATTGTGTAATCCATCCGATCCTCGCTGCCGATATTGCCGACCGTGCAGTATCCGGTATGGATGCCCATGCGCACGCGAAGCGGCTTCTCTATTCCCGATTCCCGCCAGAAGTCTGCGAGATCCAGCATCCGCTCGCGCATATCGATGGCCATCTTTACGCATGCAAGCGCATCGTCTTTCACTCCCTTCGTCTGCGGATCTCCGAAAAAGATCATGATGCCGTCACCCATGTACTTGTCGATCGTCGCTCCGTGGCGCAGGGCGATCCGGGACATCTCTGTCAGATAGTGATTGATAAGCTCCGTGAGCGCTTCGGATTCAAGCCTGTCGGCGGTCTCCGTGAAGCCTGCGATGTCTGAAAAGAATACCGTCAACCTTTTGCGGCTGCTCGCCAGCTTCACTTCCTGCTGGCCGCTGAAGATTGAATCATAGACCTGAGGCGGAAGATATTTTGCCAACTGATTGGACAACTGCTCCAGGGCATTGGTCTTGCGGGCAAGTTCCCTGGTGCGCTCCTCGACCCGTACCTCCAGAGTGTCTCGGGCCTCGCGCAACTCCATCTCGGATGCATTTTGCATCAACTGCATCTCGTTGAAGGCGGCCACGACCGAACCGATTTCATCGCGGCTGTTCCAGTCAACGGGGACGCGCTCACCGCTGCGGCGCGACCGGTTAATCGAATCCTGCAACCGTTCAAGGGGAATTCCGATCGTCTGACGGTTGGCCACCACGGCAATGCCCACAACGGATATCAGCAACATTCCCGCCAGACCGACGGCAACAAGAAGACGGCGATCGGATTCAGCCATGACACGGGTATCGGTCAAAGCGACTGCGAGACGACCCACCACGCGGGGGCCCTTGTCCGATTCGTAAGTGATCTCGCTTTCGGAGAAGAACGGTTCCTGCTCGATCGCTTCAACCGAACCGGTTGAACTGATCACAGTGCCGATTTCGTCATAGACGACTGCGCCTTTGACGTCGCGGTCAATTGCCAGCGCGGCGAGCATCAGATTTATCTGTTCATCGGCAACGTTCCAGATAGATTCTGCCAGCACGGCGCTTTGAATTGCCGTGAGTTCGTTCAGTTTGGCGCGCAGGCTTTGGTTTGCATCGCGACGCGCTGTGAGTTCGGAAATCGCAAACACAAAGACGGTCGTGAGCAGAAACAGGGGCACGATGAAAGCAAGGAATTTCGCGCGCAGGGTGCGAAATGCAAACAGCCGTTTGATATGGAACATCATGCTAAAGCGGGGCATGGCTGTTGCCTCGCCGTGCGCGACCTGGGGCGGGGGTCGCAACCGGGGCTGGTTGTCCGCAACTCACTTCGAGAACGCCTTGGCGAAGTAGTCCGCGGCAATGCGTTTTACGTCGATTTCCTGCAGTCCGCGATTGAACTCCTCCTTGAGCCGATTTCCGTCATCGGTGTTGCGAAAACACAGATAGAATGTCTTGTTTTCAAGCATTTTGCTGTTGAAGCGCAGCTTGTCGCCGCCGTCCCTGAGGGATTGATCGGTGGCCTTCAGGTAGTCCAGAACGAACCGGTCGATAACCGCGGCATCGAGCCTTTTGCGAAGCAGCTTCTGCAAGCTTGTTGTGTCGTCGCGCGACGGAATCGCGTGAATCCACCCGGTTCCGACCTTGTTGTCGAATTCGTCGGTGTTGGCGTATCCGTTGACAGTCCCGATCTTGAGCTTTTTTTCACCGATGTCGTCCAACGACTCCCATACGAGCGGTGCATCGATGTGTTCAGCGAAGCCCAGCGGGCCATGGCCTATCGGGTTGGAAGCTGTAAAACCCGAACGGTGACGGCAGTGATATCCGGGATAGTAGGCGGCGACATCGTGCGTCCCCTTTCTGGCCAGCTCAATTGCCTTGGGCCAGGTGTCGTAGAACACTTCGATGCGGCGACCGGTTCGTCCGAATGCGGCCCGTACGACCACGCTCATCGCTCCGCCGCGGGGGAGTTTCTCGGTCGTGTAGGGCGGCCAGTCCGTTGCCGACACATGAACCACCTGGTCTTGCGCCAATGACGTGCCGCTGCAGGTCCCTGCCATGAGCAGGATCGCGATCAAGCCTGAGTTCCATCGCATGGCTGTCGACATGTGACCGCCTCCATTCCAGGAGCGCCGGATCGCGTCTTCGTTCCGCGACCCTGAGGTGCGCGCCCGCAGTGTTCCAAACGGCTTCAGTTCGGCGGGTCCATGTGAGCACATGGCTGCGCTTGCGGGCTTTGATCTCGCTCAATTGAAGGCGCTGAGGATAATATCCCGATGGTCCCGCTCTTTCGGGGCCGACCGCAGGGCGGCGACATTCGCTGGACGGTTTGAACCTCTCATGCTAAGAGCCCGGCTTCTGGAGAGCTAAGCACCATGCCGGTTTTGGCACACACGCGACGACGACGACCCGGGCCCGAGCGCCCGCGCGGCGCATTTGCGCCTTCGCTCCGTCGTGCTTGCTGACCAGACCGGCTTTCTCAAGAAAATTCGAAGTCCGGGCCAGGTACGACCGGAGTGCCAACACTTCCGCCGTCCCTTGAGAGTTTTCCTCCATGTCCGCCCAAAGCTACTGCGTCCAGCCTGAAAACGGCATCGAAACCCAACAGATTGAAGACCTGCTCGACGAAGCCTTCGGCATCGAGCGCCGCGTGCTGACATCCTATCGGTTGCGCGAAGGCGTTGCGCCGCTCAAGGAGCTTTCATACGCGGCGTGGATCGGCACGACGCTCGTCGGATCGCTGCGCTTCTGGCCGGTGCGTATCGAAGAGACCTGGGACGCGCTGCTGCTCGGGCCCCTGGCGGTTGCGACACGTATCCGCGGCCAGGGCTGCGGCATCGCGCTCATGGAAACGGCTCTTTCAAAAGCCCGGGACCTCGGACATGAGCGGGTGATCCTGGTCGGAGATGAGCCCTATTATGCAAGGGTGGGTTTTGCCCGCGTGCCGGACGGCAAGCTGATCATGCCAGGTTACGTCGATCCGGACCGGCTGCTGTGCCGCGAACTGGCGGCGGGTTCGATGGATGAGGTAAAGGGGCTGGTCGGCCGCGTCGGCTGAGCGGCCTATCTGCCCTCGCGGAACCATGTGAAGCCGAGCAGGAACAGAACCGCCGCCAGCCCCAGAAGGGTGGAGAACAGCGGAACCGAGCGCAGCGACTTCACCACATAGGCATCGTTCGATTTGAGGCCGAGCCAGCTCGATCCGGCCATGCGTCGCCCTGTCGCCGTCATGCGGACGCGGGGCAGATCGATGACGCCGGTGTCGTTGGCGACCCAGAAGATGCCGCCGCCGGTGGTGTCGGCGATCGGAGTGAGGACGGCCTCGGTGGTGCGCACATCCTGCAGTTCGCGGG
>JAJFHL010000073.1 GCA_021775615.1 Hyphomicrobiales bacterium
TGCATATGATCGAGACGATCAACAAGCTGGTGCGCACGTCGCGCCAGATGCTGCACGAAATTGGCCGCGAGCCGACGCCGGAAGAGCTGGCCGAGAAACTCTCCATGCCGCTTGAGAAAGTGCGCAAGGTGATGAAGATCGCCAAGGAGCCGATTTCGCTCGAAACGCCAATCGGCGACGAGGAGGATTCTCATCTCGGCGATTTCATCGAGGACAAGAACGCGGTGTTGCCGATCGACGCGGCGATCCAGTCCAACCTGCGCGAGACGACGACCCGGGTGCTGGCGTCACTGACGCCGCGCGAGGAACGGGTGTTGCGCATGCGGTTCGGCATCGGCATGAATACGGACCACACGCTGGAAGAGGTCGGCCAGCAGTTCTCGGTGACCCGCGAACGCATCCGCCAGATCGAAGCCAAGGCGCTGCGCAAGCTCAAGCATCCGAGCCGCTCGCGCAAGCTGAGGTCGTTCCTCGACAACTGATCCGGATCTAGGTCCCAACGCCGGCGAACTTGATCGCTTCAGCCAGCGGCGTAAGCTGCGCTGCATGGCTCATGCAGCGCTGCCGCCGGACCGCCGCGACCATGCCGATCGACTGATCGGCTGGCTGCTCGGCGATGCACGCGCGATCCCCGATCCCAACGACATCCTCACCGGACTGTGCGAGCGTCTTCTCGAAGCGGGGTTTCCGGTCGACCGCGCGACCTCCGCGATCCAGGTGCTGAACTCTGAAACCCTGGGCGTCGCCCGGGTGTGGGACCGGGACACGGGCGCACGGGTGTTGACGTTGGACTACAGCCGCGATGCCGAAAAGGTTCTCGCCGCAAGCCCCTTCAGACGCGCCCACGAGACCGGGGAGTGGGTGAGCCTTTGGCTGCCCGACACGCCCGATGACGCCTTCGCCGTCGTTCCCGATCTGAAGGCCGACGGCATCCAGCATTATGTCTGCGTGCCGGTGAAGTTCATCAACGGGATGGAGAACGCCTTCAGCTTCGCGACCAAGCACGCAGTGGGTTTCACCGATGAGGATCTTGCGCTGCTCGGCACGATCATGCCGGCGCTGGGCTCCCTGATGGAGATTCTTGCGCTGCACCGCATCCTCAACGAGGTGGTGCGGATCTATGTCGGCGATGAGCCGCGCCAGCGCATTCTGGCCGGCGACGTCCACCGCGGCGAGGTCACCCATATCGACTCGGCCATTCTCTTTGCCGACATGCGCGGCTTCACCTCGCTGTCGATGGATCTCAGCGCCGAAGAGGTCACCGGCCTCCTCAACAGGTACTACGATTGCATCGTGCCGCATGTGGAGGCGCATGGCGGAGAAGTTCTGAAGTTCATTGGCGACGGCGTTCTGGCGGTGTTTCGCGAGGGCGCGGGAGAAGAACCGACCTGCGCCCGGTCGCTCGAAGCCGCACGGGCGTCGTTGCGCGCCGTCGGCGAGGCCAACGGAGCGGGCGATGGCGCAATTTCGTTTGATGTGGGGATCGGGCTGCATCTGGGCGAGGCCGCCTACGGCAATGTGGGCTCCGGCCAGCGCCTCGACTTCACGGTCATCGGCCGCGATGTCAATATCGCCAGCCGCATCGCCGACTTGTGCGGCTCGCTGGACGAGAAACTGCTCGTGTCGATGGCCTTCGTGCAGGAGTACGGAGAAACCGGTTTCCGGGATCTCGGTGCCTATGAACTCAAGGGCGTGTCAGAAAAACAGACCGTGTTTGCCGCCAAGGCTTGATCGATGCGGTCAACCGAACCCGTATGACCAGGTAAGGACCTAAGCCTCGACCATCTGCTTGAGAAGCTCGACCTGCGGCCTGTCATGTTTCGCCATCATGTGCACGATGAGAGGGTGCAAGAGCTTCATGAAGAAGCTGCCGGCCGAACAGCTGGCATTAAGCGTGAGCTGGGTGCCGTCCCCGCTGGGCGCGACTTCATAAGCATACACCGCGCTGACACTGCCTTCCTTGGATGCAAGGGCGAATCTGTAGGGTGGTTCCCATTGCGACAGGGTCATCTCGCGCTCCGAGCCGCGTCCCCGGGTCTCCAGCATGACAGTGAACCGCTTGCCTTCGTGCATCGCGGTGGTGTCGCTTTCGGCGACCGACATGACGCCGGGCATCCATTCGTGCATGCGCTGGGCGTTTGTCGCCGCCGCCCAGACCTTGTCGGGCGGCGCGTCGATGAACTGCTGGGCAGTGAAGCCTTTTGCCATGAGCCTGCTCCCTGGTCGGCGGCCTGTTCACGCACAAGACCTAGCAACTCCGCCGCCGGCCGTCTTGTAAGAATGTTACCTGGGCGCCGAGCGGTTTAGGCGCCGGGCACAAACAGACGGTTCTCCGCAATGCCGGCCTCGGCCTCGAATTCCATCTTGTGACGGCGCATGTAATGGGTCGGAGAAACACCGGAGAGATCGAGGAAATCCCGGTTCATATGCGGCTGATCATAATAGCCGCACAGGTCGGCAGTGCGGGCGAAATCGGGGTCCGGCGTGGCCCACAGGGCATCTAGGAAACGGTTGAAGCGCGAAACCCTGGCGATGGTCGATGGCGTCAGCCCGCTCTGCGTGCGCATCCGCTGGCCGAGATGCTTGCGGCTGACGCCGAGTTCGGCGCACAGATCGTGGACCCGAACGGGCGAGGGGCCGAACAATCGCCGCACCGCATAGCCGCACATGCCGTCCTGCGGCGATGCGTCGGCAAGAAGCCGTGCCAGGTGCGCCTCGAACAGATCAAGCCTGTCGCCGACCGAATTGGCGGCGTACAGCTGCTGCCGCAGGGTCGAGGCCTGTGCGCCCCAGATATCGTCGAGCGCAGTGACACGGTCCGTGAGAGAGGATGCGGGACATGCGAACAGCGCGGCCGCGCCGAGCGGACGCAACGTGGCGCCGATCACATGGGTGCGGCCCAGAGGCCGGTTCACGAGATAGCGCGTCTGTGGGCCGCAGATCCAGGCGGCGGAGAGGCGCTCCGGCACGGCGCCTCGGCACGTCACTTCGAAAGGATCGCCGAGATTGACGATGAGGACCGCGCGGCCGTTCGGCAGGATCTGCTCTTCTGCGTATGTGACCCGGCCGTGGGCGTACCAGAGGCGCTCCACAGCCATCGCGACGCGAGCACGGGCCCGTCGGCTTTCAAAATGAAACGGAGCAGGACCTGCCGTCATGACGGCTGTTGCGGCAATGGAAATGTTTCAGTCGGAAAGCGCCCAGATGACAGTGACCTGCATCTGCAGGGTCTGCTGTCCGGCCGAGATCGGTACGGCAGCCTCGGCGGCGGCGATGTTGGTGCGCTGATATTGCGGTGTGTGGCCGGCGCTGACTTCGACCAGGGATGTTATGGCGCCAAGCGAAACGCCGGCCTCTTCGGCGAACAGCCTGGCCTTGCGGATGGCATCGCGGGTCGCCAGACGGCGCGCCTCGTCGAGCAACGGCTGGGGTTCGGAAACCGCAAATGAAATGTCGTTGACGCGGTTGGCGCCGGCCGCGACCACCTTGTCCAGCAGCGCACCGATCTCATTCAGGTCGCGCACTGTGGCGTGCACCTGGTTTGTCACCTTGTAGCCGGTGATCCTTGGCGGTTCGTCGCGGCTCTTCGAGGGATAGACAATCTGCGGCGAGATCGAGAAGGTCGAGGTCTGGATGTCCTGAGAGGCGAGCCCGGCATCGGAGAGGACCTGCGTCACCGCGTGCATCGATTCATTGTTGTGGGCAAGCGCGTCGCCCGCGGTCTTGGCCTCGGTCTCGACGCCGAGGGTGACCACCGCCTTGTCGGGCGTTGCGAGAACGATGCCGGTGCCCGTCACCGTTATGGTGCGCCGCGCCGCGTCCGCGGCAATGGCGGAGCCGGCGGCGAGCGCAAGCAGGGCAACAAGAATCAGTCCGAATGCGATTGTGGTTCTGGAGATCCTCATGGCGGTCGTCCTTCCATCAAGGGCCAAGCGCGGCGAAGAGTGTTGATCAATTGCGGCGGCAGTGGGACGGTTGCAAAGCTGGTTGACTGAGACCATAGCAGGTTCCCCGGCAATGGCTGTGATCTAGATCACAGGCGGGCGACGGCGCCCTTTCGGCGGCCTTGGCGTGGTGTGCGGCGAGGGGCTTTGGCGCGGCGGCAAAGTCTGCTATAGGGGCGCCGCACCACTTGCCTCCGTTTGCGCTTCCCTGGGGGCCCGTAGCTCAACTGGTTAGAGCCGGCCGCTCATAACGGTCTGGTTGCAGGTTCGAGTCCTGCCGGGCCCACCACAGCTGCTCATGCACGGTTAACCTGGCGGGCCCCGCCAACATGGTATTGTCGCGCGGTATGTCCACGGTGCAAGATCCCTGCAGTTCCGGCGTTTCGCGGCCGCGTTCGCGTTTGGCGCATCTCTCGATGCTGGTCTATGCGGTATTGATCGGTACCAGTTTTCCGGTCGGGGAGGCCATCACCGGGGCTCTCGACCCTGCCGCATTGACGTTTATCCGGTTCGTTCTGGCCGCCTTGGTGTTTGGGCTGGTCCTCGGGCTTCGGGGAGAACTTGCGCGCCCCGACTGGTCTCTCATCATGCGCAGCGGTGTGATCGGCGCGCTTATGGCGATTTTCTTCGTTGCCATGTTCGAGGCCCTGCGATGGACCTCGGCGCTCAGCACCGGTGCATTGTTCACGCTGGTGCCTTTGCTTTCATCGGGATTCGGCTTTGCGATCAACGGGCAACGGGTTCGATCCTTGCATCTGGCCTGTCTTCTGTTCGGTGCCGCCGGAGCGATATGGATCGTGTTTGACGGCAGCCTGGACAGGCTGCTTTCGCTCTCGCTCGGACGCGGCGAGCTGATCTTCATGGGCGGGGCGCTGGCGTTCAGCCTTTACGCGCCGATGATCAAGCGCCTGCACCGCGGCGAGCCGCCGCCCGTGTTCGCGTTCTGGAACCTGGTCATGGGGGCCGCCTTGCTGGGCGTCTATGCCGTTCCCGCACTTCTGGAGGCGGACCTTCGTGCGGTGGAGGTGCAGGTCTGGCTGGGGATTGCCTATCTCGCGGTCTTCTCGACGGCGATCACCTTTTTTCTGTCGACCCTGGGCAGCCTGTCACTGCCGGCGTTCAAGGTTATGTCCTACACCTATCTCACGCCCGCGGTCGTCGCCATATTCGCCGCAGTGCTGTTCGGGCAATGGCCATCGCTCAGCGTCGTGGTCGGGATCGTCATGGTCATGTCGGTGACCTTCCTGCTGCAGGGCACGAAAACGGATGCGCCGGTGTAACCGGTTTCACGACTGAAGAAATCCGAGAACGACATCGCAGGCGTGCTGCTTGCGCCTGTCCAGCCAGGCTTTGTCGTGGAGGTCTTTCTGGAAGATGATCGAGAGCGTATAGCGATTGGAGATGTGAACATAGCTCACCGACAAGATGGTGATGTAGAGCTGGACCGGGTCTACATTCGAGCGAAACACGCCGGCGCCTTCGCCACGCAGCAAGAGATCCCGGATCGCCTCGACAAGCGGCACCGTGGCCTGGGGGACCTGTTCGGACTTCTCCAGGAATCGGCCCTTCAGCATGTTCTCCGTCGTCATCAGGCCGACGAATTCCGGATGGTTGGCGATGTGATCGAAGGTGAATTCGATCAGGGTCTTCATGCCGGCGACAGGTTCGAGGTGCTTGAGCTCAAGTTCGACTTCGCGGCTTCTGACCTGTTCATAGGCGCGTTCGAGAACCGCGAGGTAGAGATCCTCCTTGCGGCCGAAATAGTGATACGCCATCCGGATGTTGCAGTCGGCAAGGGCGACGATCTGCTCCATCCGCGCGCCGTCGTAGCCTTTGGCGCAGAACTCCTGCGTCGCCGCATCCAGAATGCGGGCGCGGGTTGCCGCGGCATCGCGTTTCCGCGGTGCGGCGCTCTCTGCCGTATCAGTTTTGGGCGGATTCCGCGGTTGGGTCTTCTCAAGCACGTCGCTGTTCTACCTGTTTTGCGGTCTCATTTTGCACGGTCGCGCCTGCTCCGGCACATGGAAGTTGGGCCAGCATATCAATAGCTCTTGACTCATGCCATCATAAGTAAGTAATTTTTTACTTATCGTTTCGGTGATCGAAAGGCAGTGCAATTCGCGGTTCGAGGGGGCACGGCGAAATGATCGGAAGAAGAACGGGCGGGCTGGATGCAGTGGGATTCTAACGAGAAAACGTCAACCGCGATGCAGCGGTAAACTGTGCTGGTCAGCAGCCCGTAAGCCATATGATTCCAGGGAGGAACGACATGGGTGTCTTTAGGTCTGTACGACGAAATCTCTTGAAATCGGCGGTTGGTGCGATTGCGGGTGCGATTGTTTCCACGGTCGCAATCGGTGCGGCGGGCGCCGCGGAAACGGTCAAGCTCGGGCTTGTCGCGGCGCTTTCGGGACCGTCGGCGCAATCGGGCGAAGCGATCACCCGCGGGCTGACCATTGCGATCGACGAGATCAATGCCGGCGGCGGCGTCCTCGGCGGCCGAATGATCGAATTGATCCGCCGAGACGATGAGTCAAGCCCGCCGAAGGGCGTCATCGCGGCCCGCGAGCTTATCTTCAAGGAGAAGGTTGCGGCATTTTTCGGCGGTATCGATTCACCGGTATCGCTGGCCATCGTGCCGCTCGCCAACAAGTCCAAGGTGCCGTTCATGGGCAGTTGGGCGGCAGCCACGCCGATCACGCGCAATGGCGCCAATCCCAATTATGTGTTCCGCGTGTCCGCGGTCGACGCCATTGTCGACATCAAGCTCCTGCAATATGCACACAAGACATTCGGCTCGAAAAAGATCGGGCTCATGCTGATCAACAATCCCTGGGGCGAGTCAAACGAGAAGGGATTGAAGGCGGCGGATGCCGAGAATGATGATGTTGAAATTGTCGGGGTCGAAACCTTCGAGAACGGCGACGTCGACATGGTGTCGCAGCTGACACGGCACAAGCAGAACGGCGCCGAGGCTCTTGTCCTGGTGACCAATGCACCTCCGGGCGCCCAGATGATGAAGTCCCGCGAGCGCATGGGCTGGGACGTTCCTGTGGTTTCGCACTGGGGCATTTCGGGCGGACGTTTTCCTGAGCTTGCCGGACCCACGGCGGGCGACGCGCACTTCATTCAAACCTACAGCTTCTTCGGCGAGCAGAGTGCGATCGGCAAGAGAGTGCTCTCGGCGCTCATTGCGAAGTTCGACTCAATCAACGGCCCCGAAGACATTTTCTCGCCGGTCGGAACCGCCAACGCCTATGACGCAATGCATCTGATGGCCAAGGCAATCGACAAGGCCGGCAGCACCGATGGCGATGCGATCCGCGAGGCGCTGGAAAACCTCGGCAAGCATGAAGGTCTGATCAAAACATATGATCCGCCCTTCACCGCCGACAATCATGACGGCTTGAACGAGAACGACTACATCATGGTGCGCTTCGTCGACAAGACGATCACACCGGTGGAATAACTCCCTGCGCATGCGGCGGTCCGGGTCCAATCCGGCCCGGGCCGCCGATGGCTTCCTGCTTAGGCGTAGATCGCCTGTTGGTGCCTGATTGCGCTTTTGCGGCCGCTCACCTGAGATCGCACATATGCTGATTTATTCCGCCATCATCACCGGGTTCGGTCTCGGCAGCATGTACGGCCTGCTGGCCCTCGGCTTCTACGTGACCTACGCGGTCTCCAACACGGTCAACTTCGCCCAGGGCAGCGCCATGATGCTGGGTGCGGTTCTGGCATTCACATTCTCAGTCACTCTGGGGTGGCCGGTGTGGCCGGCGGTTTTGATGTCCCTCGTTCTGTGCGCCGTGTGGGGCGTTCTGGTCGAACGGGTCGGCGTGCGGCCCTTCGTCAAGCGCGGTTCCGATGCATGGCTCATGGCGACGGTGGCGATCGGCATCATTCTTGAAAATGTCGTGTTGTTCACCTTCGGCAAGGATCCGCGCGGGATGCCGCCGTCGCTGCTGACGACCGAGGGCTTTTACATCGCCGAACTCAGAATCCAGATGCTGCAGGTGGTGATCCCCGTCGTTGGCCTGTCGATAGCGGTCGCGCTGCACCTGTTCTCCTATCGCACCAAATACGGCAAGGCGTTGCTGGCGGTGGTTCAGAACCCGGAGGCGGCCCGGCTGATGGGCATCAATGTGACGGCCGCGATCGTCATCACCTTCGCCCTGTCCGGTCTGTTCGCCGGCATCGCCGGGATCCTGATCGCGCCGCTGTTCATCATTTCATCGACCATGGGCACCCTGTTCGGCATCAAGGCCTTTGCGGTCGCCATCCTGGGCGGCATTACCAATGCCTGGGGCGTCATGGTGGCGGGCCTCGTCTATGGCATCGTCGAGGCACTGATTACCGCCCTTCTGGGGTCGACCTACACACAGATCGTCACCTTCGGTCTGATCATTGTTGCGCTGGCGGTCAAACCCCACGGCCTGTTCGGGACAGCGGGGGTCAAGAAGGTATGAAGACCGCCACCTATACCGGCCTTGCCATCTGTCTTGCCGCCACGGTTGCGGCGATCTTCGTGGCCGACGGCTATGAGCTCTACATAATCGCCCTGGTCGGGCTCACTGCCATGGTGGGCGTCGGGCTCAATGTGCTGCTCGGGCTGAGCGGGCAGATCTCGCTCGGCCATGTCGGTCTCTATGCTATCGGCGCCTATACCGGCGCGCTGCTGACCACGTCGCTGGGCTGGAGTTTCTGGATCGCATTGCCTATCGCCGGCGTGCTGGCCGGCATTGCGGGGACCCTGCTTGCCATCCCGGCGCTGCGGGTGCGAGGCCCTTATCTGGCGATGATCACCATCGCCTTCGGATTTGTCGTCGAGCAGGGGGCGGCCGAATGGAAGGGCCTGACCGGCGGCTGGAACGGCATCATGTTCATCCCGGTGCCGAGTTTCATGGGCTTTGAGTTCGCCGAGCGCGAGGTGGCGCTGCTGACGACTGGCCTGACGGTTGTTGCGGTGTTTCTGTTCGTGCGGCTGGCGAGCAGCAACTGGGGGCGGGCCATGCGGGCGGTGCGCGACTCCGAAATCGCCAGCCAGTCGCTCGGTCTCAATCCGGTCACCGTGCGCACCATGGCGTTCACCCTGTCCTCGGTGATTGCCGGCATGGCGGGCGCCATATTTGCCTCGATGACCAACTTCATCAGTCCGGAGTCGTTTCCGTTCCTGCAGTCGATCCTGTTCCTGCTGGTTGTGATCATCGGCGGGGCGGGGACGGTGCTGGGCCCGGTGGTCGGTGCGCTGGTCGTGATTTTGCTGCCCGAGTTCCTGTCCGCCCTTGCGGAGTACCGGGTGTTGTTCATGGGTGTGCTCCTGCTGGGCGTCTTGCTGGTTGCGCCGCGCGGCATCGTCGGCGAGATTGCTCGCCGGCTCCACAAAGCCGATGCGCGGGCCGCCCGTGGCAATGGTTTTGACGTCGCCGGGTTCCTGTCCGGCGGTGCCGAAGGGCAAGCGCTCGAGGTCGACGATTTGAGTATTTCCTTCGGCGGCGTCAGTGCGGTCGAGGACGTCGCCTTCACCGCGCAGCCCGGTCAGGTCACCAGCATCATCGGCCCCAATGGCGCGGGCAAGACGACGGTGCTCAATCTGATCGGTGGTTTCTACCGGCCCGACAGCGGATCGGTGCGTATCGGGACGCGGGACGTGGCGGGGCTGTCGTCGCACGTGATCGCCAGGGCGGGCATCGCGCGCACCTATCAGACGACGCAGCTGTTTGAAGGCGTGCCGGTGATCGAGAATCTGGAGATCGCCATGCAGCGCGGGCGCCTCGGCTCGGTCGTCTCGGCGCTTTTCGGCCGTCATGCGGACCGTGCGGAAGAACGGCGCATAGCCGAAGCCCTGCTCGAATTCGTCGGGTATTCGGGATCGGTCGAGCAGAACGCCGGTGCCCTGCCGCATGTCGACAGAAGGCTGGTTGAAATCGCCCGGGCGCTGGCCATCAGGCCGCAGGTGCTTTTGCTCGATGAGCCGGCGGCCGGCCTCAGTCCACGCGACACCGAAAAACTCGGCGGCCTGTTGCGGCAGATCGCCGAGACCGGCATCACCGTCGTCATCATCGAGCATGACATGAGCCTGGTGATGGGCATCTCCGACCATATTTATGTGCTCGATGCGGGACGCCGGATTGCCGATGGCCCGCCGGCCCAGGTGCGGGTGAATGCGGATGTGCGCAAGGCCTATCTGGGCGAGTCCGATGTCGCCGGGCGCGGTCGTTCCCCGGGCTGGAAAGCTGGTGAGGACAGCATGCTGGATGTCAAGGGCCTGACGGCGAGCTATGGCGCGGCCCCGGTCCTGGAAGGCATTGAACTGTCGGTGCGCGACGGTGAAATGGTGGCGGTCCTGGGTGCCAACGGCGCCGGCAAGTCGACCCTGATGCGCACCCTGACCGGACTGCATTCACCGGACCGGGGCAGCGTGATGTTCCTCGGCCGCGACGTCACGTCATTCGCGACCAGCCGCATTGCCGGCGCCGGCCTGATCCTGGTGCCGGAAGGGCGTCAGGTGTTCCCCGAACTCAGCGTCGTCGACAATATCCGGCTCGGCGCCTATGCCCGCAGCGACTTCGATGCGGACACGGAAGTGGAGGAGATGCTGAACCGCTTCCCGAAACTCCGCGCCCGCGCCACCAGCCGGGCAGGACTTCTCTCGGGCGGTGAACAGCAGATGCTCGCCATTGCCCGCGGACTGGTGGCCAAGCCGAAGGTCCTGATGCTTGACGAGCCGTCTCTCGGGCTTGCGCCGCAACTGATCAACGAGTTGTTCGAGGTGCTGGCTCAACTGCGTGATGAAGGGATCACCATCCTGCTGGTAGATCAGATGGCGGGCCTGGCGCTGGCGGTCGCGGACCGGGGGTACATTCTTGAGTCCGGGCGCGTGGTGCATGAGGGGCCGGCCAGCGAAATCCGTGAGGACCCGGCACTGGAGCGGGCCTATCTGGGTGAGTTTGAGTAACCGGACCGAAGTGTTCGAAGCAGCCGGCCCGGCCGGCGGGAATGGAGGAAACCATGGACCTGATTTTGCGCAACGCGCGAATTGCCGGCGCCAATGGCGGTGATCCGGTCGATATCGGCGTCGATGACGGCACGATCGTCGCCATTGAGCCCGGTCTCGCGGCTGATGGCCGTGAAATGGATGTGGCGGGCCG
>JAJFHL010000074.1 GCA_021775615.1 Hyphomicrobiales bacterium
CGTGGGAATGGATCCGATCCATTTCGCCGCCGTCCTGGGGGTCAATCTGGGCATGGCCAACATCACGCCCCCGACGGCGCCGCTCCTGTATCTGGGGGCAAGAGTGACGAACACACCGGTCAACAAGATGATCAAGCCAACGTTGATCATGATTTTCTTCGCCTGGTTGCCGACTTTGATGATCACGACATTCGTGCCGGCAACGGCGTTGTGGCTGCCCGAACTGCTGTTCAGCCGCTAGAGCATTTCACGTTCATATGGAATCGCTTTGGCCCGGCGACGGGTCGTCCGTTCGGGACGGATCACGGAGACTGGAATTTCAAAAAACGATGCGCGGATGAACCGACATGAGTGAGACAGGAAAGACCGCGCGGCGCGTAGACAGCACGCTTGCGATCGAGGGCGCGGGCCTCGCGTCTCGGTATCTGGCCGGAGCCCGGACCGAATGGCAGCCCTCGGGGTCTGACGGCTTCTGGGTCAAGCCGCTCTACGAGGACGCCGCGCGGAACGAGCGGACCATGCTCATCAAGGTCGATCCGGGCGCCTATTCGCCGCCGCATGCCCATGAGGAGTTCGAAGAGGTCTACATTCTCGAAGGCTCGTTCTGGGACGATGACCACCTCCTCGTCGCCGGCGACTATGTGTGCCGCGAAGCCGGTTCCGTACATGGCGGCGGTTCCGACGAGGGCGGCGTCATGCTGGTGGTCTATCGCAAGCGCTGATGGGAATCAGAGTCTGATGCGGCGCAGCCTCAGCGCATTGGAGATCACCGACACCGACGACAGGCTCATGGCGGCCGCCCCGATCATCGGGCTGAGCAGCAGGCCGAACACCGGGTAGAGCACGCCTGCCGCAATCGGCACGCCGATGGCGTTGTAGACGAACGCAAAAAACAGGTTCTGCCGGATGTTCCGCATGGTTGCTCTGGACAGGCGATGCGCACGCACCAGTCCGTGCAGGTTGCCCTTGACCAGGGTGACGCCGGCGCTCTCTATCGCCACATCGGCGCCGGTGCCCATGGCGATGCCGACATCGGCCTGCGCCAGCGCCGGCGCATCGTTGACGCCGTCGCCGGCCATGGCGACCCGCGAACCGCCGGCCTGCAGTTCGCGGATAATCTCCGCCTTCTGGTCGGGCAAAATGTCCGCCCGGACTTCTGATATGCCAAGTTCGCGTGCGATGGCCTGTGCCGTGCGTTCGGTGTCTCCCGTCAGCATGACGATTTTTATGCCGGCGCGGCGCAGCGCATCAAGGGCTTCGCGGGCACCCTCCTTGATCGGGTCGGAGATCGCAATGAGCCCGGCAATATCGCGCTCGTCGGCGACGAACAGCACGGTCTCTCCGCGCGCCCGGCGCGCATCGGCAGTCGCCTGCCAGATCGACGGGTCGCGGCCGACCTGGCTCATCAGTGCCGCATTTCCAAGCGCAATTTGGGTCCCGATGACGTTTGCGGTGACGCCCTTTCCGGTGATGCTCTCAAATCCGATTGGATAGTTGACCGTGAGTTTCCGCTCCTCGGCAGCCGCCAGGATGGCCGCGGCCAGCGGATGTTCGCTTGCGCGCTCGACGCTTGCCGCCATCTGCAACACCTCGTCGCGGCCGTACATGTCGCCGGGCTTGATGGCGGTGACGGCGGGTTTGCCTTCGGTCAGCGTTCCGGTCTTGTCAAGAACGATGGTATCGACCGAGGCCAGCCGCTCCAGCGTCTCCGCGTCGCGGATCAGTACGCCCGACTGCGCCCCGCGGCCGGTGGCGACCATGATCGACATCGGCGTGGCGAGCCCCAGTGCGCATGGGCAGGCGATGATCAGAACCGACACCGCCGCCACCAGTCCGTAGACCATGGCGGGCGAGGGGCCCCAAATTGACCAAACCACGAAGGTGACGACTGCGACGGCGATCACCGCGGGCACGAAGTACCCCGAAACGGTGTCCGCGAGTTTCTGGACCGGTGCGCGGCTCCTTTGCGCCAGAGCCACCATGGCGACGATCTGCGACAAGATCGTATCGGCGCCCACATGTGTGGCCTTGATAATCAACGACCCGGTACCGTTCAGCGTCGCGCCGGTAACTATGTCACCCGGCGACTTGTCGACCGGCATCGCCTCACCGGTCAGCATCGCTTCGTCAATGCTGGAGTGACCGTCGATCACAACGCCGTCCACCGGGACCTTCTCGCCCGGGCGGACACGAAGCCGATCGCCGGTTTGCACGTCCTCGAGCGGAATGTCGTCTTCGCTTCCGCCCTCGCGCAGGATACGCGCCGTCGCGGGCGCCAGTTCCATCAGGGCGCGTATGGCATCGCCGGTGCGCTCGCGGGCCTTGAGTTCCAGCACCTGGCCCAGCAGCACCAGGACGATGATCACCGCGGCGGCCTCAAAGTAGACCGGAACGATACCGCCGGCAGCCCTGAAAGCCGCCGGGAAGAGACCTGGAACAACGGTCGCCACGGCGCTGTAGAGAAATGCCGCGCCGGTGCCCAGCGCGATCAGCGTGAACATGTTGAGATTGCGGGTCCTGAACGACGACCAGCCACGCTGCAAAAACGGCCAGCCGCACCACAACACCACTGGGCTTGCCAGGGCGAATTGAATCCACACCGACAGGTGAGGTGGCACCACGCGCCCGATCGGCAGGCCCAGATGCGCACCCATTTCCAGCACCAGCAGGGGCAGGGTCAAGACCGCGCCGACCACGAACCGCCGCCACATGGATGTAAGCTCCGGGTTGGGTGCGTCCAGAGGCGCGGGCACGCCCAGGGGCTCCAGCGCCATGCCGCAGATGGGGCAGTCGCCTGGCTCCTCTCGAATGATCTCGGGATCCATCGGGCAGGTGTACAAAGTGCCCGGTGCCGCTGGCTCGGGCGGCGCGCGCTTCGCTGCAAAAGCCTCCGGCGACGCCTCGAATGCATCTTCGCAATCGTGCGAAAACAGAAAGAAACGACGCCCGTCGAACTTGACCATGTGGCGGGTTGCGGCCCGTTGCACCTGCTTGCCGCAAACCACGCAGTCTTCCTCCAGATAGTCGTCCGGCGCGGCGGCAAACTTCTCTTTGCATTGCGGGCTGCAAAAGAAATAGGTGGCGCCGTCATGATCATGCTCATGGCCGGCACTGGCAGGGTCGACGGTCATACCGCAGACCGGATCGCGCGCAAATTCCGGCTTCTCCGAAACCGCGCCGTCCTCCGTATCAAAAGGAGCGGACATGGCGTCAAGATGGGCCTTTATCCCGCCACAGGCAAGCACTTGCCGCCACCGCTTAACCGGCAATCGGTTGGTCCGGCAGGTTCACCGGGCGGGTCGGTGCGCGGCCGCTGCCCATGGCGGATATCTCGGTTGATTGACAAGTCGGCGGGCGGCTCTTATGTACCTGCACGGGTGAAGGCCCCTGCCGCTCGCCGGTTCGTCCATGGTGAAGTCCTTCTTTCGATCCCATCCACCGACTTCAGCAGTGCGGTTTGATGGTAATGCGAGCCCCGTCTGTTTCCGCATCCAAACGCTGAATGAGGTTTGTGATGAATGGATTGTCTTGTCTCCCAACCATCGATGCCGCCAAAGCGCAGGCCAAGCGTCTGCGCGCCAAACTCGCCGACGACGGCGCCACGGTCGGCCATAGCCGGTCTCTGGAACTGGTGGCGCACATGCATGGCTTCAAAGACTGGAACACGCTGCATGCGGCGATCGGCAACCGTCCGCGGTCAAGTCCCGTAGTGCCCGGCCAGCGCGTCAGCGGCTGCTATCTCGGCCAAAGATTTGACGGCCAGGTCATCGGTGTCCAAAACCTGTCTCACCCGGGCAGGTTTCGCGTGACGTGCAAGTTTGATGAGCCGGTTGACGTCGTCACCTTCGAGCGGTGGTCGGCGTATCGCCAGCGGGTTTCCTGTGTCATCGACGGCACCGGCACAACCGTGGAGAAAACCTCCGACGGACGCCCGCACATGAGCATCGATCTGTAGCTCGTATCCAGTTGAAACGCGCTTTCTCGGGCAGCCGCGGCACATGCGTGCGTGTGCTGCGGCATGTCCTGGGCCCGTTCTTAACCAGCCACAAATAAAAGGTGAGAGGCCGCCGGGTATAGGGCGAAGCACTGTCTTGCGAATTGCTGTTGCAACGACTCAAACAAATTACTAAGCAAAGAGTACTTGCTGCTTGCCTCGCACTGTATCGTTCCGGGGGGAACCGATGTCCACAATAGCACTCGTAGATGACGACCAAAACATCCTGAGTTCGGTGAGTATGGCGCTGGATGCTGAAGGATACTCAACGCAAACCTACACAGATGGTGTTTCGGCGTTGCATGGTCTGTGGGAAACAGCTCCTGACGCGGCGATTGTCGATATTACGATGCCACGCATGAACGGCCTGGAGTTGCTGCGCCGTTTGCGCGAGAAGTCCAGTGTGCCGGTTATATTCCTGTCGTCAAAAACCCACGAGACCGATGAAGTGCTGGCGCTGAGAATGGGCGCGGACGACTTCATCCGAAAGCCGTTTTCCCAGCACCTTCTGTTGGAGCGTTTGCGGGTTGTGTTGCGGCGCATTGAGATAAGCCGGCACAGCGCCATGAACGACAACGAGGCCGGTATCATCAAATATGGCGACCTGCTCGTCGATCCCGAGCGCTATTCCTTTGTCTGGAAAGGCAGTCGTCTGACGTTGACGGTCACGGAACTGCGGATCCTGCAGGCGCTCGCCCGCCGCCCCGGCGTCGTCAAGGACCGCGGCGCCATAATGGACGCGGCCTATGATGAGCAGGTCTATGTTGACGACCGCACCATCGACGGCCACGTCAACCGGCTGAGAGCGAAGTTCGAGACGGTTGACGACGACTTTGACGCAATCGAGACGCTCTACGGACTCGGATACCGCTTTCGGGAGTTCTAATCCGGTTCATCTTACTCTGAACTGACAGCTTTGGCGGGGGCCGGCTACCCGACCCCCGCGGGTCGTGTTGCAGCGATCATGCACCGGCTATTCAGAGTGAGAGTCGTGTTTGGTGTCGTCGCCGTCCTCGGAATGGCCGGAATGATCGTCGTCTTTCATCTTGTGGCCGGCCTTTCTGACTTCCAGCTGCATGTCGACGCTGCCGGCCTTCTCGAAGACCACGGTGAGAGGGATCATGTCACCCGGCTTGGGCAGGTGCTTGAGGCCGAAGATCATCAGATGGTTTCCGCCGGGCGCCAGTTCGGTTGTGCCGCCGGCCGGCACATCGAAGGCATCGACACGCCGCATCTTCATGATGTTGTCTTGCATGATATGGGTATGAAGTTCGACGCGCTCGGCCATCGGTGAACTGGCCGAGACCAGCCGGTCGGCATCGCCGCCCATATTGTGGACGCTCATATAGCCGGCGGCCGGCCGGTCGGCAATCGTGACACGGGCCCAGGCATGTTTGGCCATGACCGAGCCCACTTTGTAGTCACTGGCGTAGGCGTAGATGGAACCTGCTGTCAGGGCGAGCGCCAGCACGATTTGACTTAGAATTCGCATGTTTTCACTCCGTCTGTAGGGCCGCGCGGAACGCATCCGTCATGGCCGCAAAAGGCAAATGGGTGCTCTCAGAGGGAATGGGCCGGAGGTGCTCTCGGGCTACCGGGATGCATCGAAACACGTGCGCAGATCGCGCCGGATGCGTTTTCGTATCCTTCGATGTTCGTTGGCCACAATGCGCGGCCATCAAGTTCGGCGGCAGGCCCCGGACCCGCCAGGGCAGAACTGCCGCACTGCGTCGCGGATGGACACTCACATTCAAAGTTGCTTTCAGGTGTCAGTGGTAAGACATCTGACAGCGCAACGGTTTTCGGGCCGCTCGGTGAGCAGATGACGATGAAACCTTCACCGCCGCCGGTCCGGATCAGTTCCATGCGCAGCGCCGTCGCCCCGGCGTGTGCCGCCTGCACGAGCAGAAGCATGGCAAGAGCGGTTCGAAGCAGAAGCGTGGCGATTTGGGTCGGCCGGGTCATCGCCGCAATGTGCCACCATCCCCGCTCAGGAATATGTGGCATGACGGCGCACAAGACATGACGGCGTAAAAGAAATTTCGGACAATCGGGCGCATCGTGAAGTCGTTCATGGCCTTGCGGCGTAAGCGGACTTGTCTCTTATACTTTGCCGGAGAAAATTGATTCGGAGCTGTACGGTGAAGGTCAGGATGGTCGCAATCGTGTTGCTGTTCGGCCTGTCCGCAGGCGCATTGGCGCTCGGCACATTTTTGCGGCCGGATGGTGCGGTGGACGATGTCTCCGGGCTGCAAATCGGACAAAGCCGCCGCGGTGCGCTCGATGCATTTGACGGTGCCGGCTTTTACGGTTGGACATGTTTCAGGGAACTCGCCGCTTATGGCGATGTCGAGGTGGACGGCGGAGACCATCACGTGATGGCATTCGTTGATGGTGCCGCGGACCGCGTCGACGCCGTTGAAGTGGCGGCCTATCCTGTTGGCGTCGCGGACCGGTCGCAATGCATGGCGGCGGTGCGACACCGTGCAGAAGAGGCGTTTGCCCATATCGACTGGTCTGGCGAGCAACCAGGCCGCTACTTTATCGGCGGCGGCAACCGGTACTTTCTGCGACGGCAGCATGGCAACGGGCGCGTCTACGAGATATGGGCCGATCACAGGGGCGCCGCATCACATCAGACATGCCGGGTGTTCTGGCGGGTCTCCACCCGGGGGCAGCAGCGGCTTGAAGCCTCGGGCGAGCGGAGAAAACGAAACGACCTCGCCGCGGTCCGGTGACTATACTGCAGCTGACACGCATCGATACGATCCAGGAGCGGCACGTATCGACGTGGATGTGACACCGTATCGCCGGGGGAACCGGGCATGGGCCAGATTTTCTATCATGGTGTGAAGGTGCGCTGGAACGACGGGCGCACGGAAATGTTCCGTTACGACACCGAAGAGCAGGCGCGTGAGGCGGAACGCTACCAGTTCGTCGAGAACTGGGCGTCCACCAAATATGCAACATATGTCGGCCGCCGCATCCATTGGCGGGGCCTCTGGAGGGCCCTGTTCGGCTGATTCCCCACTAAAGGCCCAGGATACGGCCAATCGTCGCTGCAGTTTCATCATGGTTGGCCACCACGATCTCCACCCCGTTGTCACGCAGGACATCGCGTTGTTCCGGTTGCGTCGAAACCCCGATGAAATGCACGCCGTTATTGCGCGCCGCGTCAAGGTCACCCAGTTGGTCGCCGAGAAACACGATCTGGTCGGGGGCAAGCGGCTGTCTGTTCGCGTCGCGCAGTTCGGCCACCGCCGCGCCCAGAATTTCGGTCTTTGGGCCGCCGGACTCCGCATAGCCGCACGCCCCGAACGGCCCCCACAGGCCCGCATGTTTGAGACGTGCCTCCGCCGTGCCACGGATGTTGGCGGTGGCGAGCCCCAGATGGAATTTGTTGGCCGCCGCGAGATCGGTGAGCAGGGCCTCGGCCCCATCGATCACCTCGGTTACCAGGCCGCCACGGGCAAGGCCGGTCTCGATGCTGTCGACATAGTGGTCCAGCACCGCCCAGACTTCGCTCTCGGCCGGCGTGCGGCCAAGATGCCGTTCCAGAAGCTCGCCCGCTATTGCCACGTCATTGCGGACCCTGTAGCTGTTCCAGTCTGCGTTGATATGATGCTCGGCGATGCCGGCGGCATCCCGGAAGGCGTTGAAGAACCTTTGCTCTTCCTGGCGCGTCAGGTGCAGGAGCACGCCATCGATGTCGAAAATCACCGCATGGGAATGGGGCATGTTTGGCGTTCCACAGTGGCTGGAAGGACGGTTCGGGCGGCGAAGATAGCGCCGTGGCCTTGGCAAATCCATCCATGATGTTTAGAGCGGGACCGGGAGGGAGACGCCCATGTCTAGCAAGCTAAGGGTTGCCGGCGCCGGCGCCGGGTTTTTCAGCGCCTTTCAGTACGATGCCTGGGCACGCATGGACGACGTGGATCTCGTCGCCCTGAGCGATCTGGATCTTGAACGCGCGCAAGCCATGGCTGACCGCCATAATGTGGCGGGTGTGTTCGCCGACGCCGAAGAAATGCTCGATCAGATCAAGCCCGACCTGTTCGATATCGCCGTGCCGCCGGCCGTTCACCTGGAGATGATCGCTCTTGGCGCCATGCGTGGTGTGCCGATGATCTGCCAGAAGCCATTCTGCACGAGCCTCGAAGAGGCCGAACGGGCGGTCGACCTCTGTGAGCAGGCCGGCGTCATGCTGGCGGTACACGAGAATTTTCGGTTCCAGCCCTGGTACCGGCAGATCAAGACCATGCTCGACGACGGCAGCCTGGGCGAGATTTATCAGGTTACGTTTCGGTTGCGGCCGGGCGACGGGCAGGGGCCGCGCGCCTATCTCGACCGCCAGCCCTATTTCCAGACCATGGACCGGTTTCTGGTGCACGAAACCGCGATCCATCTGATCGACGTGTTTCGCTTCCTGTTCGGCGAAGTGACCCGGGTCTATGCCGACCTGGTGCGCCTCAATCCGGCGATTGCCGGGGAAGATGCAGGACTGATCCTGTTTCAGTTCGCCTCCGGCACGCGCGGCCTGTTCGACGGCAACCGGTTGGCTGACCATGCAGCACAAAACCGCCGCCTTACGATGGGCGAAATGGTGGTGGACGGAGAAAAGGGAACGCTCACGCTCGATGGAGACGGCCGGATCTTTCACAGAGCACACGGTGCAAACGAGCGCGAAGAGGTCGGCTACGACTGGCACGACCGTGGTTTCGGCGGTGATTGTGTATTCGCCCTGCAGCGTCACGTGGCAGATTTCATCGCGGGACAGGGGCGGCTTGAAAACAGCGCGCGCGACTATCTTGAGAACCTCAAGATCGAAGACGCCGTATACCGGTCCAACGATACCTCCAGCGCAACGGCAGTCGACCAGATCACGATCGACTTAGGTTGAATCACCTAAGTCGATAAACCGTGATTGCCTCCCATATTTTAGAGCGGGATCGGACGGAAAACCGGTATCCACTTTTCCTGATCCCGCTCTAGGTCATGGACTCATAAATGGCGCACATTCTGTTTGGTCAGGAGGGTTCGAATGCTGGGAAACAAGCGCAAGATCAGGCTTTGTGCCTCATCGAGCATTGTTTGCCTGCAGGCGAACCCTCCTGGCCAAACCCTGCGGGCGCGTCGGATGTGCGCCGCGCGGGCGTTGCAAAGGTTTGAAAACCGGAAGGTTTCCGGCACCCTTGTGCCTGCTCGCGACGCAAATCCGTCAGCACAGAATGCGTGCCATTTATGAGTTCATGACCTAAAGCGGTGGCAGTTCACACACATACTCTAAAAATTTCCCCGAAGGCTGAGCCTGGATTTCGTCAGCCTGCTTGAACACGTAGATCAGTTCTCGCTGAAAGCGCTTGTTCGCGGCAT
>JAJFHL010000075.1 GCA_021775615.1 Hyphomicrobiales bacterium
TTTGGACATGAACCTATGGCAACCGGATCACCGCTCCTTGCGGGCACTGGGTCTCCTTGATACCTGACAAGACCCCACCGCTCAACGGTCACAAGGGCGCACTCTCCACCGGCCGCTCCCTGCCCATGCTGGCGCGCCCGAACCGCAGCATGTTGCAGTCGTAACGGGGCAGCGCCATCGGGTGGTCGGCAAGATCCTGCGCCTCGATGTCGCGTGGCTCGACATTGAAGGCGAACCGGCAGCCGCGTTTCTTCAGGAGCTGTTGGGTGTCGTCGGTAAAATTGTGGAAGCCGCCATAGGGATAGCAGAACGTGCGCACCGGTTCTGCGAGAACCTCTTCCAGAAACGAAAAGGAATGATCGATCTCACGCCACTGGTCATCCACCTCGAGCTTGCTGAAGACCGGATGACTGACGCTGTGGCTGCCGATCACCATGCCCGCATCCGCCATTTCCTGCATCTGTTCGAGGCTGAGATAAAACCCGTCGAATCCGTTTCCGCGGTGCCCGTTGAGCGCTGCCAGCACCTCGGTCAGCACGCTGCATCGGTGTTCGTAGGAAATGTAGTAGTTGAGAACCCGCTTCACCTCGTTTGTGGCTTCATCATTGTCCTGAAACCGGTAGGTGTTGGAGCGGAACGCCGCATTGTCCTTGTCGACCAGCATGTGGTCCTCGACAACGGCCTGCAGGGCATCGAGCGCCTCCATGCCGCCGTGACGTCCGATCAACAGGTGAATGCGGTGCACATCGAGCAGGGTGCGCGTCTGGTAGATCCCCGTCGGTACGTAGAAGACGCCCCAAAGCCCCCGGCGCTTCAACTCGGGAAAGACGTGATGGTAATGATCATGCACGCCGTCGTCGAACGTCAGGACGGCACCGGGCACGGGCTCGCGGGTCATCAGCGCGTTTTCGAAATCGCCCCGCGACACAAATCCGTATGTCTCGTCCAGCCAGTCGAGCTGGCTCTTGAAGTCTTCAACGTGCAGATAGCGGAAGTAGGGCAGGTCGTCCGGTTCCGGCCGCACGTAGTGATACATTACGGCCTTCATGGGAGCGTGCCCGCGAGCTTTGGGTGCGTGACGATGGGCACGGCGGCGCACAGCGCGGCTTCATCGGCGAGATAGCGTTCGACCAGTCCATCCTCGAACTGGGTGTAGAGCCGGGTGGTCGCCTCCTCGGTGAAATCGTCGCGCCGACACAGACGTGCATCGGCGGGCATGTCCGGCTGATCCATCGGTTCAAGCGCGCCGAAGTGCTCAAGGAGGCGGGCGTAGACGACCGCCACGTCGCCGATCAGGCGGTTGCCGATCTGGTGCGGCGTGTCGCCCGGAAACACCCGTGCCCTGATCTGGTGGATGATGTCTCCGGTATCGATGCCTGCGTCCAGATACATGAAGGTTGCCCCGACATATTCCGGCTTCCCGTCGACCAGAGGAAAGAAGTTGGTGCCGGACCCGCGATAATAGGGCGACAGGCCGAGATGAACATTGAGGAACCGCCGTGGAAATGCGGCGATCAGCGGTTCCTTGATGAGAGAGCAACCAAATGCCGCCAGAAGATCAGGGTTCAGCTGTCTGATCGCTTCGGTGTGCTCAGCCTCGTTGATCGCGCCCTTTGGCAGGAACACCGGGTTGGGCCGGTCTTCGGCAAAGTGGTTGAAGAGTGCGAAAAAGTCCGCCTCCGAGCGGGCGCGGGCCGCCACATGGACGCTTTGCGCGCCTTCGCCCGGAGCATCCGCGCGCTCGAGCCGGGCTTCCAGGCTCTGCTCCAGCCCTTCGCAGTAGGACCGCACGACGTCACAGCACCCGGACGCGGCAATGGCCTTGCGCAGGAACGTGTGGCGCGGTTCGGCGCCGGTGAGGATCGCGACACTCTTCATCTGTTATCAGTTGTCAAAGACACGTTGCCAGGCGAAGGCCTTCTTCGATGGCGCGCATGGCATCGAGCTCGCCTGCTTCCTTCGCGCCGCCGATCAGGTGAACCGGCCGGTCGGCGCCGGCCAGCGTTTCGGCAAGTCCGTCATTCTCGACCTGGCCGGCGCAAATTACAATCGTGTCCACCTCCAGACATTCAGGCTCACCAGCAACCGTTACGTGGAGTCCCTGATCGTCGATGCGATCGTAGGCGACGCCGGACAACTGCCGCACGCCGGCATTGCGCAGAGCTATCTTGTGCACCCAGCCGGTGGTGCGGCCGAGGTGCTTGCCCATCGAGCCTTCCGACCGCTGCAGCATCACGACATCGTGCTCGCTGCCGTGCTGCGAGCGTTCGCGCTCGATACCCCACTTCTGCAGGAAAGCCTCTTCGTCCAGATGTGCGCGATCGGTCTTTTCGACCAGGTAGACCGCGACATCGAACCCGATGCCTCCGGCACCGACCACTGCGACCCGTTTACCCGGAACGACCCTGCCGGAAAGGATGTCCGTGTAGCTCGCAACGCAAGGATGATCTTCACCAGCGATAACATGGCGGCGAGGTTCGACACCGGTGGCGACGACCACCTCGTCGTAATCTCCGTTCAGCGTATCCGCCGACACCTGGACGTTAAGCTGCAATGAGACGCCGAGATGCGCGAGCCGGGCGCCGTAGTGACGGATCGTCTCGGCGAATTCCTGCTTGCCGGGTACCGCTTTTGCCAGATTGAACTGGCCGCCGATTTCGGCCGCGCGCTCAAACAGCGTCACATGGTGGCCGAGTTGTGCGGCGGTCGTGGCGCAGGACAGGCCGGCCGGACCGGCGCCGACCACGGCGATCTTCTTTGGCGCGGGCGTGGCGCTCATATCATATTCGGTTTCATGCCCCGCCAGGGGATTGACGATACAGGTCGCCGTCTTGTCGACGAAATAGTGGTCGAGACAGGCCTGATTACAGGCGATGCAGGTGTTGATCAGTTCAGGCTGGCCGGCGCGCGCCTTGGAGCCGAAGTCGGGGTCCGCCAGAAACGGGCGCGCCAGTGCCACCATGTCGGCGCGGCCTTCAGCCAGTATCTCTTCGGCGAGATCCGGCGCGTTGATCCGATTGGTGGCGATGATGGGGATGGTGATCTCTTTCTTTATGCGCTCAACCGCCCAGACGAAAGCGCCGCGCGGCACTGCATTGGCGATCGTCGGGATGCGCGCCTCATGCCATCCGATGCCCGTGTCGAAGATGTCGACGTCCGCTTTTTCCAGTTCCTTTGCCAGCCAGATGGTCTCCTCGAGAGACAAGGTGTCGTCGATCAGGTCAAGGACGGACAGACGGAACATGATGATGAGGTCGGGGCCCGTGGCGGCGCGCACGGCGCGCACCACTTCAAGCGCAAACCTTGCCCGGTTCTCCAGGCTGCCGCCCCAGTCATCCTCGCGGTGATTTGTGCGCGGCGCCAGAAACTGTGTGATCAGATAGCCTTCAGAGCCCATGATCTCGACGCCGTCGTAGCCCGCCCGTTTCGCAAGCTCGGCGCAGCGGGCAAAGTCGGCGATGGTTTCGCGGATACCGGCATCGTCGAGTTCGCGGGGCGTGAAAGTGTTGATCGGCGCGCGGATGGGCGAGGGGGCGACGATCCCGTCGTGGTAGCCATAGCGCCCGGCGTGCAGGATCTGCAGCAGTATGCGCCCGCCCGCATCATGCACCGCCTCAGTGATCTGGCGATGCGCGTCGGCCCGTTCCACCGTCTCGAACGATGTGTCATGGCCTCCCACATTGCCGGCCCGGTTGGGGCCATATCCGCCGGTCACAAGCAGGCTGGCGCCGCCGCGCGCACGGGCCGCGTAGAATTCCGCCAGTCTCGGTATCGCCTCGTCATGGCTCTCGAGATTGGTATGCATCGACCCCATCATCAGCCGATTGGGCAAGAGTGCGGTGCCAACCTTGATTTCGGAGAACAGATGCGGGAAGGGGGTTGTCATATTCGTTACCTCAAGCGTTCGGCGCTCTTTGCACATGAGATCGCCGGGCGCGTCAACCGCCATGTCGCAGATTGGATGTCTGAATTTAGTTTAGTTGTAAAATATATTGCTCTAAAGTAGTTTTCGAGACGGAGGAACACCGGTCATGTGGCGGCCCAAGGAACGCATCAAGTATCGACCCCAGCCGGGAGCATGGCCGAACGCCGCCGAGGCAGAACAGGCGCTTTGGTTCAGCCCCGTCCAGCTTGGTCCACTCACTTTGAACCGGCGCACCTGGGTTCCGGCCATGGTCCCTTGGCGGTCGACGAATGAAGGCTTCGTCACCGACAACGTGCTTGAGTGGTACGGGCGTTTCGCCGAAGG
>JAJFHL010000076.1 GCA_021775615.1 Hyphomicrobiales bacterium
TCGACGGTGAGAGTTTCGACAGATGCGGCACCTTGCGGCTCAAGCGGTCGATATCGTCCATGGTGAAGGGCACCTCGCCCTCGCGCGCCATGGCGAGGAGATGCAGTATCGTGTTGGTCGATCCGCCCATGGCGATGTCGAGAGTCATGGCGTTTTCGAAGCTTTCGAAGTTCGCGATGCCGCGCGGCGTTGCGGTGACGTCGTCGTCCTCGTAGTAACGCTTCGTCAGTTCGACGATGGTGCGGCCGGCCCGCTTGAAGAGATCTTCGCGGAACGCGTGCGTCGCCAGCAGCGAACCGTTGCCGGGAAGCGCCAGCCCGAGCGCCTCGGCCAGGCAGTTCATCGAGTTTGCCGTGAACATGCCGGAGCACGAGCCGCAGGTCGGGCAGGCGGAGCGCTCGGTTTTTTCCGAGTCCTCTTCGGAGATGTTCGGGTTGACCGCGTTCATCATGGCGTCGACCAGGTCGACCTTGACCTCCTTGCCGTCCAAGACAACCTTGCCGGCCTCCATCGGGCCGCCCGAGACGAAGATCGCCGGAATGTCGAGGCGCATGGCGGCCATCAGCATGCCAGGGGTGATCTTGTCGCAATTGGATATGCAGATCACCGCATCGGCACAATGGGCGTTGCACATGTATTCGACGCTGTCGGCGATGATTTCCCGGCTCGGCAGCGAGTAGAGCATGCCGTCATGGCCCATGGCGATGCCGTCATCGACGGCGATGGTGTTGAACTCCTTGGCGACGCCGCCCGCGGCCTCGATCTCCCTTGCGACCAGTTGCCCCATGTCTTTCAGGTGAACGTGACCTGGCACGAACTGCGTGAAGCTGTTGGCCACGGCGATGATAGGCCTGCCGAACTGCTGATCGGACATGCCGGTTGCACGCCAGAGCGCGCGGGCGCCAGCCATGTTGCGGCCGTGAGTCGACGTTCGGGAGCGGTATTCGGGCATCGTTGGGTCGTCCAAAGTTGAATTGTGATCGCTTTTTCTAACCGATGCGCGCGGAAGGGGCCAGTGCAATCAAGGCTGGCTTGGGGCGCCGCAAGACGCCCGATTGGTCAAACCGCAGGCGTTGGCTGTGTTCGTTACGTCGTCGGAATGTCCTGCGGGCCGTAGAGGCGGACCCTGGCGCCGGAGCGGGCCGTCGCCAAAAGCCACTCCCATGCATAGTCCGCGTAAGAGCGGAACACATAGAGGTCGAGTACGTCCGGTTCCGCGCCCACCACGTGGCAGGCCGCCGCTATTTCGGCAAACAGCATGCGCCTGACGGTGCCCTGGATGACATCCGGTGCCAGCATGTCGACGGAGGTGCCCTTCATCAGCACTTCGCGGGCGCCGTCGCCGCTGAGGCGGATGACTGTCCGCGCATCGCTCATGTCGGTGGCCAGCGCGAACATGCCTTCGGTCTTCTTGCGCAGGGCGGCAAATGTCTTGGTGAGTTTCTCGCGCGGCAGCGTCACCAGCCACTGGTCGATGGAGAGCCACAGCACCGTGACATCGCCCTTGGTGGCAGAAGTGCGCGGCGCCGTTGGAAGCGCAACGCCGATCGCGCTCTTCGCCGCCGCCATGAACTTTGCATCGGCTGCGTTGCCGCGCAGGTCGATCATGCCACGGCCGGTCACGACCTTGAGCGTGATCGACAGGCCCGGCTGGCGTTCGACGTCGCCGCGATGCGCCAGTGCGCCGATCAGTTTTGCATCAGCCATTTTGCCGTTCTCCCTCGCGGTCGTAGAAGATCGGTTCGACCACCTTCGCCCGCATCACCTCGCCGCCTTCCAGCGGAAACTCCAGAACATCTCCCATGCGGTTACGGCCGTCTTCGATCAGCGCCATGGCGATGGAGCGTTCAAGCGTCGGGCTCCAGTAGGTCGACGTGACCTGGCCGATCATATCCATCGGCGGCGCGTCCTTGACCTGCGCCACCGCATAGGCGCCGTCGGGCAGGACCTGTTGCGGGTCTTCGGTGAGGAGGCCGACAAGCTGCTTGCGGCCCTCCGCCGACTGGTGCGGACGCTGCAGCGAGCGCTTGCCGAGATAGTCCGGCTTCTTCTTGGAGACCGCCCAGTTGAGGCCGAGGTCGATGGGCGTCACGGTGCCGTCGGATTCGTCGCCGACGACGATAAAGCCTTTCTCCGCGCGCAGGATGTGCAGGGCCTCGGTGCCGTAGGCCTCGATGCCGAACTCGCGGCCGGCCTCAAGGAATGTGGTCCACAGGCTCATGCCGTAGTCGGCGGGCGTTGCGATCTCGTAGGACAGCTCACCGGAAAAACTGATCCGGAAGGCGCGCACCGGATGGCCAGCAAGCGTGCCTTCCTTCATGGAGAGAAACTCAAAACCTTCGGCGGAGAAGTCGATGTTGCTATCGAGCTTCTCAAGCACCTTGCGGGCTTTGGGACCGGCCAGGGCGAATTGCGCCCATTGCTCGGTGACGGGCGTTACGAACACCTTCAGGTCGAACCACTCGGTCTGGAGCCATTCTTCGAGCCAGCCGGCTATGCGGTCCGAGCCACCGCTCGTCGTGTGCATCAAGAAGTGATCGTCGCCGAGACGGACGGTGACGCCGTCATCCATCAGGAAGCCGTCTTCGTTCAGCATCAACCCGTAGCGGGCCTTGCCGATCTTGAGCGAGGAGAAGATGTTGGAATAGATCCGGTCGAGGAATTCACCCGCATCCGGGCCCTTCAGTTCGATCTTGCCGAGCGTGGATGCATCGAGCAGCGCAACCGCGCGCCGCGTCGCGAGGATTTCCCGCTTGATCGCCGCTTCGCGGTCCTCGCCGTTGCGCAGGTAGCTGTAGGGGCGGCGCCACTGGCCGACCGGCTCGAAGTCGGCGCCATTGTCGAGATGCCACTGATAAGGCGGTGTCCGGCGCACCGGCTGGAACAGGCGCTTGGTCTTGGTGCCGGTGATCGCGCCCATGGAGATCGGCGTGTAGGGCGGCCGGAAAGTGGTCGTGCCGATCTGCGGGATCGGGCTCTGCAATGTGTCGGTCAAAACGCCGAGGGCATTGATGTTGCTGGTCTTGCCCTGGTCCGTCGCCATGCCCAAGGTGGTGTAGCGCTTGATGTGCTCGACCGAGCGGTAGCCTTCGCGAACCGCCAGTTCCAGATCCGCCGCCGTGACATCGTTCTGGAAATCGATGAAGTGCTTGTTGCCTTCGTTCAATGTGCCGGTGGCTGGCACGAACCAGACCGGTTCCAACGCACCTTCGTGTTCCGAAGCCGCCTTGGGCGCTTTGCCGGCTGATGCGCTTTTGGCGCTCGCGCCGAGAGCCGATTTGGCCGCGGCGATGCCACCATCGAAGGCTTCCTTCAAACCATCGGCCAGATCGAACGTGCCGTTCGCCGCGCCGACCACCCGCAACGCGTCATTCGTCTCGCCGGGCCGGAAGGTCTGCAGCGTTTCATCGAACCGCAGCTTGCCAGAGGTGTGGCAGTAAAGATGCGCCACCGGGTTGAAGCCGCCGGACACGCAGACGAAGTCGCAATCGATGCGCTCCTCGCCGCCGGCAATGCGCCCGCCGTGCTGATAGGGCGCGACCTTGACCGCCTCGATGTTGCGCCCTCCGCCGGAAGCCTCGACATTTGTCACCGCCGTTCCGGTTGCAATGTCGATGCCGGCATCTCGTGCAAGATCGATGAGAGCGCCTTCCGGGTTTGCCCTTGTATCGACGAGACGCGGAACCGAGACCCCTGCCTGGGTCAGTGCCAATGCCGTCCGATAGGCGTCGTCATTGTTGGTGAACACCACGCCGCGCGTGCCGGGCGAGACGCCGTATCTTGCGATGAACGTCCGAGCCGCGCTTGCAAGGAGGACGCCGGGCCGGTCGTTGTTCGCAAAGGCAATCGGCCGTTCCAGGGCGCCGCTGGCGAGGACGATTTCCTTGGCGCGGACACGCCACAGTCGATGGCGCGGCGCGCCGCCGTCGGCCAGCGAGGGATCATGATCGCTGACCCGCTCAAGCAGCAGGCACCAGTTCTGGTGGAAATGGCCGGCGGCGATGGTGCGCGGCAGAAGGTGTACATTGTCGGCCTTCGCCAGATCGGCGGCCACCGAGCCTGCCCACTCGGTCTGGGGTTTGCCGTCAATGGTGCCGCCCGAGATATCGGCTGAGCCTCCAAAGCGCGCTGTTTCTTCCGCCAGCATCACCCGCGCGCCGGTCGACGCGGCGGCCTGCGCGGCGGCGAGCCCCGCGACACCGCCGCCAACCACGAGCACATCGCAGGTCGCGTGCATGTGCTCGTAGGTGTCGGGATCGGGCCGCGTCGGCGCCGTGCCGAGACCGGCGGCCCGGCGGATAATGTGTTCGTAGAACATCCATGCCGACGCCGGCCACATAAAGGTCTTGTAATAGAAGCCTGCCGGGAACAGCCGCGAAAGCTTGCTGTTGAACGCGCCAACGTCCCAGTTGAGGCTCGGCCAGTTGTTCTGGCTCCTGGCGACAAGCCCATCGAAGAGCTCCACCTGGGTTGCCCGCAGGTTGGGTTCATGGCGCGCGCCGGCGCCGACACTGATCAGGGCGTTGGGCTCGTCCGCCGCCGATCCGATGACCCCGCGCGGCCGATGGTACTTGAAGCTGCGCCCGAACAGCCGGACGCCGCTGGCCATCATCGCCGAGGCCACCGTGTCGCCCGGATGGCCGGCGAACGTTTTCCCGTCGAACGAAAAGGAGAGCCGTTGGATGCGGTCAATGGAGCGGCCCATGGTGCCGCCGGCGACGCCCGCCGGCAGCCTGTAAGGTTTGCCGGTCATGCTCCGCCCGCCTTCTTGCGTCTCGCTGCCGTTTTGCGCGGCGTTGCCGCCTTGGGACTTGCCGTTCCCCCGAGATCGGGTGCCGGCTCACGCGCACCGTAAAAGGCTTTGAATTCCATCGTCACCGTGTCCCGCGCGGCATGAAACCACTTGCCGCAGCCGCGCGCGCACATCCAGCGCTCGAAATGGATGCCGCGCGGGTTCTTGCGCATATAGAGATAGTCGCGCTGCGCCTCATCGGTCACGTTCTCAGGGTCCGTTGTGGCGGGCCGCTTGATGTGGGCCTCGCCGCCGGCGTGAAATTCCGTTTCGTCGCCTTCGACGCCGCACACGGGACAAGTGATCAGCAACATGGGTCTTACTCGCTAATGGGCCACGGCCGCGGCGACGCTTTCGTCGATCGAGCGGCCTTCAAGAAAGCGGTTGAGGCCGAACGGTTCGGCAATCTTGTCCGGCCGGTCGTTGGCGATGGTGTCGGCGAACGACCATCCCGAGCCCGGGATCGCCTTGAAGCCGCCGGTGCCCCAGCCGCAATTGACGAAGAGGCCTTCCACATCGGTCTTTGAGATGATCGGGCTGCGGTCGCCGGTCATGTCGACGATGCCGCCCCACATGCGCAGCATGCGCAGCCGGCTGATGATCGGGAACGTTTCCACCAGCGCCGAAACCGTGTGCTCGAGGGCCGGGAAGCTGCCGCGCTGCGAGAAGTTGTTGTAGGGGTCGGCACCGCCGCCGATCACCAGCTCGCCCTTGTCGGACTGGCTCATGTAACCGTGCACCGTGTTGGCCATCACCACCACGTCGATGCACGGCTTGATCGGCTCCGAGACGAGCGCCTGCAGGGCAACGCTTTCGATCGGCATGCGGATGCCCGCCATGTCCGTGAGCTGGGTCGTGTTGCCGGCGACCACCACTGCAATTTTCTTTGCCTTGATCGCGCCCCTGGTGGTCTGGACGCCGACGACTTTTCCGCCTTCGCGGTCAATGCCGGTCACCGCACAGTTCTGGATAATGTCGACGCCGCGGGCGTCGGCGCCGCGCGCATAACCCCATGCGATGGCATCATGTCGTGCGGTGCCGCCGCGCGGCTGATGATAAGCGCCCAGAATGGGATAGCGGCAATCGTCGCCGTCGTTGATGATCGGGCAG
>JAJFHL010000077.1 GCA_021775615.1 Hyphomicrobiales bacterium
CCCCCTTGTGGACGGCAAGTCCACGGCGGGACCCGTGCCTGGTCAGCAGACCTGAAAATCCGGTCAAAGCGATTCCGTATAAAGAGGAAAGGGTCTAGTATCCACCGGGCATTCGGCCCCTGGTGTGGCGGAACCCACATTTGGCTCATGGGGCTACTGGCTTGCCCGATCAAGTCGGGCAAAGACAATATGGGGTGGAATGGATGCTGCGGCATGATCCCTTGCATCACACGAACCCGTCCCGCAGCAGATGCGAGTGGGCTCCGGCCTGCGCCGGAGCGGCGAGCCTGGTTGGTCTGCGATTAAAACGACAAGCAGCCAATTCCACCCGTCATTCCCGCTTTCGCGAGGATGACGCTCGAGTTTGTGGGGAGGCCATCACCCGCGAAATGTGCGTTCAGCGTTATCTGCCGGCGCTACACTGCTCTCTCAAACGGCAGTTGCGGTTGCACGGCGACCTGCACCGCGTCGCGAAACTCAAGCGGCGTCTGGCCGGTTTCGCGGCGGAAGAAGCGGGTGAAGTAGGACGGGTCGTCGAATCCCAGGCGGTGCCCGATCGCCTGCACATCCTTGTCGGTGACGCCGAGATCGCGGCGCGCTTCGAGCACCAGCCGGTCATGCGCAAGCTGCGTCACCGTTCGCCTCAGATGCTTCGTGGAAATCTGGTTCAGCCGGCTGGCGGATATGCCGAACCGGGTCGCATAGAACTGAGGTGAATGCTCAACGATGTAATGATCATCGATCAGGCGCAACAGCTCCGCCATGCGGTCGTCTTGTCCTTTGGCGTTCGTCTCCCGCGCGGTTCGCCCCAGCACCAGGGCAAAGGCGTTGAGCAGGGGCCTGACGACCGACCAGTCCACAGGATCGCAGTGGCACTCGCCTTCCAGCAGGTTGGCGAGAGTGATCAGCTCGCTGGCCGCCCGGCTTGCCAGTTCGAGGGCCGGATGCCCGCCCGCCCAGCCATGCAGTCCCGAACCGAACATCAGTTGCTCGCGCGACGGCGCCTCAAGCATACCGCCCGCAAAACTGAAGATGCGGCCCTGAAACTCGTTGTCGAGCCAGCGGTGGACCTGGCCGGGAGCGATCAGAAACAGCCGGTTTGCCGCAAGCGAATAGGGAACGAAGTCGATCTCATGCGCGCCGTGCCCGTCTTCGATCCAGAGGAGGTGATAGCGCCGCCGCCGCCGCGGCGGGCTGAGGTCGTTCTCGACACCGAACCGCACGCGGCGGATTTGCAGCGCCGCGCTGCCGTCGGGCCCAGGCTCGTATGGGTTCGCCAACATGGGAGGCAAGTCTAGCGCGATACGGCGAAATTTGGGCGTGCAACGTGACGGGGTGTGGAAAACCGCCTTAAGCGCCGTGCTTTATGTCCTGCACAAGCTGCTCCATGGTCTGCAGGAACTGCGAACGGTCGGCCTTCGAGAAGGCGGCATTATAGCCTGCGATCTCACCGGTCTCGCGCAGGTGGGCCTTGAGGTCGCGCATGGCAAGCGCCATGCCGATGGAATCCGCCGTGAAGGACTTGCCGGTCGGCCCCACGACCCGGGCGCCGTTCTTGAGGCAGCGGTCGGCAAGCGGGATGTCCGCCGTCACCACGATGTCACCGTCACCGGCGCGCTCGGCGATCCAGTCGTCCGCCTCGTCCGGGCCTTCCGGCACGATGACCCGAGCCACCAGCGGACCCTCGTCGAGCCGCATCCAGGCGTTCGACACGAAGTGCATCTTGAGTTGATGACGTCCGCCGACCCGCATCACCTCGTCTTTGACGGGGCACGCGTCGGCATCAACGTAGATCTCGGTCACGCGCCCTCGAGCTCCTGCTTCAGGAGTTCCAGCTCGAGCCACCGGTGTTCCGCCTCGGCGAGCGCCAGCTGGGCGCTTTCGAGCGCCTTGGCGGTGGCCTGAAAAGCGTCGGGATCGCGGGCAAAAAGACCCGGATCGGCCAGGGTCTCCTGGTGCCTTCCAATGTCCGCCTCGATGCCGGCAATGGTGTTGGGCAGGGTCTCAAGCGCGTGTTTGTCCTTGAACGAGAGCTTGCGTCTGACGGAGGCCGACCCGTTCCCCGCGCTCTTCTTCAGTGCTTTCTGCTTTGACTTCGGTGTCTGGTCTTCTTCAGTGTCCCGGTTGCCGCGCTGCGCCGCCATGTCGGAATAGCCGCCGGCATATTCGACCCAGCGCGAGCCCTGCGGCGTCTCCTCAAAAGCGATCACCGACGTCACCACCCGGTCGAGGAAATCGCGGTCGTGGCTCACCAGAAGCAGAGTACCGGCATAGTCGCCAAGCATTTCCTGGAGGAGGTCGAGGGTTTCCAGATCGAGATCGTTGGTCGGCTCGTCGAGCACCATCAGGTTGGACGGCTGCGCCAGCGCCCGGGCCAGCATCAGGCGGCCGCGCTCGCCGCCGGACAGCACGTGCAGCGGCGTCCTTGCCTGCTCCGGCACGAACAGGAAATCCTTCATGTAGCTTGCCACGTGCTTCGGCTTGCCGTCCACATGCACCATGTCGCCGCGGCCGCCGGTCAGCGCGTCGGCGACGGTCCAGCCGGGCTCCAGCTTCTCGCGTTTCTGATCGAGGGTGATCATTTCAAGATTGGCGCCGAGCCGCACCGTTCCCTCATCGGGCGCGAGCTGTCCGGTCAGGAGATTGATCAGCGTGGTCTTGCCGGCGCCATTGGGGCCGACGATGCCGATCCGGTCGCCGCGATTGATCCTGGTCGAGAAGTCCGTAACGATTGGGCGGCCGTCATAGGCTTTGGACACGGCCTTGGCTTCGATCACCAGTTTGCCGGAATCCTCGCCCTCCATCACCGTCAGCTTCACCTTGCCCTGGGCACGGCGCAGGTCGCGGCGCTTGTCGCGCATCTCATGCAAAGCGCCCAGTCGCCGCTGGTTGCGCTTGCGCCTCGCGGTCACGCCATAGCGCAGCCAGTGTTCCTCACGCACGATCTTGCGGTCGAGTTTGTGACGCTCGGTCTCTTCCTGTTCGAGGGTCTCGTCGCGCCACGCCTCGAAATGCGCAAAGCCGCGCTCAAGCCTGCGGGCGCGGCCGCGGTCGAGCCACACGGTGGCGCGGGAAAGGCGGGAGAGAAACGCCCTGTCATGAGAGATGATGACCAGCGCCGACTTCAGGGCGGAAAGTTCAGCCTCGAGCCATTCGATGGCCGGCAGGTCGAGATGGTTGGTCGGCTCGTCGAGCAGCAGAATGTCGGGCGCCGCCGCAAGGGCACGGGCCAGCGCCGCACGCCGTGTCTCGCCGCCGGAAAGCGTGTCCGGGGCTTCCTCGCCGGTGAGGCCGAGACGCTCCATCAGCCGGCGCGCCCGGTGTGGATCATCGCCCTCGGTGAGACCCTCTTCCACATAGGCCTCGACGGTGGCAAAGCCGGCGAGATCGGGCTCCTGCGACAGATACCGGATGGTGACGCCGGGCTGTACGAAGCGTTCGCCTGAATCCGCTTCGATGGCGCCGGCGGCGATCTTGAGCAGGGTCGACTTGCCCGATCCGTTGCGCCCCACCAGGCACAATCGCTCGCCTTCGGAGACGACAAGCTCCGCGCCCTCGAGCAGCGGCGTGCCGCCGAAGGTCAGATGTATGTCCTGCAATGTTAAAATGGGTGGCGCCATGGGCTGAGCGTTTAGAACATTTTGGCGGCAATGGGAATTGCTCGAATTTCAGCGCTGCTTGACCGGCTCCTGTTTGCCGGTGGTATCATCGACAGCTCCATTCGAAAGTGACGGCAGGTGACCATGACCAAGACGCCGGAAGTCGATGCCTGGCTCGACGTCTACGACAACCCGATGAAGCCGGTTGTCTCGGCGATCCGCGATCTGGCGCTGGCCGCGGATCCGCGCATCACCGAGGCGATCAAGTGGCAGGCCCCCACATTCGTCTACAAGGGCAACATTGCGAGCTTCTTTCCCAAGGCGAAGAAACACGCCAGCCTGATGTTTCACAAGGGCGCCGAAATCCCCGGGTCCTTCCCCAACCTTCAAGGGGACGGCAAGGAAGCGCGCACCTTCAAGGTGTCCGATCTCGACGATCTCGCGGCGAAGGCCGATGAGCTGACAGCGATATTCCTCGCGTGGTGCACCATGCGCGATGATGCCGGCTAGAGCCCGTTCGGTGAATTCGGAGTCATTTTGATGGACCAAAGCGGCATCACCGGCAAGGTGCGTCGCGCAGCGCGATGCGGGGCATCGGGCAAGCGGCGCAACGCTGCTGGTGGGCTGATTTGGCCCACCGAAGGCCGGGTTGTCTTGCCGCGTGGCGGCGTTGCGCTTCTTATCCGATGTCCCACATCGCATTGCGAAGCGCGCCTGACCACGCAGCAAGACAACCCGGTCAAAGCGGCTCGGAATTCATCGAATGGGCTCTAGAATTCGGCGAAGCCGGTCGGAGCACGATCTGATAGACTGCGCCGCGGTCTCGGGGGGAAATCTCTAGCGTCATCACAGTCAGGGAGAGGATCCGATGATCAAGCATCTATTGTCAGCTGCGGGTGCCGCAGTCATTGCAGCACTGGTGTCGTTCGCTCCGGCGACCGCGGCCGAACGCGGCTTTGTTGAAGTGTCGCCCGGTGTCGATGTGTTCTACCGCGAGGCCGGCAGCGGCCAGACCATCCTGTTCGTGCCCGGCTGGACCTTCGCTTCCGACATCTTCGAAAAACAGTTCGAAGGGCTTTCCGGCGACTTCCGTGTGGTCTCCATCGATCCGCGCAGCCAGGGCCGCTCGACGGTCACCTCGTCAGGCAACGACTACCTCACTCACGCCGAAGATCTGGCGGCGTTCATCGACAAGATGGGCCTGAAAGACATTGTCCTGGTCGGCTGGTCGTTCGGCTGTCTTGAAACCTATGGCTACGTCAAGCTGAAGGGGGCCGATAATCTCAAGGCCCATGTCTGCATAGATCTCTCGCCCAAGCCGCTCTCGGTCACCGACGGCGATTGGGTCGAGGGCCCGCTCGATGAGATTGCCGATGCCTACCGAACCTTTACCCGCGACGCCAAGGGTCAGCGCGAATTCATCACCTGGTATGCCGACAATGTTATGGTCGAACGCGATCTGAAACCGGAGGAAATGGCCTGGATCGTCGATCAGTCCCTGACCACGCCGCACTGGGCGGCCGCGGCGCTGTTCGCCTCGGGCATGTTCTCCAACAACCTGCCGGAGGCTCAGGCGCTGGACGCCAAGACGCCCACCTTGAACGTGGTTGCCAAGCACTGGTCCGAGACCGCCTCGGCCTTCGTCAAAAAACAGATGCCCAAGTCCGAGATCCTGGTCCTCGGCGGCCACATGATGTTCTGGGAGCATTCGGACGCCTTCAACGCGGCGCTGAAGAAATTCATCCAGTCGGCAAACTGACGGGCGCAGCCTGAGTGCGGCGGGCGCCGCTCAATGGTTAGCCGCACCGGCCGCCGATGATGATCTGCCACAGCCGCCGCCGCGTCCGCGGGAAGTCGTCATAGGCATAGGGGAAGGGCGTGTGCAGGCACGACCGGTTGTCGAAGGCGATCAGATCGCCCGGCCGCCAGGCGTGCTTGTAGATCAGTTCCGGGGCGGTCGCCCGCTCGACAACTTCCATGACCAGCTTCATGCCCTCCGCAAGCGCCATTCCGGGAATTTCCTTCACCATGGCATGCGACACGTAGAGATGCCGTGCCCCGGTTGCCGGATGGGTCTGGACGATGGGATCGACCGTATCGCGGTTGCGCTCGCGCAGTTCGCCGTCCTGCGAGGCGACGGTGGAACCGTCATAGGCCGCGACCTGATCGTTGAAGGTGTTGAAGCTCTGAATGAGGTCGAGCTTTTCGATCCGGGCCTTGAGGCCGTCGGGCAACGCGGCATAGCCCGACACGGTCGAGGCAAACCCGGTCTCGCCGCCGCCGTCCGGTATTGCGTTTTCCAGGCAGTAGAGCAGTGTGTAGCCCGGCGGATGCGATGAGCCGGGACTGTCGGAATGCCACTCGACGCCGCCGCGGTTGAGATAGGTCACGACCTCGCCGCCCTCGCGGATATTGCCGATGCCGACGATTTCCGGGTGGCCGGGGGCGCTGTATTGCGGCCGGTAGGGTGGCAGCGGCTCGCCGAGGATGTGGGCAATGCGCGCCAGATCACCCGCCTCGAGTGCCAGGCCACGCACCAGGGCACAACCGTGGATATGGGCGGCGTCGCGGATGATCTCCGTGGCATCGCCAGCGAGCGACTCTGCGCTGCCAAGATCTTTAAGCTCGACGCCGACGGAAGGGTGCAGAGGTCTTTGCGTTATGGTCATGTCGGCTCTTTCGTGGACTTGCGGTTGTGCGCCGTCGGACGGAGTTCGTATTGCGGCACGATACTGGTGTGGTTTGCGCAGGATCGTCAACAGTGCGGTGGGACCTGCGAGATCGGATTGAGGCGCAGGCGGTCCATTTGAGCGAAGTCAATTTGCTCGCTTGTCTTGAGTGCCATGTTCCATCCGCAAGCCCCTGCATTGGAGATGACCGCGCAACTTGTGCTCATGGGCTGTAAACGCCGCGACAAGAAGGGACGACGATGTGCCGGGATTTCTGAGGTTGCTGATACTGTGTGTCTTCGCGACCCTGGCCGTCGCGCCATCTGGCGCCGGTGCAGACGTTATCGATCCCCACCAGCTTTACGAACAGCGCTGCGGCAACTGCCACGAACCGCACGCCGGCGATTTCGTGCATGACAACCTTGTTCTGTCCGACGGCGAGGTTCTTGGCCGCAAGACCGGGCGGGAGCTGCGCGCATTTCTCGACGCCGGACATGGCAACCTGATCGCAGATGAAATCGCGTCCATGGTCGCGCACCTGACCAGCATCCAGCAGTCCGGGCGGCTCTTTCGCGACAAGTGCATCATCTGTCACGACAGGGCCGTCGAGCTTGCCCGTCATCACCTCATCATCACGGACGGAGAGCTTGTCGGGCGCTACTCGAAGCGGAACATCGAGCGTTTTCTGTCCGGCCATGGGCGTCTGACCGACGATGAGGTGCCCAGGATGGTTGACGTCCTGAAGCGGCAACTGAAGACCCGCGAAGAGAAATGATCTGCCGGGTGCCTTGATCAGCAACCGGCGCCACAGGCGACAATCCCCGGCCGAATGGCAAAGCAGCCAAGCTCAGTTCAGCACCATCGCCTCTTCGATCTGCCGGTCGATCTTGCACGCCAATGCGTCGGTGACCGGTGTCATCGGCAACCGCACTTCGGGGCTGTCGATCAGACCGACGCGCCACAGCCAGTGCTTGATCGGCGCCGGGCTGGGCTCGGCGAACAGCAGCCGCGTCAGACCGGCAAGCCGGCGCCATTGCGACAGCGCGCCCGCCTGATCGCCCGCGGCAAGCTTGTTTCTGATGCCGGCGAACCCGCCCGTTTCGACATGGGCGGAGGCAAGAATGCCGCCGTCCGCCCCGTAAGTCAGAGCGCCGTAGAAGAAGGCGTCTTCCCCGGTCAACACTGAAAAGTTCGATGGCCGGCGTTGCAGCAGGTCAAAGGATTGCGCCGGATCGGTCGAGCAGTCCTTGACGCCGACAATGTTGGCGTGTTCGGCCAGGCGCAGCATCGTCTCGTTTTCCAGATTGACGCCGGTGCGGTAGGGAATGTTGTAGATCATCACCGGGCGCGCGGCGCTGTCTGCGAGGGCCGAGAAGTGGCGGAACAGGCCGTCCTGAGAGGGCCGGGTGTAGTAAGGGCAGGCGATGAGATAGCCCTCGACAGGCCACGCCGCGGCGTGCCCCAGCGCCCTGGCCATTTTGCGCGTGTCGCTGCCCGAAAGCCCGAGATAGAGCGGCATGAGCTGCCCGGTTCCGGCCAGCTCGGTGGCAGTTATGGCGACGAGACGTTCGGTCTCCCCGTCATCCAGGGTCAGGCCTTCGCCGGTCGTGGCGGCCAGGATCAGCCCGTCGATGGGCTGCTCCACATAGTACCGCACGAGCCGCCGCAAAGACGCCTCGTCGAGCGCGCTGTCGCGAAACGGCGTGACGAGCGGCAGCCACAGGCCCTGAGGCGATGTTTGGGTGTTGTCCATGAGTTCTTGTCTCCTGTTGAGCCGGAGACGGAACCACAAAAAAACCCCGTCCGATCCGGCGGGGTCCACTTCGATCCGTTGGTGCTGTTCTTTACAGCGCGCGACGATCCTCAGTCCCCGGGAACGGGGGTTTTTTCGAGGTCAGGAATTTTGCGCTGACGAGGATCATGCGGTGGGTATCGCTGAAATCCGCGTTGCTTGTCAACATGATGCTCGTTTTCATCGCCACACGCGTTTATCGCGTTGGGACGATTCAATTCTAATTTTGCGGGAAACGCTGGCTTAAGACTGGCGTGCTACGGTCGGAGTCATGGATTTCGTGAGCAGTCCGCAATGCCCAGAGGTAAGGTAAAAATGCTCTACTTACGACATGTTCCTGCCATCTTCGCAGTGTGCCTGGGTTTAGCTGCACTCTACATCGGATGGCCGGATGGCCGCGTACCGGTGCTTGCCACATCAGGCGGGCAGGTGCGTTCTGTGCTCTATGAGGCAGACATCGGGGTGCCGTACAAAATCCGGTTGGATGAGTTTTGGAACTATGCGCTCTTTAACGGCGATCTTGATTTCGTCGAGCTGCTCAACTCTCCGCGCGGATCGAAAGACGAGATACCTGGCCCTGCATATACTCGCTATCGGCTGGTCAGAGATCGTGTCGCCTGCAATGCCGCACCGCGACACGGGCATGGTTCCTTGTTGCCGGGCTCGTTTATCTCCGACTCTCATATGCTCAGGGGAGAATGCATTCTCGGTTCCAAAGTGGACCAGCCAACCGCAACACATGCACTGGAGAGCGATGGTGGAAGCGCCTTTGTAAGGCGCCGTGAAAGCCAGGCGGATGAGGCGACATTTGCTCTGGATGCACTGCCGCGCGCCATGTGGGCAGCCTTGGGCGGATCGCGTCCGGACTGGGTCGGACAGTACGAAGCCGATCCGGCAGGTTTTTTGGTTCATGATGACGCGTCCTTGATCAAGGCGCTTCAGGTCGGGCGAAATCTCCGCAGAGCGGCTCTCCGCGTTATCGGATTGCGCAGCACAAGTACGAGCCGGTCCGAACGGCTTGATTACCTGCCGGAAGTGCGCGTATCAACTTCGCCGGTCGTAGTCGACGCGCTATTGGCGACCTTTGAACCGCAGTCGGATAGTGATCGCGGCGATGTTGCCGGGTTGCATTTGTTGATCTCCGGCGCGTCTCCGGTGACGGCGGAAAGTATCTATCCCAGATTGATCGAACGGGGTTACACGGTTACGTCGCCGACTTGGCGCTTTGAGTTCGGCAATCGTTGGCGCGAGCAGATTCGAGCCCGGCGTCCGCAGCTTGTGGCCACATATGATCGCGAGGACACGGTTCCGCTGTTTGCGCACGCAGCAGCCTGGAGGGCGATGAACAACGTGCTTCTGCGAATGGGTCAGCCTTACATCGACCGGTTTGTTGAAGAGTTCAAACCCCACTTCCTTGAGTCAATCCATCATAACAGCGGTTCCACCCCATCGCTGCATGTGGTTGCGCGATCCCGCTTCGCGGAGTCATTCATCGAGAACTTGCTTGATAGCCGGTATCCCCTGACGCCGGCGCGTTTGACCCGCCGATGGATTCTTGTGTTAAGCCAACCTCACCTCTCCGCACAATTGACCGCCCGTCTGGCAGCCGCATGTGAGGGCGATGCGGACTTCTGGAGCGATGATTGGGACCGCTCGTCTTGGGTTGATGACGACGGTTTCTGCGACGCCTTCAGGCGCAAGTTCAAGGCGCCGCGCGCGGTAGTGCCGCAATGACTGCGCCGCCTGTCTTAAGCCGTCGGCAGAGAGTGCCGGCAGGTTAGCTGGCTTTCGAGCCTATCGATCGGTATCTGCGGATCCGTCTTTTCAGGCGGCGGCGGGCACCTGAACCTGGAGGTCGGCGCTTTCGGCGGTCTGCATGGCGCGGAGCAGCCAGTTGAGCTGATCGGCGTTGCTCGCCGAGGCGGCGACAAGGTCGATCTGCTGCAGGCGCGCGATCCGGTCATTGATCTCGGCATTCATGCGCCGACAGCGCTGGAGGCCGCGCTTTGCATCGCGTACAACTTTGCGGGCTTCTGGGGTCATCATGTCTAGTCGTCCCAACATGGCCGGTCTCCCAAACCGGCTCAATTCAACAAGATCCCCTCTTGCTGGACCAATACGTGGGAATCGCCGGGTGTTTTGTAAAGAACACTTTGGACGCTTCACGCAAAGGTGAATCACTTTGTCGCACCCTAGATCACGATCGACTTAGGTGATTCAACCTAAGTCGATAAAACGTGATCGATTCCAACATTTTAGAGCGGGATCGGACGGAAAACCGGTGTCCACTTTTCCTGATCCCGCTCTGGTGTCATACACTCGTGATTATCACGCGGATTTCCGAGGGTTTTCCCCGATTGCACGGGTTGTTGACCTGCGGACAGTTCGAGATCACCGCCAGCGCCGGCATATCGGCGCGCAGATCCACATAGGCGCCGGGGGCATCAGGACCCTCCACGAAGACGGTGTTCGCAAGGTTGCGCTCGCCGTCCACCGGCACGGAGCAGAAGAAGTTGATATTGGGCACGATATCGCGCCGGCCAAGGCCGTGCCACCCGAGCGCCTCAAGAAAATTTTCGCGGCATCCCGGGCAGTCGTTGACCCCATAGAGCATGGCGTTGCTGGGCGCGCTGCAACAGCCGCCGATGGTGTCATGGCCGCCATAGGTGTCCTCCACGATGGTGAAGATCGGCCGGGCTTCGTCGGAATAGAGCACATGGCCGGCGGTCAGCTTGAGAGTAAGCGCGGCCTTGAGGGTGTTCGGCGCATGATAGCGTTCCTCCGGGCGCGCCGCGTTGTAACACAGGAAATCCACACCCTGATGGCCCGCCACATCGATGATCCGCAGGGTCTGGCCCGCCTCGACCACGCCGGCCCAGGGCCGTCCCGGCGCAACGCTCTCGTCGAGGTGAACGGTGCCGGCTGGTGGAGTACCTTGCATTGTTTCCTTGACCTTCCCTTACGCTGCCGCCGCGATGGCGCGGATGTGGTCGGAGAACTCATCGTCCTCGCCTTCGAGCAACTGCGGCAGCGCCTCGCGGAAATCGTCGCGCGCGCACCACTCGCGCATGTCGTCCTCCCACGATGCCCACAGCCGCCCGGTGTCGCGGGTCATGTGGTCTTCGTAGATGATGATGAAGGCCTTCTCGAAAAGCGAGATCAGGATCGAAAACAGGATGTGCCGCCGTTCGAGCTGTTCCTCCGTAAGGTCCGGCCGCGGCGCATCGCGGCGGATCAGCAGGAGGTCCGAGTGGTCAAGCGTCAGCTTGAGAAAGCCGTCATACTCCTCCGACAGCATCCGGTGCAGTTCGTGCTGTTCGTTTTGCCGCTGCTTGCGCTGCTCATAGACAAACACGCCGATCGCAATCGGCAGACCGAGAATGGTCACGATGTAACTCAGCGCTTCCAGCGCCCCGAAAAACGACATGGCGGGCCTCACCGTCCGGCAGTTCATGACCTAGATCACGATCAACTTAGGTGGTTACACCTAAGTTGATAAGACATGATCGATTTCAACATTTTAGAGTGGGATCGGACGGAAAACCGGTGTCCACTTTTCCTGATCCCACTCTAGGTCATGAACTCATAAATGGCACGCATTCTGCGCTGGCTGATTTGCGTTATGAGCAGGCGCAAAGGTGCCGGAAACCTTTCGGTTTTCAAACCTTTGCAACGCCCGCGCAACGCAAATCCGACGCGCCCGCAGGGTTTGGCCAGGAGGGGCCGCCTGCAGGCAAACAATGCTCGATAAGGCGCAAAGCCTTAACTTGCGCTTGTTTCCCAGCATTCGAACCCTCCTGACCAAACAGAATGTGCGCCATTTATGAGTCCATGACCTAGGTCACGGTTTTATCCTACACCTACTGATGCGCGGCGCGCCATTCACGGGGCCGGTCAAAGGTGCCGCGCCATATGCCCCGCCCGGCACGCCGGGCCTCTTTTTGTTCCGAGCCATAGACGTAACCCTGTTCGGCCTCGCTGACCGCGAAGCCGAGGCGTATCATCTCCGCATTGAGCACCAGATCGCCGGCCGAGCAGCGCGCCAGAACACGTCCATATTTGTCGTGGGCGCCGCCATGGCAGACCACATGCGCCTTTTGCGCCAGGCGTTTGAGGGTCCGGGTTGCTTCCGCCCCGCACGGCCATTCCCGGTCTTGCCTGTCGCGGCAGGTCTGCTGCGCCTCAGGCGCGTCGATGCCGGTGAGCCGGATCTCTTCTCCGTCAACGTTAAGGGAATCGCCATCAATCACCCAGGCGCCTCCCTGAGTGGTCCGTTCCGGCAGATAGCGTGCAATCACATAGAGGGTACCCGCGGTCAGGGCGCAGAACAGGAGAAGATCGCCAATCCGGCGCAGCCAGCTTGTCCGTCGAACCGGCTGTCTGAACCCGCCGCGCCACTTTCTGTAGCCCATGACACCCGAAGACCTTGCTGATTCGTCACGCTCATGACTGTAGAGCGGGATCAGGAAAAGTGGATACCGGTTTTCCGCCCGATCCCGCTCTAACTTGTAAAGAGCGATCACGGTCTATCGACTTAGGTGGAACCACCTAAGTCGATCGTGATCTAGCGGCTTCTCGTGATGATGGAATAGGCGCGCTCGCAAATGGCAACATGCGCATCGCCTCGGAGTTCAGCTGTCTTCCTTCGACCAGCGTTCCGTCGCATGATCGTCGCTGTCGCGGGCTTCGACCCACTCCTCGCCGCCATTGCCGCTTTCCAGTTTCCAGAAGGGCGCCTTGGTCTTGAGCCAGTCCATGAGGAACTGACAGGCATCGAACGCGTCCTGCCGGTGGGCGGCGGCGGCGATCACGAGAACGATGTCGTCGCCGGGGTCCAGCCGGCCGTAGCGGTGCACGATCAAGGACGCTTCAAGCGGCCAGCGTTCGTGCGCCTGGCGTTCGATGTCCGCGAGCGCCGTCTCGGTCATGCCCGGGTAGTGTTCAAGGGTCATGGTGGAAACGGCCTTGCCGCCGGACAGTTCGCGCACCGTTCCGACGAAGCACGCGGTGCCGCCGATATTCGTGTTGCCGTCCTTGAGCGCGTTGAGTTCGCGTGCGGTATCAAACGGTTCTGATTGTACTTTGATCATGGTCGCCCGGTTTCGCGGTCACTGCCTGGAGCATACACAGTTTTCGCCGTGTGCACTGCGGACCGCGCCGATCAGGCCGGAGAACCGGGACGCGATTTCATCGTGCTTGGCATATGATCCGCGGAGATAGGTCATGGCCTCGACCGCGGTGAGTGCGGTCTGTACCGCAAGTTTGCGGCCCCGCAGCGGGCTGCGCCGGTCCAGCTTGATTTCACCGAAGCGCGAACGGATGGCCGTCAGCCGGGAAATGTGATCGGGCAGGACGCCTGCCGCCGCATCGGCGTCGACGATGTGCGACCACGCCGCGCGCGCGTCGCGCAGCACATCCGCCAGCCCCTGCTTTTGCACCTCAAGGGTCTCGCGGTCGCCGCCTTCGGGCACTTCAACAGAAGCGGCAACAGCGGCTTCCCCTTCAAGCAGTTGCCAGTCCGCCACCTGCGCCGCCCGTTCGAACGACTGCGAGGCGCCGTCATGCTGACCGTGGAACGTTTCGAGGCGTTGCTCGAAGAAGCCCATATAGTCGGATGCCCCGGTACACAATGTCGGGCTGCCGGGCTGATTGACGTAGTTGTCGAGGTCGAGAACCGCGCGGGCGATCTCTCGCCCCTGCACCGCCTGACGCAATTTGGGATCGACGCCGCGGTAGCGGATCAACGGCGTTGCCCGCCGCATCACTGCGCGCAGGGTCTTGCCGTATTTGACCCGCGCCGGCGGGAACAGCCAGTTGCCGGGCAGGGCGCGCCAGCCGCTGCGCACCGACTTGATCGTTTCCTTCAGGGGATCGTTGTACCGGGTCCCGATTGCGGACAGAGCCTGGCGATAGGCGCCGGCGCAGTTGCCCATTTTCCAGGCCTGTTCGATCTGGGCCGGCATTGCGGAAGTCTCACCCTCAAGCGAAGCCGTCACGGTCAGTTTTCCATCGACGAGCGCCTTGGTGCTGGCAAGGATCTGGGGCGCGTAGTTGAGTTTGATTTTGAACGGCAGCACGACGCCCGGCTTCAGCCGCGCCAACTGGCCGGTCCATTCGCCGCCCTTGCCGCGCCACCTGATCGACTTGTCCCTGACAATTTCGACAACGCCGCCGCGGCTCACGATCGCGATGACCACCGGGCCGACCGGCCGCGTCGCGGTGCTGCTCAATGTCAGCGTCAATTCCTTCTGATCGCCCTGGTAGACCACGGACTGTGGGATCGCGTCCGATGTTTCCAGTTTCAGGTCCCCGTCGTTGCCGGCGCGGGCCGGCGCACCCGGCGTGGCCAGAAGGCATACCGCCACCAGAGCGGCCCGGCCGATCACGGAGAAATGGAATTTCGCATCCTTGGGGGAGTGCATGGTTTCATCACCGCCGATTGTTGGTTCCGCGTCGTGCCGGCCGCAAACGCCCGGAACCAAAACCGGTTCCGTCTGTGGTGTCAAGCCAACCAGCAGGTGGGATTTCAGTTTCTCGGCGGGCGAAACAGATAAACGATGATCCAGACCGGAATGATGATGATGGATCCCAGCAGGATGTTCGGCATTGCCCAGTCCACCCCCCGGCTCATCCACTCGATAATTTCGTCAGGGGTCAGTCCGAGATCCATCAGCACTTGCTCTGCCGTGACATTGAGGCTCGACAGCACGACGCCGACGGCGAGAGAAGCCAGGGCGATCTTGAGAACGGTCGCAGAGGCGCGATACAGCATGGCGGCACGGACTCGCAGCGTGATTCAGTCGATCACAATAATATCGCAAAATTGACACTATTCCTAACGCGTCAATCATACGCGTGTGTATTGACTCTCCCGGGCGGCGTTACCACCTGAGGAATGTGGGTGGACACATTGTGATGAACCGGCTGAAGCAGGCCAGGCCGATTGTGGCGTGTGAATTGGGTTTGTTACGGATGTCCCGTAAAGACCGGGAGTGGCCGCAGCTATGATGGCGGTAAGGGAGATCGTTTAACCGGGCCCAGCGCGCATTGGGCTCTAGATAATGGAGGCCAACGATGCGTGCATTTGTATCGGGTTTCATAGTTTTCATGGCGCTGGTGTTCGCCGGCCCAACCACTTCCGCAGACGCCCGTGCCGGTTACGCTGCCTGGATCAAACACAATGACGCCTATCGGGTGACCGGCGATTTCGCCGGTTACAACGGCTCACTGCAGGTTCAGGTGAAATGGCGCGGCAACCGTTTCGTGATTTCCACACCGCTTGGCACATTTCCCCTGCGAAAATCCGGCAATGGCGTGACCTTCAAACTGAAATTTGAAAACGCCTGGGCGACGGTGAACTGGGTGCAGACCCAGGCGACCGTTGTCTGGAAAGGTCAGCGCGGCGTCGCGGCGGTCCGGAAAATCGATTCACGGGCGGTCATCAAAAGCCGCGGCGGCACACTGAAATAGAGTGCCGCATCGGCGGGCTTTCCGGCTGCACTCGGCCAAGGGTCTAGTTGTTGTTGCCCAGTCCCTGAAGGACGTTGTCGAGCAGGCCGCCGACGCCGCCGTTGTCATCGGAATTCAGCGTGTCCTGGATGGTCTGCTGCACGTTTTCTCCCAGATTCTCGATGACGTCGCCGCCCCCGCTCAGGAGCTGATCGGCGCCGAGTCCGAGTTTTCCGGGATCGATATTGCCGATGGCCTTGAGCTTCTTCAGCGCTTCGGCGGGATTGTCGAGGATGCCCGCGATATCGGGGTAAATCTTCGGGTTGCTCCAGGGGCCCTTGATGATGATCGGCACATTGAATCCCGCCAGGTCGGCAGCACCGCCCTGGCCTTGGAGAGAAGCGACCAGCTTCGGGTCGACCTTGTAGTCGAGCCATTGGTTCGGCATGTGGACCACGCCGCCGCCGCTCAGGCGCACCAGGGGTCCGAGCATTCTGAGGTCGGTATTGACGGCGACGCCATTGGTCACCTTGTAGTTTGCCGAAAGCGATGCGAAGTCCGTCTTCTGCGTCTCCGAGCGCGACCAGCCGCTGAGAATGTTGGTGCCGAGTCCGCGCATCATCTGGGCGATATTGATGCCCCGGATCGCGCCGTCCTCGAACAGCACCTGAACCGTTCCATTGAGGTTCTGGACGAGCTGTTTCTGCGACCCGCCAACCGCGGTCAGGTTGGCTGTGACCTTCGTGGTGCCTTCGATCCAGTCGAAATCGGCGAAATCGCGCAGCAACTGCAGCGCGGCCACGCTCTGCGTCGAAAAATTGGCTGCGATGCTGGGCGTGTTGGACGAGCCGTCGAGCGAAAGCGTCCCTGCGGCGGCACCGTCATAGAGGCTGAGTTTTTCCAGATTGGCCTGCAGCTGACCGCCCTTCATGGTGACGCTGAGCTGACTGTTGCCCATCGCGACCTTGTCATACAGGATTCGCGATGCCGCCAGTCGCAGATCGGCGTCCACTGCGCGCAGTCCCGACAGGTCGAGCGGCGCGCTGCTCCACCCGGCGGCGTTCGGCTTGGAGGACTTTCCGGTCGGCTCGGTGCCGGACAGGTATTTGTTGAGGTCGATCTGATCGACTCCCAGGCTGGCGGTGATCAATGGGCGGGTGCCGTTCGTATTCACGGTCGCGTTGCCCTGCGCCCGCATGCCGTCCAGGCCGATCTTGGCGTCGTTGAGGAAAATCTCGCCGCCAGAGATCTTGACTTTCGCCGTGGCGCTGAAGTCGACGAGGCCCTGGCCGGGCGCGAGCGGCTTGCCGGTCCAGGCCATAAGTTTTCGCAGCGACGGTGATTGCGTGTCGATGTCGCCGTCCAGCGCAAACCCGTTGGCCAATGATACAATCCCGTTGAATGTCGTGGTCAGATGCACTGACTTGGCCTGGAATTGCAGGTTCGTCGTCTTGTTCCGGTTGAACTGATCTATCGGGCCCAGCACGGTGGTAAGTTCCACGGTCTCACCCTGCCAGGTCATCGAACCGGAAACGTTGAGATTGCTGTCCGCGCTCGGCAGGGACAGGACAACGTTGAGGTCGGTGCCTTCGAAAGCGGTGCCGACGGTCTCATCAAGATAGCGCACGACCCCGTTGACGATACGCACGTCATCCAGGCTGATCTCGCCGAGACCGGAGCCGTCGTCCGCCGCGGGGTCGGCCCCGGGATCGGACGGCTGATCGCGTCCCCCGCCCGGCGCGCTGAAGTCCCAGTTGCTCTTGCCATTGACGTCGGTGAGAAGGTTGACCCGGGGATCGACCAGTTCGAACGTCTTGATTTTGACATCCCCTTTCAGCAACGGCATGAGCTGCAGGCTGAGGCGCATCTTGCCGGTGGTCAGCATGACGCCGTTTGGCATGTCGGGCGGGTTCGACAAAGAGACATCGTTCAGCGAAACCCCGATGTCCGGATAGACGGAAAACGAGATGTCGCCGCCGAGCGTCAAATCCCGTCCGGTCTTGTTCTTGGTGAGCTGTACGACCTGGCTGGCGATGACGTCAGGCGGTACGACAAAGGGGATCGCCACAACTGCCGCCACCAGAATGACGATGAAGATTAAGAGATAGCGTAGAGCTCTCATGGCATTGCCTGTTTGATGTCCTGATGATTCGCCGCAATGTCGATCGCGTTTGACTTTATCACTTCTTGCGGCGACTTTGCCTTAAATCTGCAGACTGCAACCCGTCACCGGCCTGCCTCGCAACACGGGGCCCTGGCCCACTAGGTCATGAACTCATACATAGCGCACATTCTGTTTGGTCAGGAGGGTTCGAATGCTGGAAAACAAGCGCAAGATAAGGCTTTCTGCCTTATCGAGCATTGTTTGTCTGCAGGCGGGCCCTCCTGGCCAAACCCTGCGGGCGCGCCGGATATGCGCCGCGCATGCGTTGCAAAGGTTTGAAAACCGGACGGTTTCCGGCACCTTTGCGCCTGCTCGCAACGCAAACCCGTCGGCGCAGAATGCGTGCTATGTATGAGTTGATGACCTAGCGGCAAGGCGCTCCGGCCGAATGATAAATCTCCTGCTGTACGCGGCCGTGGTCCTGGTCTGGGGGTCGAGCTGGCTCGCCATCAAGTATCAGGTCGGCATTGTCCCGCCGGAGGCCTCGGTGATCTACCGTTTCGTCATCTCCGGCCTTGTCATGTTCGCGTGGGTACTGATGCTCCGCCTGCCGTTGCGGTTTTCCCGGCGCGACCACATGTTCATCGCGCTCCAGGGCGCGCTGATCTTCTGCATCAATTATGTCCTGTTCTATCACGCGGCGGCCCATCTTACGACCGGCCTGATCGCAGTCGTCATGTCGACGGCCTCGATCATGACCATGCTGATCAATGCGGTGATCCTGCATCGGTGGCCGCCGCGCCAGATGCTCTCGGGAGCTGTCCTGGGGGCGGCGGGAATCGCCGTCATCTTCTGGCCCGAGCTGACCGGGTTCCTCAGCGGCGAGGGCGGCATCATCGGAGTGGCGTTCGCCGTCGCCGCCACCGCCAGTTTTTCCGCCGGCGGCATCGTGGCCGCGCGAAACCAGGCAGCGGGCCTGTCGGTGCGCGGCAGCACCGCCTGGGCGATGGTTTATGCGGTGACACTGCTGAGCCTGTTCGCGACCGCGCAGGGAACCGAATTCAGTTTCGATCCGCGGCCGCTTTACGTCGGGTCCCTGTTCTTTCTGGCGATCATCAGCACCGTCGTGGGGTTTGCCTGCTACTTCGCGCTGATCGGCCGGATCGGCTCGGAGCGTTCTGCCTACTCGGCCGTTCTGTTTCCGGTTGTCGCTCTGACCATGTCGACGGTCTTCGAGGCTTATCAATGGTCGCCGCTCGCGCTGGCCGGGGTCGGGCTTACGCTTCTCGGCAATGTGCTTGTCCTCATGCCGGCATCGCGCGGCCGGCAGGTCGCGGGCGAGATGCCTCACTGAGCGCTGCAGGGCGTCATTCAATCATTGAGCGTGCCGGGAGATTTGCGTTAAGTCTCACCTACCGACCATTGGCGCCCGAAGGCAGGAGAGTTTTGCCGTGAACAAACCGATCTGGACACCGTCCGAAGACACCATCAAAGGCGCCAACCTGACCAGGTTCATGGAATATGTGAACGGGCGCTGCGGCATTGGCGTCAACAGCTTCGATGCGCTGCATGAATGGTCGGTCAGAGATCAGGAAAACTTCTGGTCATGTGTCTGGGATTATTGCGGCGTGCGCGCATCGCACAAGGGCGACCAGGTGGTGCTGCATGAAGATCTGATGCCCGGAGCGAAGTATTTTCCCGAGGCGCGGCTGAACTTCGCCGAGAACCTGCTGCGC
>JAJFHL010000078.1 GCA_021775615.1 Hyphomicrobiales bacterium
AAGGTGTCTGAAAGTCTGACGAGGCGCCGCAATGCCCGGAACGTTCTCCACAAATTGGGAGCGCTGAAACCGGCTTTGAGGCGAGTAGGCTCCCGCTTTCGCGGGAGCGACGCGAGGGGGATGGCAATCTGATCTCTTCACATGCCTGCTTGCGGGGTCTAGCTCACCAGGTTGCCCTGCACCGCCATGTTTCCGGGCACGCGTGCCGGCGGTTGGGCGAGGTCGGCGGTGACCATTTCATGCAGTTCGAGACCGGCGATCGCGGCTTTCGTGGAGCCGGAGATCATGTTGTTGGCGACCAGCGCCTTGCCGGCGCCCTGGGATGCCGAAACCGCGATGCCGATGCGGCAGTTGCGCACCACGTTGCCGGTGGCGGTGACGTCGCGCAGGTAACGGCCCCAGCCGAGCGCGATGCCGTGCACCGGCGCGTTCTCCACCACATTGCCCTCGACCGCCGTGTCGGCTTCCGCCGAGATGCCGATGCCGCGGCCGTCCACTTCGCCGGGACGCACGAAAAGATCGCGCACGATGTTGTTGGCGCAGACCGCGAGCCGCCCGCCTTCATTGAAATTGGTGATCGAGATGCCGCTTGCCGCCGTCTCGATGACGTTCGAGGCGATGATGGCGCCCTCGAACCCGAACTCCGCATAGATCGCCACTTCGCCGAGGCGCGAGCAGGAATTGCCGACGATCTGGCAGGCCGAACCGGCATTGCAGCGCACCGCGGAAAACGCGCAGTCGGCGATGCGGTTCTGTGCGACGATGACATTGCCGGCGCGGAAGATGTTGACGCCATTGCCGTTCTGTCCCGAGCCGCCGTCATAGGCGGCGATGCGCTCGATGCGGTTGTTGGTGACCAGCGTGCCGTCCTCGCCGCGGGCCGAACGCCACACCAGAATGCCGTTGTTGAAACAGTCATGCACCGCGTTGCCGGAGATCTCGAGCCCGGCGGCATCGATGGAGAACAGGCCCGCCTTCATGGCATCGGAAACGGTACAGGCGGAAATCCTGCCGCCGCATTCAGAAAGCGTGATGCCGTTGCCGGCGCTTCCCTGGAACCGGCAGTGTTCGACCTGGAGATTGCCGCAGCGCGCCACGGTGAGCAGCGCCTGGTGCGGGTGATCGTCAAGCGGCTTGAGCGCGCCGTCGAATGTGATGCCGCTCAAGAACACGTCGTTGGCATCGTTGATGGTGAGGAACGAGCCAGCACCGGTGTAGCGCAGGATGGTCCGGCCGGCCGACCCTTCGAGACGCACCGACGCGTTCACAGTCAGACCGCTAACGCGGTAGATGCCCGCGGGAACCACAAGCGTCTGGCCGCTCCGGGCGGTGCGATCCAGTGCCAGTTGAAAAACCGCGCTCTGATCATCTTCGCTGCCGGGCCGGACGCCGAACTCGGTAACGCTAACCGCGCCGCCAGTGGTTTCTGCGGCCGCCGCTGCCGGCTGTGCCACAAGACTTGCGCCTGCGCCGGCAACCGCCGCCGTACTCAAGAAATGCCTGCGTGATACCTGCATTGTCACTCACTGTGCCCAATTGAAGCAAAAACTTAACTCTGGGCGTCAGCGTTGCAGGTTCCATGCCGTGCGGGAGGCGTAGCGCAAAGCTCTTAACGTGCAACAGGTTATGGGTGCTAAATGCCTATAATGTCGGTGATTTTTCTGACCGCGAGAACCGGTGTCAGGCTGCCGGACTGCACCTGCTGCTCCAGATCGGGCAGGAGCGCGCGGACTCTCTCATTCTGCTTGAGGTTGGCCATGACCCGGTCTTCCAGCATGGCCCACATCCAGCGCACCAGCTGGCTCTGGCGCTTTGCGTCGAACTCGCCCGCCTTCGTCAGGGCGTCTCGATGGTCACGCACACAGGTCCACATCTCATCGAGGCCCCGGCGTTCCTTGGCGCTCACCGTGATCACCGGCGGGCTCCAGTGGGCGCTCGACGGGGCGAGAATGTGAAAGGCGGCCTTGTACTCAGCGGCGGTCTGGTTGGCCCGCTTGAGACCGTCGCCGTCCGCCTTGTTGATGGCGATCATGTCGGCGATTTCGAGCACGCCCTTCTTGATGCCCTGCAACTCGTCGCCGCCGCCGGGCAGCATCAGCACGAGGAAGAAGTCGACCATGTCGGCAACAGCCGTCTCCGACTGGCCGATACCGACGGTCTCGACAATGATCACATCATAGCCCGCCGCCTCGCAGACGATCATGGTCTCGCGCGTGCGCCGGGTGACGCCGCCCAGCGTGCCGGCGGTAGGGGAGGGCCGGATGAAGGCGTTCGGGTCGACGGCAAGTTCCGCCATCCGGGTCTTGTCACCGAGGATCGAGCCGCCGGTGCGCGAGCTGGTAGGGTCGACCGCCAGCACCGCGACCTTGTGGCCCTCGCCCGTCAGCATGGTGCCGAGCGCATCGATGGTTGTGCTCTTGCCGACACCGGGCACCCCGGTAATGCCGACCCGGTGCGCGCGCCCCGCATGCGGCAACAGCTCAAGAAGCAGCGCCTGCGCCAAATCCTCATGCTCCGCCCTGCGGCTTTCGACCAGGGTGATCGCACGGCCAAGCGAAGTGCGGTCGCCACCGCGCAGGGCGTTGGCGAGGGCTTTGATGTCGATTGAATTCGGGGTGCTCACAATAGCGCCTGTCTTGCAGATTTTTGGAGTTCCGTCACGCGGAATTCAGGGCAGACGGGATCGTGATTTTGCTCCTCCCGGATTTGAACCTTTCCAGCCGTGGCTGCGTCCCACCCTTGGGACGAACCTTGGGATAACGGAGTACAGCCATGACAAACCCAACCATGACGAAGCCGAAGAGCGGTTCTTCGGACAAGCAATCGGCCAGCGCTGCGCGCAAGGCAGATACTCAAACGAGTGACGCAGCAGGCGTGTTCCTGCAGAACCCGGCCGGGCATCCGGACATTTCGATGCTGGGCACGGACGCATTTGCCGATTTCGATGAAGTCTGGGACGATTATACAACGCAAGGCGAGAGCTTTGCCGCCGACGATGGCGCCGAACCCGCCGTCGCGCTGCTTCTGCCGGCGGTTCAGGCGGCGCGGGAAGCGGCGGACGATGCGTTCGATTTCGCCCGGGAAGAAGGCGTCTATGGTGCCGACACCGATGACGGGGCCACGTTTATCGAGCCACGTGCCGACGATGAAGGCGCCGCCCGGTATTTTTCGGAAGGCGGCGCCAGTTTGTACGCTTCGCCTGACAATGCCGGCGACCAGACGCAGGGTGTCGGGGTGATCGCCGCGCTGCCTCCGGCCATTGGCCTGAACGTCATCGTCGGCACCAATGGCGGCGACTGGATCGAGGGCACCGACAACGCCGACCTCATATTCGGTCTTGCCGGCAATGACGCTATTTTCGGCCGTCGCGGCGCCGACAGCATCTTCGGCGGCGAAGGGTCGGACAGCCTGTTCGGCGGCCGCGGTCACGACACGATCGCCGGCGACGAGGGTTCCGACTATATTGACGGCGGCAGCGGCGGCGACTGGTTGCTGGGCGACGCCGGTAACGACACGTTGCTGGGCCAGGGCGGCGACGACAATCTGGACGGCGGAAGCGGCAACGACCTGCTGGCGGGTGGTGGCGGCAACGACGATCTGGACGGCGGTAGTGGCATCGATACGGTGTCCTTCGCCGGCGCCTCCAGCGGTATCCAGGCCACCTTGTGGTTTGCCGGACAGCAGAACACCGGACAGGGCTGGGATACGTTTGCCGACATCGAAAACGCGATCGGCTCGAATTTCGACGACTTTCTCTCCGGAGACGACGGTGGCAACTGGCTGCAGGGCCGAGACGGAGATGACTGGCTCAACGGCGGCAACGGCAACGATGTCCTGACCGGCGGCAACGGTGACGATGAATTGCTCGGCGGCGCCGGAAACGATATCTACGACGGCGGCGCCGGCAACGATACGGCATCCTTCGTCACGTCCGCGGCCGGTGTCATTGTCGATCTCGGGGTGAACGGTCCGCAAAACACCGGACAGGGCATCGACAGTTTCCTGAGCATCGAGAACATCTACGGCTCGAGTTCGGGCGATCTGCTGCGCGGCACGACAGGAGCAAACGACATCCTGGGCGGCAGCGGAAACGACTGGATGTGGGGTTCGAGCGGGAACGACAACATCAATGGTCAGGACGGCGCTGATGTCCTCTCGGGCGGTGCCGGAGATGACGGCCTCACCGGTGGATCCGGCGCCGATGCGTTCGTATATGGCGCCCTGTTCGGCGACGGCGGCGATGACGTCGTGCACGACTTCGAGGCCGGCACCGACAATGTCTTCGTCGAGATCGGCTTCGGCATTTCCGATTTTTCGGACGTGACGATCGCAGGCAACGGTCTGGGCGATACGGTGGCGAGCTTCAACGGCGTCTTCGGTGGTTCGCTGACCTTCCTCAACGTGACGCCCGACCAGATCGGTGAGGACGACTTCTTCTTCATCTGAATGCGACGGGCTTCTCGCGCACCGCAGGTGTAACCGACCGTGTCGGCGGCTCCAAACCGCCGGCACGGTCTGGTTTTGCGCTCAGGCGAAGAGCACACTCTCAAAGAGTGTGTTGAGGCGACCTATGTCGATCATGATCCAGGTGTCGTTGCCGCCGTTTCAACCCAGGGCCGGACCGGTTCGGCATAGGGCCGCCGTGCCGGTACCGAAACCAATTCGCGCTCGGGATAGCGCAGAGCGGTGAGCTTGCCGCCGAAGACGCAGCCGGTGTCGATGCAGATCGTGTTGTTGAGCCATACCGCTTCCGGAACGGGTGTGTGGCCGTAGACCACCATGGCGGTCCCGCGATAGTCGCCGGCCCAGTTGTAGCGCACCGGCAGGCCGAACTGGTCGGTTGCGCCGGTGGTTTCGCCATAGAGGCAGAAGTGGCGGGCCTTGCCTGAGTCCTGGCCCTGCATCTCTTCTGCGATGCCCGCATGGGCCACCGCCAGTGCGCCGCCGTCGAACATATAGTGGCTCGCGAGTCCGCTGAGAAAGCTCCGGGCCTTGTTGCGAAAATCATCGCTTGCCCCTTCCATCTGAGCGACGCTTTCGGCGAGGCCGTAGGTCAACTGCACATCGCGTCCCTCCAGCCAGCGCAGGAATTTGTCATCGTGATTGCCGCACACACAATAAGCCTGCCCGGCGGTGACCATCGCCATGGCGAGGCCAAGCGCGCCCGGTGAGGCCGGGCCCCGGTCGACCAGATCACCTACGAAGACGGCCGTGCGGCCCGCCGGCGCGGAAACGGCAAACACCTTTTCGAAGCCATCGCCGTCGACGCGGACCGTGTAACCGAGCTTGTGCAGCAGCACGACAAGCTCATCATAGCAACCATGGACGTCGCCGATGATGTCGAACGGCCCGGTTTCGTCTGTCTTGTCGGTCAAGTATGTCGTCCGCCACGTTCAGGCGGCCTCTGGATGTGATGGCCGTGTGATAGCCGCAGAGCGGTTCAAACTCAAGGTCCGGCATCCGTGTGAAGCAATGGCATGCGCAAATTCGGGCATCGGTCGTCATGTGACGGGCATACGGCGATCAGGTGAATCGAACTCGCACTTGCCAATTCAGCCAAATTTCTGCTCCGGCAATCTCGTCCGGGGTCCTGAATTACGGCGCACGGGTGGCGATTTCCACAGCGTTTTCTGTTCTCCGGACGTTCCGGCGAACATTTCATACTCGTGATTGCGCTGGTTTTGCTATCGTTCCGCGAAATTTCAGGGGCGTAGTGTTGGGGAAATCCGATTTTGGCCGGAACGTGAGCACATCCGTAAAAAAACCTGAGAATCGTTACGTCAACGATCTGAGGCGCTTCGACTTCAGCCAGAGCCAGGTGCTCAAGGTGAGAGGTTCGATCGTTCCGATCGGCCTGTCGCTGCTGTTTCTGGCCTTCGTCGCCCTGATCGTCGGCGGCGGCTTCATCCATGTCGGGGAAGAATCGCTGATCATCGTTGCGGCCGCCGTGATCGGCGGTTACATGGCGCTGAACATTGGCGCCAACGATGTGGCCAACAATATGGGACCTGCCGTCGGCGGCAAGGTTCTCACCGTCATCGGCGCGGTTGCGATTGCCGCCGTGTGTGAAACCGCCGGCGCATTGCTCGCCGGTGGCGATGTTGTGAAGACCGTCTCAAAGGGTATCATTGCGCCCGGCGACATGGTGAGCGTCGTCGACTTCCGCTATCTCATGCTGAGCGCCCTTCTGGCCGCGGCGCTTTGGATCAACCTGGCAACGATCCTGGGCGCGCCGGTTTCGACCACCCATTCCATCGTTGGCGGCGTGCTCGGCGCCGGTGTCGCGGCTGCCGGTGTCGGCCTTGTCAACTGGGTGACCATGGCCAAGATCGCGGCAAGCTGGGTGATCTCGCCGGTGTTCGGCGCGGCGGTCGCTGCAGCGTTGCTCTATTTCATCAAGGTCAAGGTGATGAATGCGGAGAACCGCCTTGAGGCGGCGGCCAAATGGGTGCCTTTGCTGATCGCGCTGATGGCCGCGGCCTTTGCCGCCTACATGGCGATGAAGGGCCTGAAGAAGGTCTGGAAGCCGTCCTATTTCGAGATCATCGCATTCTCCGGCGCGTGCTTTGCGGCGGCCTACTTTGCGGCGCGTCCCTACATTGCCAAGCGGCTGCAGGGCTTGCAGACTCGCAAAAGGGACATCAACGGCCTGTTCGATCTGCCGCTCATTGTCGGTGCCGCTCTCCTGTCCTTTGCCCACGGCGCCAACGACGTGGCCAACGCGGTCGGCCCGCTCGCGGCGATCGTGTCAACCATCGGCGACCAGACCGAAATCGCCAGCAAGGTTACAATTCCGCTCTGGGTGATGGTGATCGGCGCCTTCGGTATTGCCCTCGGTCTCGGACTGTTCGGGCCCAAGCTGATCATGATCGTTGGCGAGAAAATTACCCGGCTGAATTCGCCGCGTGCTTACTGCGTTGCGCTGTCGGCGGCGGTCACGGTGCTGATCGCAACCACCCTGGGCCTGCCGGTCAGTTCAACTCATATCGCGGTCGGCGCGGTGTTCGGCGTCGGTTTCCTGCGTGAATTCTCCGAAAACCCGAACCGCCGCAAGCTGCGGCCCGGCCATAAACTGAACGCGACTGCGGAAGACGCTTTCAACAGCCGCACCCTGCGGGGCAGGCGGCGACTGGTACGCAGGCGCTTCGTCTATTCGATTGCCGCCGCCTGGGTGATTACCGTGCCGGCCTCCGCTGCGCTGGCGGCTATGATTTTTGCTGCTTTGCAGCTTGGCTGACCCAGGGTCTCAGCTCCTCGAACTGACGGATCAGCGCCAGAAAGTCTTCCCGGTAGAGCACTTTCGTGGCGTCCTCTATCAGTGCCCAGTGGCGCTCGCGGCTTTTCTTCTCGGGCCACTCATCTTCCTGATGCTGCACATAGTAAGGGTAGTAAGTCACCGGAATATGCTGTTTGCCGTCGTCGGTCTGTTTCGAAATCGCCACCGTGATGGGAAAGTCCTCCAGCACGATGCCGCGCACGCCGGCCTCTTCGAACCCTTCGCGATGGCAGGTGTCGACATGACTTTCGTTTTTCTTGGCAAGCCCCTTGGGAAGAATCCATCGCCCGCGCGTCTGCGAGGTGACGAACAGAAGCGCCATTGCATTCTCCTTCATGTCGAAAGGAATGATGCCTACTCTGTGCATGGATGAAATCCTCAGGTGTTGAGCCTTGGTCTGCACCCAATATAGCGGCGTTGCATAACCGATGAAATGGTGTGCTTTCGGGCTGTGCACAGTGCGGCGAATGCACCGGGCGTCCAGGGCGGGTGGGGAATGAACCTCCGGACAATCTCCGGGCCGGTATGCATGGCATGAGCAGCCGACACAGGGTGACACTGCTGCGTGAAACGCTTGTCTTATGATTATTTCGGTTCATCAGGCAAAGATGAGCCGCTGGGAGAGGGTAGCAGCCCTGACGGGAACCACTCGACGGAGTTTGCCGAAAGAGTGAATCGCGAACTCGGCAAGTACGTGTTCTACAAGAACAGTCCCTACAGCGGCAGGACATCGTACGGCGGCACGTGTCACACCGTTGAATAGACCGCATTGGCGATGATGTAGACGCCGAGCGCCAGGAGCGAGATGAAGAAGACGCGGCGGAACAGCGCTTCTGGGAGACGTCGGCGGATCTTTTGGCCGAGCACCATTCCCGCGAGCGCGGGCGCAAGGGCTGCCCCGGAGACTGCGCCCAAGTCGGGTGTCAGCAGGTCGTTGCCCTGAAGCGCCACCGCGAGCGCCAGCGTGGAGGCGGTGAAGAGGATCCCCATGGCCTGTATCAGCATGTCGCGCGCCAGCCCGATGGCCTGCAGGAACATGACCCCGGGCACCACGAAGGACCCGGTCATACCGGTAAGGATGCCGTTGACCGCCCCCATCGCAGGTCCGGCCCAGCGTTCCTGGCGCGCCGCGATGGCGAGGCGGAAACCGGTCAGGCTCAGCCCCGAGTAGGCCACCAGGAGAACGCCAAGGAGAGCGGAGAGCGCGGCGAGATCGACCCGTGTCAGGGCGCTCGCCCCGAGCCAGACCGTCACCGTCGCGGCGCCGAGAAACGGCCAGACGCGGCGCAGTATTGCGAGGCCGTTCCCGCCGACCGCCGCCTGCCATGCATTGGTGACGAATGAGGGCGCCAGCAGGAGTGCCATTGCCGATGGCAGGTCGAGGACAACCGTCAGGATGCCGAGGCTGACCGTGGGCAGGCCAAGGCCGATGACGCCCTTTACGGTGCCGGCCAGCAGGAACGTCGCGGCGATGATGACGAGGGTCAGCGGGTCGGTCATGGTGGTTCAGACCGCCGGCGGCAGGCGCTGGTCCCGGAGATGGCGAAGCCACTTCATGAGCATGTCCTCGGAGTCCATGACATCGTGAAAGCCGACCACCAGCACCTTCTTCTCCGCCGCCATGCTTTCCCCTCCGCGCCGCGCGATAGCGGACAGCATAACAGGGAAGGGAGGCCGTCCCTAAGGGCGAGGTGGGTCGATTGGGAAGGTCGCGTCTTGAACGGGACCGCTGCGGCGATCACCCCGACGTAGAACTTTGATCTCACCATGGCGGAAAGCGGGTATTGTGTCCCTCAACCCCCCAAGGCGAGGCCTGCTGGAATGGCATTTCGGATTGAAGAAAAATGGTTCGACTTCCGCAAGGTCGATGATGACATCACTCTGATCCGCGAGCCGTTCACGGACCCGCTGATCCGCTGCAACATCTGGCACATAAGAGGCCGCGACCAGGATCTTCTGATCGATACCGGGCTCGGTATCGCCAGTCTGAAAGAGGCGGCAAGTACGCTGTTCGGCAAGCCGATCCTGGCGCTGGCAACCCACACCCATTTTGACCATGTCGGAGGGCTGCACGAATTCGAGAACCGCGTCGTGCACCATCTGGAGGCCGAAGTGCTGGACGCGCCACTCGAGTTCGCCACACTCTGCCGCGGCCATCTGGGCGATGATATCGTGCGAGACATCCGCGGCGCGGGCTACGAGGTGCCGGAGTTTTTCATTACGGCGATCCCCAGCACGGGCTTTGATCATGAGGCCTATGCCGTTAAGGCGGCGCCCGCGGTTCGCCGGGTTGGCGAGGGCGATTTGATTGACATCGGCTCCCGCCGTTTCAAAGTGCTGCATCTGCCGGGCCATTCTCCCGGCAGCATCGGACTCTGGGAGGCCGAGACCGGCGTCCTGTTTTCCGGCGACGCGATCTATGACGGCCCGCTGCTGGACAACATTCCGGGAGCCGACATCGCGGACTATGTTGCCACGATGCGGCGGCTCATGGCCCTGCCGGTGCGCGTTGTTCACGGTGGACATGAGGAAAGCTTCGACCGCGACCGACTACGCGCCATCGCCACCGACTATCTGCGCCGCAATGACGCGGAGCAGGGCGGTTAGGGAGCAGGCAGCAGTCCATAATTTCCATGCCGGGAGGCGTCAGCGCGCCCACCGGCTTCAACACCAAGCGTTAACGTGGCCGCTAAGAACTGCGCTGCCGTTCTCACCCAAATTTAAGCCCTCCGTGTGATGATCGTGCCCCTGTCATTCGCAAGGGAAGGCCGATGTTCGGCCGCCGGCACTTCAGGTGACCCATGACCCATACCGTTCCGCACAGTGAGGTTGAGGATCTGTACCGCGATACCCACGTCGAGGCGGTCCATCTGGCCGGAGACGTGGGGGATCTGCCGCGCCGCGCCGCGGTCTATCACCACCTCTACCGGGCGTCCGGCGGCAACTTTACGTTCGCGCTGATTGCCGCCCATGGAGCGTTGTGGGCGCACTGGTACCTGGCCGCCGCCCGCCTTGCGGCACGGGTCCTGGCCGTCCTGGACGTGGTCTCTCCCTTGACCCTCAAACAAAAGCGCGACGCCTACGACGCCTATATCGGCGCCCTTCGGGAGATCAACGCTAGTGTGATGACCGAGGCCTACACGGTCTTCCAGTTCACCCGCCGCCATGGCCGCCATCCGTTGATCCGCGAAATTATGCCCGATCGGCTGCTCGACCAACTCATCGCCTGCCACGACGCCGCCAAGGCTGGTGTGCCTCTGACGGTGGCGCAACAGCGCTGGCTTTATGAAGATTTCTTTCGCTGGGAACAGGACCGTGTCGCCGGTCCCGCGGTTGACGCGGCGCTTGCCGAGTTCAACTGGGCTCTCATGCGCAACCTGTGCCTGCGCCCATGGGTGTGGTTCTCCTACTTCCGCATCGGACGCAGCTTGAACTTTCGTAATTTTTCCAATGTGGAAGAGCGGGTCCAAAAGGGTCTTGCCGCCTTCGATCTGGGTGCCCGTAGGGGATGGCGCCGCATCGAGCGCAACCTCATAGCCAGCCCGTTCATGCCGCGCGGCTTTTCGGACGATCCCGAAGGTTGCTTCGAGGCGCTGAGAAACGCCGGCATTCACCCCGTGCGCAAGCACGTGGCGCGGCTCGAAGCACGGCTGGTGAGCCGGATATAGTTGCCGTTTCACCGGCTTCAATTTCTGCCGGGCTGTGCAGATCCGGCATATGCGCTACACTGTCCCCGCTTTTGCTTGGGAGCACTACGATGCGCAGGTGTCTGCTGCTCGTTACTTTGCTGGTGTATTGTCTGACCGGCGAACAGTCGCACGCACAAGATCGCGGCGCCTTGATCGTTTCGCCGACGGATTCCGACAGCCAGGTCACGCTTTATGCCCGCTCCAGTGCATTGGTTATTGGAATTGACAAGTATTCCGGCGGTTGGCCGCGCCTGTCGAATGCCGTTAACGATGCAAAGGCAATTGCAGCCGAGCTGGAGCAGCGCGGTTTCAGTGTACAACTCGTAACAGACCCCAACAGCGCACAGTTGCGCCAGGCGATCGAGCAATTCGTGTTCGAGAGGGGTTCGGATCCCGAAGCGCGGCTGTTCATCTGGTTTGCCGGGCACGGGCACACCGTTGACGGCGAGGGGTACCTCGTGCCCGCCGGTGCGCCAGGGCCGCAGGAAGGCTGGCGTTTCAGGAAAGAGGCCCTCTCATTGCGGAGTTTCGGGCGTTACATGCGTGAGGTCCGTTCCAAACATGTTCTGGCGGTGTTCGATTCCTGTTTTGCCGGCACCGTGTTCACCTCGGCGCGGTCACTGCCGTCGCCGGCCATCACGCGCGCAACGACACAGCCTGTAAGGCAATTCGTCTCGTCGGGCGAAGCCGAGCAGGTCGTGAGCGACGATGGCACATTCCGCAAACTCTTTGTCGATGCCCTGAACGGCCTCGAGCCGAATGCCGATGCAAATCGTGATGGTTACATCACAGGCAGCGAATTGGGCCTCTTCCTCTCGGACAGAATAACCACCCTGTCCGACGGGGCCCAAACGCCACGCTACGGCAAACTCAACGCTCTGAAACTCGACCGGGGCGACTTCGTGTTCTCTATTGGGCGCGATCTCGGGCAGGTAAAATTTCCTGCCGGCGCACAGCCCGCATCGCCTGCCTTACCTGGTCTGACGCCAGATGCGGCGGCATGGAGAATAGTTCAGGACTCCGACAGCGAAGCGGTCCTGCAGGCGTTCATCGACGAGTTTCCGGACAGTGTTTTTGCGAAGTTCGCCAGCGCCAGGCTGGCGGAAATGAATAGGGTTGCCCGTCTGCCCGATCAGGCCGAAACCGAAGTTGAAGGTCCGGGCCAAAGCACGATCTGCGACCAACTTGCAGCCCATCCGGGAGATGCCACCGCGCCGCCCGGCACAGGTGTCGGTTTCGATGTTTTGGAACGTGACGCAGAAGCGGCCGTTAAGGCCTGCCGGCAAGCTGTCGCAGCAGAACCGGACAACCTGCGCCTGACCTATCAGCTGGCCCGCGCGCTGCATGCGGCGGACAACCATTCCGAGGCATTCAGGCTTTACAAGGCCGCCTCCGCCAGCGGCCACATAGCGGCATTTTACAGCCTGGGTCTCGCCTATGAACTGGGAATTGGCGTGCCTAGCGATGTCGACGAAGCGATCCGCTGGTACCGCAAGGCTGCCGATGCCGGCAACGCACACGCAATGAACGAAATTGGTTCGCTGTACGTTCAGGCACGGGGCGTGCAGCGCGACTATCAAGAGGCGTTGCGCTGGTTTCACAAGGCTGCCGAAAAAGGCCTTGCCGTCGCGCTGGGCAACCTTGGCTTCATGTACGAGCACGGAAACGGTGTGTCCCGGGATACCAGAAAAGCCGCGCGTTTGTATCGGCAGGCCGCTGAGAAGGGCGACGTAAATGCGCTGGCGAGCCTCGGGAATTTCTACGCAAGGGGACATGGCGTGCCTCGGGACTCCGCAGAAGCGATCCGCCTGTTTCGTGCGGCCATCGAAAAAGGCAGTCCACGCGCAATGGTCAGTCTCGGCTTCATGTATGAGCAGGGAAACGGTGTGCCGCGCGACCCTGCGGAGGCGGTCCGCTGGTATCGCAAGGCTGCCGGCAAAGGCGATGCAAGCGCTGTGACCAGCCTCGGCGTCATGTACGAGCAGGGGCTTGGAGTTAGCCGCGATTCCGAAGAAGCGGTCCGCCTGTATCGCAAGGCCATCGAAATGGGCGATGCGCGCGCCATGGGCAACCTGGGCAATATGTATGCAAGAGGCGAAGGCGTATCCCGGGATCTCCCAGAAGCGATACGCTGGTTTCGCAAGGCGGTCGAAAATGGCGATCCGAACGCCATGAACAACCTTGGCATGGCGTATGCCCAGGGTCTCGGTGTGAACCGCGACCTTGCGGAATCACTACGTTGGTTTCGCAAGGCTGCCGACAACGGCCATGCAAATGCAATGACCAATGTGGGCGTTGCATACGAGTTCGGGCGCGGCGTACAGATCGACTATGGAGAAGCCGTCCGCTGGTACCGCAAGGCGGTTGAAAATGGCGACGCGCACGGAATGGGCAACCTGGGCGGATTGTACAATTCCGGCCGCGGCGTGGAGCGTGATGTCGCCCGTTCGGCCCGGCTCATTGCCGATGCCCTGAAGCTCGGATACGAGTTCTCGCTCAAGCAGATGACCACAAACTCGAGTGCCTGGGGTCAGGGGTTTCGGCTGGAACTGCAACGCATTTTGAAGGCGGAAGGCTTCTATGACGGACCCATTGACGGGTCCTTCGGCCCGGCGACGAAAAACGCGATCAGGAAACTGGCGGGTAAGTCCTAGGCACTTTCCATTGCGGCATACGCAGGGGATGCGGTCGCCGGGCCGTCACGGATCATCCGGGGCATCGGGCCCGAAGAACAGCTTGCGGGTCTTCGCGTCCAGCTTCATGCCCGGTTGTTCTTCATAGGACAGGATGAGAGAAATCCGCGCGTGCTCGCCGATGACCCTGGTCACCCGGTGCAGGCAGTTGCGGCCGAAAATGATGACAAACGTTCCCGGCTCAGACCGTCCACGGAACGGTGGCTCGCGCTTTTCCGAGAGGATCGCGTGAACGCCCTCGAGGTTTTCGTCCCCCTCGCTTCGAATATTCGGCGCTGCTTCAAAATACCCGCCTTCGTCGGCCTTCTGGAGCTGCAGGATAGTCGAAAAATGCGCCCGGTCGAAATGCCATGCCAGCTGGTCGCCGGGTTTATAGATCTGCAGCACGAGGGCGTTGCTCGGGTCTTCATGGAGATGGACTTGTCGCAGGCCCAGGACGTCGGCGACGAAGCGGCCCAGCGGCGCCCAGCGATAAAGCGCCGCCATCGCGGTTCCCCCCATGTCGTGATAGGCGACCCCGTGACGTTCGGTGGTGCTGAGGATGCGGGCCGGATGATCGTCCGGCATGTCATCGGTGACAGGCACGTTGTAAGGGTTGCTCTGCTTGACCGAGCGATGCGCCCGAGGCTCCAGCGCCCGGGCGTCCTCGCGCAGCCGGCGCAGGCCGTGCGCGCTCAGAAAACCGGGCAGAGCCAGCAGGGCGCTCTGCGCCAGGCGGCCGCGGGCGTCCTCTATCACGCGAACATAGCCGGCGCTGTCGGGCGCCGTCAGGGGATAGCGCTCAAGGTCGATGAACGCGGCGGGCGCGTCGGCGTCCGTCAGCGGCTCGGATTGGGCAACGGACATTCTTCGGTCTCCTTTTGGCGGGACCCTGAACCTGTTCCGCCTCGCGTCAGGTGGCCCCTTACGACCCCTTGTGTCCCTTTGTACCAGATACGGTGCGGCGTTGGTCGCCTCGAACGCAAAGGCGCATGGCGCATGAACGCGAGACAAATCATGCGTCCCCCTATATAGCCTGCCGGGCGGCAAGGTAAGGAGAGCAACGATGCGCGCAGGGTTGGCAATCGCGGTGATCATGGCGTTGATGCTGTCGGCCTGCGAGGAGAGCCCCAAGGCCGCCTTCGCGCGCACCTGCACCGAGATCATGGGCGTGGTGATCGAGACGATGTTCAAGTCCGAGAGCGCTCCTCTGAGCGCCCGGCCCGCGGCGGACGAAGCCGCGGCGCAATTGTGCGACTGCCGGGTGAATTCGATTGCAGCACTTGAAGACGTCTCGGATGCGGACAAGGAGGCTTACTACCGCGACGGCGTCGAGGCGGAGGGGATTTCGCGGCGGTCCCGCCCGCTGTTGAAAGCCGAGCAGGACCGATGCGGCGAGGCCTTCGCCACCGCCCTTGTCGCGGCAATCGACGGGGAAAAGCAGGACGACTAAGCGGTTCGGGCGCACTGCGCCCAAACACTCTCGTCCAGCTGTGGCCCTTATGCCTCGACCGGCACGAAATCGAATGCCCCGCCGCCCTGGATCAGGAGGAACTGGACGCGGTGGTCCGCGCCGTTGCTGACCCGGTGCGGCTGGCCGACCTCCGTCTGGAACACATCGCCGGCCTGCAGTTCGGCCACGCCCTCGGGCGTTTTCGTCTCGATCGTCAACGGGCCGGCAACGGCATAGAAAGTGTCGGTCACCTGCGTGTGGATGTGCCAGGGGACTTCCTCGCCCGGCTCCAGGATGGTGTGGGTCACCTTGGTGCCGTCCTGCTCGTGGATGACCTTCAACTGGCGCACCGACGCACGGACGGCGTCAACTGCAGCTTCCGTTGCGACATTGCCGCTCATGATCAAAAACCTCTCGTTTCGCCGGGTGCGGGGCGTGAATGCCCTGCCATGAAAGAGTCTAGCAGCACGCTGCGTAACGCGAAAGGCGCGCTTCGCCGGCCCGGTTCCGGGGCGGGGGAGAGGGCGGTGGATTAGAGGTAGTCGAACCTCATGCCATTCAAATGTGTCCAGGCCACATAGACCGTCAGGGTGAAGGCGATGAGGCAGAGCGCCGCAAAGAGGCGGTTCCAGATTTGGTTCATTGTTCTTGTTCTCGTTGGCAAATCGCGGTGTCGAGGATCCGCTGTCGGAAGCCCGGGCGGCAACGTGGCATAGAATCTGCGACCGGGCGCGCCCAATGTCCTCTGGTGCTTAACGCGGCAAAGTCTTTGCGCTGTTGGGGCGCCGGGGATGCGGCAATGTCCTTGCCAGACCAAGTCCCGACACGCTAACAAGCCGGAGCCCGCGCGCAGATCAATCGTGGTTCCAGGCTGAACATGTCGTTCGCGCTGCCTATATTGATCACATCCGCATTCCAACTTGCCCGGATGGGTGGCAAATGTCCCAAGACCAGCCTCATGTTCTGATCGTCGACGACGAAGCCGACATCCGCGCGACCCTGCAGGACTATCTCGAAGTGAACGCCATCACGACAAGCGTCGCGGCAAATGGCAACGAGTGCCGGCGCGCGATCGGGGAGGGCGATTTCGACCTGGTTCTGCTCGACCTCAAGATGCCGGGTGAAGACGGCCTCAGTCTCTGCCGTCACATCCGCGCCACATCGGACTGCGCCGTCATCATGATCACCGGCGTGAGCGAGGCGATGGACAGGGTTGTCGGGCTGGAAGTGGGCGCCGACGATTACATCTCCAAGCCGTTCGACCTGCGCGAGGTGCTGGCCCGCGTGCGCTCGGTGCTGCGCCGATCCGGGCAGCGCCAGGCCGGCGGCAACGGCCTGGCCGAAAAGCTGAGCGGCAGCGGCCGGGTCCTCCTGAGCGTTCTCTTCACCGACATCGTCGGCTCCACCACGCTGGCGAAGACCATGGGAGACAAGGCCTGGTCGAACCTTTTGAAACAGCATGACGAGCATGTGCGCGCCGCGGTCGAGGACTTCGGCGGCATCGAAGTGAAGGCCATGGGAGATGGCTTCGTGACGGCCTTCGACATGCCGGGATCGGCGGTTGCGTGTGCGCAATCGATCCGCAGGCGCGTCTCCGATCTTGGGCTCGCACTGCGCGCCGGCATTCACACCGGCGAATGCGAACTGCATGGCGACGATCTGGCCGGCATCGCCCTGCATGTCGCCGCCCGCATCATGGACAAGGCGAAGGGCGGCGACATTCTGGTGTCGCGAACGGTGACCGATCTCATGCTTGGCACCGACGTTGTGTTTGCCGAGCGCGGCCGGTTCACGCTGCGGGGCATCGGCAAGGAGTGGCGCCTGTTCGCGGTTTCCGGCGAGGGTCAAACCGCCGACAATTGAAGATCGATGCCAATACAGGCGGCGGCGCCCTCACCGGCGCCCCGGAGAGGCGCCGGCTGTTAGAGTGAAACATGCACGCCGCTTTAGCGGATGCTGTCGAGCACGTTGAACGTCCCGTAGCCGCGGCGATAACCGGCATTGCCGAGTGCCTCATGCATGTTCTGACGGCTGCCCACCTGCCGGGTGGCGCGCGTCAGTCCGAGCACTCCGGCCTCGATCCGGCCGCAGGAATTGTACATCCCGCAGCCGGGTTTCTCGGCGAAGTTGACCGAGGGCTGTTGAGTGTGAACCCGCGAGGTATCCGCGGTAGCGGGGCCGGCGAGAACGGCGAGGGCCGCTGCCGAGGCCAGCAGCAACAGTTTTTTTGAGGTCATGGCATCTTCTCACGTCTTGCGCCCGCCGCCCTGGCACGGGCGCGGTCTGGGCCTCAAGCGGATGCGGCATCCACGGGTCCGGCAGATCATTGCGGGCGTTGCCGGTGCCTGGCCAGCGGCTGGTTGGCATCTGGCCGAGGTCTTGCCCGTGGGGCGAAAACCGCCGCTCCGCGCGGCTCATTGGCACAAGTTTAAGACGCGCAGGAGCTCACGGCACATCACTCCGGAACAAGCCGGCGTCAATGGATTCTCGTGCTGCGGCAACGAATTCGGCGTCTTCCTGCAAGCGCGGATCACTGCCGGCCCCGGAAGAGTGAGGATTGATCGCAGCGCATTGACCACGCCGTGAAATCCACTCACCCAGCCGTGATGCCGGTGAGACCCTCAGGGGCGTTGCATGCGGTTGGCGTCGCTGCGAATTCGAAACCGTTGCAACCGAAATACCACTCCCCGAGAGATATGGCATTGAAATAAAGCTGAAACAACTGATACGTTGTGACTGACATCACATGTAAGCTTCAAGCTTGCTCCCACCTCGAATATCACAACCGACGGTCGTGCCGTGTTGGCACAGCCGGTGGAGGCGCGTTCCGCGCGGTTCCGGTGCGGGGCGCGGCGGTTGTCCCGTGAACTCCACAACCCGAGGAAGCAGACCATGTTCAAACCCAATCTCCCGATATTCGATTCCCCCATTTTTGATCCGTTGAAGCCGCCCGGCTGGCAGCCGGACTGGGACGTCTTTCACGGCACCTCGGGGGATGACTGGTTCGGTGGCGGCAGCGGCAATGATGTCATGCTGGGCAGCGTCGGCGCCGATACGTTCGAAGGCGGCGCCGGCTCAGACACCGTGAACTACAGCAACACCTTCGTCGGCACCGGTGTCTATGTGAACCTTGCGCGCGGATGGGGTGCCAGAGGCCTGGCCGAGGGCGACAAATATGATTCGGTTGAGAACGTCATCGGAACCCACCTGGCCGATGAGGTCATCGGCAGCGACTACAACAACGATATCCGGACCGGGCTTGGCAACGATATCATCCACCTTTCGGCCGGCGCCGACACGATCGACGGCGGTGGCGGCAACGACCTTCTGCTGGGCTACGGGCACGGCATCGCCGTCAACCTGTCGATCGGTTCGGGCACCGGCGGCATCGCGCTCGGCGACACCTATCTCAACATCGAAAATGTGCTGTTGCTCGGCGACAACAATTCCGTCGTCGGCACTACCGGCAACAACTGGATCGCCGGCCGCGGCGCGAACTTCACCGGTATCGGCGGCGACGGAGACGACGAATTCGCCGTCCATCCGCTCGGCGGCTCGATCGACGGCGGCAGCGGCACCGATACCGTCGACTTCGGCGAATTCTACAGGATTATCGGTGGAAAGCAGCCGCCGACGGTCGGCGTCGTGGTCGATCTTGCCGGCAACCAGGCATTTGCCAACCACCATGGCGGCGGCCCGATCACGACCGTCACCAATATTGAGAATGCATATGGCACGACCGGCTCGGATGTTTTCATCGGGAATGGCGCCGATAATGTTTTCACCGGTGACGACGGCGGCGACTATTTCGTCTTTGACCATGACGGTTCCGGCGAACGCGACGTCATCACCGACTATGAAGCCGGCATCGACTTCATCAATCTCGCGGCCACGGAAGTGCGTGACTTCGCGGACCTGGCGGATGGCGAGGGCCGGCGCTTCGAGCAGGTCGGCAACGACACTGTCATCTACACCGGTGACGACAATGAAATCCTGTTGCAGGGTGTGCGCGCGGCAGACCTGAGCACGGGCGATTTTCTGTTCTAGAACAGGATCAGCGTTGGAGGGATACGATACTCAATCAGCGATCCGGCGCATCGACCTGAGAAAGGTGCCGTGTCCCTGCATTTGCGGTGTCCCGTCCTGCGTGACGATGCCCGTCACGATGCAAGGCCGGACGCCCGGTCGTAGAGCGCCCGGCTGCGGTTGAGCCGGTCCTGCAGGTCTTCAGGGATTTTCGAGGCTTCGCCCGGATTGGGTTGACGCGGCAATTCGAGGGCGGGGAGCCGGGCGCGGACTTCGTCTGATGTCAGCTCTCCGGCGCGAACCGCCTTTTGGAAGAAAACCCAGGCGACGACCCAGCTCAGCCTGGCCGTCACTTCGAAGTTCCGGTGCGCCGCCACCCAGCGGCCAAGTTCGTCGGAATCCGTATCGGGCCGCGCCGCCTCCTCGGTGAGAACGCCGCGCGCTTCCAGAAGGAGCGCCATCGCTTCATCTTCTATCTGTTCGACAAATGGAAATTCCGTAACTGTCGCCATGGTTGCCTCGGTTCCCCCAAAGCATCCGCTTCACCTGTTAAGCGTCTGTGAAATTAACCATCTGGTGCCATCTGTGGTGTGGTGGTCGGGTCAGACCCACCAGATGCAGCAATCGCATTAACCAATTCCGGTGCGCTTCCGTGCAGGTTTCATCGAGTTAACCGGGTATCGAGTGACGCCGTGAGCCCGTCACGGGGCGTCCTGCGGGGTGAAAATTTTGCACTTGGCGCCATACCCCTTGAGGACCTCTTCGGCAACAAGCGTCGTCCGGCCGCTCAGCCGGTTGGCAAAATCTTCGGAGAAAAGTACCGGTTGATCGAGCCCGCTGCAGAGGCCCTCGATACGCGCGGCAATATTCACCGCCTGTCCAAGCACGGTGAAGTCAATGCGGGTCTTCGATCCGATGTTGCCATAGAGCACTTCGCCGAAATGCATGCCGATCCCGAAGTTCAAATCCAGAGGCGGGTCGCAGGCGTGCGCCATCTGCAGAGCCTGCCGCGCAGCGGTGAATGCCCTCACGCAGACCGCGGCGGCATCGGCGTCGTCGCCGGTCGCAAACACCGCCAGCACTCCGTCGCCGATGAATTTAAGGATCTCGCCGCCATTGGCTTCGACGGCTTCGGCAATGACTTCGAAGTATCTGTTGGCCAGCGCCAGCGCGGTCTCGGCCGAAACGCGGGCGTTGAGCCCGGTCCAGTCGCGAATGTCGCTCACCAGAATGGCCGCATCGATGGTCTCGATATGGCCGCGCGTGATCTGCCCGTCCAGGACCCGTTGTCCGGTTCGGGGGCCGAGATAGGCTTCAGCCACGGCGAGCGACACGCTCTTTGCGCTGAACACCTCCGTTATGGGCGCGAGCACCGATGCGATCTGCGTGAACCCCTCGATGTCCCGGTCACAGAAGCCGTCCGCCGCATCCGAGGCGAAAACCACGATTGCGGCGGCCCCGTCTGAAAACCGCATGGGCAGGCCGAAGTAGTCGGTGCCACCGCGTGCCTTGAGATCATACAGCACGTTGTGGTCGGTCTCGGGCAGGGCGTCCTCAAGCCGCCTCCTGAAAGGCTCCCTGGTCCGGGCGATGACTTCAAACGGGCTTCCGAAATAATCGGCCCGGCCCTCAAGCCCGTGCGGCGTTTCGATCTGAACCGTGGACGCGCCATCTCTTTCCCATATCGATGTGACGGCGGTCACGAGCGGGTGCAACGTCCGCATGGAAAGCCGAAGCCGCCACACCGGTGCTCCGGCGGCCAGCAACCTGTCGCCGAGCTGGCGGACCATCTCGTCCGGATTGGCCGACAGGCGGCCGTCCTCCAGCAGCCAGTCGATGATGGGGCGTGGCTGCCAGTGGGAGGACGTAGGGGGGCTCGGTGTGTCGGGCATGGCTCATGGGTTTGAGATTCAGGTCGGGTGTGTGTTCTACGCGATTTGGCGAGGCACAGTTCGAGTTTTCCGTGGTGCCTTGCCGACAGATGAGTACTGTATTCTGGCAATTCCACGCCAGCCGGAGTGCGGCCATGCCGAAGTTTCTGAGCCCGGAACAGATCACTCAATACGAGCGCGACGGCTTCCTCTCTCCGCTCGATCTCCTGAGTGAGGCCGAGGCCGCCGCCATCCGCGAGGACCTGGAGGCCGCCGAGGCGCGCTGGCCGGATGCGCTGACGGGGGCGGGGCGCAACAACGCCCATCTGACTCTCAAGTGCCTCGACAAGATCGTCCACAACCCGATGCTGCTCGACGCGGTGGAGGACCTGATCGGGCCGGACATTCTCGCCTACGGCACCGTCCTCTTCATCAAGGAGCCGCAGGACCCCGGCTTCGTGAGCTGGCATCAGGACTGCCGCTATATGGGCCTTGAGCCGACCGATGTCCACAACGTGTCGGTGTCGGCCTGGCTGGCGCTGACGCCAAGCAACCGGGTCAATGGCTGCATGAGCATGATCCCCGGCAGCCATAGGTCCGGCGTGATGGAGCATGTGGACACGTTCTCCAAGACAAACATCCTGACCCGGGGCCAGTCCATAGAGGGCGTCGATGAGGCAAGCGCCGTCGATCTGGTCCTCAAACCCGGGCAATTTTCCCTGCACTCCATGCGCACGGTGCACGGCTCGCGGCCCAATCTCGGGTCTGACCGCCGGATCGGCTTCACCATCCAGTGCTACATGACGCCCGAGATGCACCAGACGATCTCTCCGACCATGGCGCAACTGGTTCGGGGCGAAGACCCCAATGGGCACTTTGAGTATGCCGCCCGGCCGGCGGACGACATGGCGCCGGAAGCAGTCGCCGCGCGCGAGCGGAACAATGCCCAGTGGGGAGAGATCCTGTATGCGGGCGCCGAGCGGCGCCGCAACTATTAGGCGGGCTTGCGCACTTCAGTGCCCGGTGTCGAAATGCCCGCTCGGCGCGGCGCGCACGGCACTCCGCAGAAAGGCCGTCTCGTTGTGCTCCGGGCGAAACCGCGTGAGGGAGAAGCTTGAGACATCGGAGCCCGGGTCGCCATCGACGATCCAGTGCGCCAGCGCCCGCCCCATGCCGGCGGAGCGCGTCACTCCGGCAGAACTGAGGCCCGCCAGCACGAAATAGTTTTCAAGCCCGGGCGCCACATCGAGCAGCGGTTCGGCGTCCGGCGTGAAGGCCTCCGGCCCGTTGAGGAGGGTCCTGACGCCGGCGTGCCCAAGCGCCGGGATCCGGTGGATGGCTTCGTCCATATAGGGTGCGAACTGGTCCCAGTTCTCGTTGAGGAGCGCAAAGAAGAACGGCTCGGGCAGGTCTTCCGGCGGCACCGGGATCGCCTCGCGGTCAAAGCATCCGACCAGCAGCCCGCCCACCTCCTCGCGGCCATAGATGAGGCCGTCCGGGTCGCGGAAGGTCGGCATCTGCGGACTGGTCCCTTCAATGGTCTCGGTCAGGAGGTAGAAGTGCTCCACCGGGTACGCCGGTATGGCGACGCCGTTGCGAAGCCCGAGGGCGCGCGCCCACAGGCCGGCGCAGTTCACCACCACGTCGCAGCCCATCTCGCCGTGATCGGTGGCGATGCTGGTGACCCGACTGCCGTCGGTGAGAGCGCGATCGGCGGCGACACCTTCGCAGAACCGCGCGCCGTGGGCCTTCGACTCGCGGGCGTAGGCGGCGACAAGGTCGGTCGGGTTGACCCGGCCGTCGTCGGGGCTCCACAACGCTCCGGCAAGATCGTCCGTATGCATCACAGGGATCTTTGCCGCCACCTCATCGGCGGACACCAGCTCGACCGGCACGCCGCACGCTTGCAGCGTCCGCGCCATTGCCTCGAAGTCTTTCAGCCGCGCCTCGGTTCTGGCCACCATCATGCGCCCGCACTGGCGCCAGCCGACATCGTGCCGCGCCTGCAGCGCTGTGAGGAACTCCACCCCATAGGTGTAGATGCCGATGGTCGCCGGATCGGAACTCATGCGCAGGATGTTCCCGGCCGAATGCCACGTGGTGCCGCAGGCGAGCTGACCGCGCTCCAACACCACCACATCGGTGAGCCCCAGATGGGTCAGGTGCCAGGCAACGCTCGCCCCGATGACCCCGCCGCCGATGATGGCGACCGAGGCGTGTTTTGGCAGTTCGGCGGTCAAATGCAGCTCTCCGGCGGATTACAGGTGCGGGAGAGTAGCCGACGTTGTTACGGCGGGGAAGAGCGGCTGGATGGCCGGCGTCCTGCATCGCTGCAATCGAAACTTCAACCCCCCGGCCGAAGCTTCAATCCTCAGGAGGCGGGCGCTTTCTCCGCTTCAAGGGTCACCTTGACCTTCACTCCGAAGCCCAGCTGGTCTTCGCCGGAAAATCCCTTCTCGCCGATGCCGAAGGCGAGGCGCTCCAGCGTCACCTCCGCCTCGACGAAGGCGCGGCCGTCCTCGATTCTGAGCGTGAAGGGCAGGGTGAGCGGCTGGCCGCGGCCCGCGAGGGTCAGTTGACCGCGGGCCTCGTAAGTGTTTTCGCCGGTGCTGGCGAAGCTCTCCGACACGAAGCGGGCGACCGGATGCATCGCGGCGTTCAGGAAATTCGGCCCTCTCGCCTGCTCGGCCACGCCGCCGAGCGTGATGCTGGCGACATCGACTTCCACCTCGACGCTTCCGGCATCAAGCTTGTCAGGGTCGAAGGTGATGGCGGCGCTCCAGTTGTCGAAGCCGCCGGCAACCGGGTTGCCCATCTGAACGACCTCGATGGCAATCCGGCTCTTTTCCCTGTCGACCAGCCATCCCGTGGCTTCCGCCGGGGCAAGTGCCGTCTGGGTCCGGCCGCCGTCTTGCGCATGTTTCACGTAATCGTTGAGGCTCGCGGCGCCAAGTATCACGAAGGCCAGGGCCGCCAGAAAAACAGGCAGCCGTTTGAAATGCGGCTCCGAGAGCCCGGCCATACCGGTTTGACCGGCGCCGGGGATCATGCGCCGCAGGGTATCGTCCTTGTCGATCACCACGTGCTTCAGCGCGCCGCCGATATGCAGCACCAGGGCGCCGCCAAGCAAAAGGGCGGTGAAGTAGTGGGAGACGCCCAGGGCCATCGCCAGCTGCGGGTCTTTCGGCACAAGCGGCAGGTCCTGGGGCAGCGGCCACCATATCGGCGCAAAGCCCTCGCTCGCCGAATGATGCAGCCAGCCGGTGAGCGGCATGCAGATGATGGCGCCGTAGAGCGTCCAGTGGACGGTCTGCGCCGCCAGGCTTTCCAGTTTCCGGTCGGCATGGAGCGGCCTCGGGTGCGGCTGGATCACGGCCCAGATCACCCGGAGAACGGCAACCGTAAACACGGTCACGCCGAGCGTCTTGTGCAGCGAATAGAACCAGGCCTTGTAGGCGACCTCCGCCGACGAGCTGTCCGGCAGGTCGTACATGAAGACGCCGAGCGGAAGCAGGACGAGGATCAGGGCCGCCGTCGCCCAGTGCAGCACCTGCGCGACCAGGCCGTAGGTTTCCCGTGTGTTGTGAAGCATCTACGTCCTTCCGAGCCGCGCCAGGGAAGTGTGGCCTTCAGATTTCTGTATCACAATAGCGGAAAACTGATGCCCCTTCACGGGACATCAGTTTCCATGGTGCTGTCTTTGGATACGGCGTTTGCGCCGGTACGCGCTATTCGCGGTCCTTCAGCTCGGTCACGATGGTGATCGAGATCGGTCCGGTCGAGAACCCGCCCACGCTGAAGGCCTGATGATCGATTTCGGTCGTCGCCGAGAAGGCCACCCACTGGCCCTTATAATAGTCGATGGCGCCGCCCAGAGGATGCTCGCCGCGATGGGTCATCGTGGTTTTGAGCGTGACCGGCTTGGTCACGCCGTGGATCGTCAGATCGCCCATCACGTCGGCGGTGGTGTCGCCGGTCTTCTTGACCGAGGTGCTGACGAAGGTGATCTCCGGATAGGTTTCGACCTCAAGAAAGTCCTTGCTCTTGATGTGATCGTCGAGGGGGCCGAAGCCGGTCGAGATGCTGGCCGCGTCGATCGTCACGGTGACCGAGGACTGTTCCGGATTGTCAGGATCGAGCACCAGCTTGCCCTTTGCCGTAGTGAACTCGCCAGACTGCATGGAGACGCCCGCGTGGCTCCATCCGAAGCGCACTTCCGTGTGTCCCTGGTCGGTGTAATAGGTCTCCGCCGCTTGAGCCCACGCGGTCGGCGCGGCGATCATCAGCGAAAGCGCCACCGCTCTCGGTAGCCTTGCAAGTTTCATCACGTCTCTTCTCCCTTTACTAACCGCCTGCGCAGGCAGGCAAAAACTAGATGAAAATACATCTATCTGGCTGTAACGTCCTGCGCTATGGGAAATTTCGACGTTCACGGAAAGTTGAAGCCATGCTTCCGACAGGCGATGTGTCTGCAACAGAGGATGTTTACCCGACAGAGGAAGAGACCGCTCTGTATGTGGCCCTGAACCGGGCCCAGCGGTCGATCTATGTAGCGATAGACAGGACGCTCAAGGTGAAGCGTCTGCCGCCGCTGCGCTGGTACGACGTCCTGTGGGCGATCGAGCGCGCCGGAGATGGCGGCCTGCGCCCCTTCGAGTTGGAGAAATCAACGATCTTCGAGCAGTCGAACCTGTCGCGTGCTCTGCGCCGTATGACCGGGGAGGGCCTGATCGAGGTCTCCGTCTGCCCGAACGACCGCCGCGGCAAGGTGCTGAGGATCACCGGCAAGGGACGCCGGGTGCGCGAAGCAATGTGGAAGATCTACGGGCCCCTCATTCACGAGCACATGTCCGGCCTGTCGGAGGAACACGACCCGGGCGAAACCGCAGCGGCGCTGACGTCTTTGATCGAGAAGCAGGGATAAGGGCTTCAGACTTCGATGCGGTCTGACCGCTCGCCTGGGGCGGCGGCGATGCAGATGTGGGAAAATCAAGGGCCGCTCATTCACGATTATATGTACGGACCGTCGCACGGGTACGACCTGGACGTCGTTGCCACGGCCGAGTACGGCAAGGGAGGAATCTCCTTTGCCGTACCCGGTCGGATACCTGGACGATGATACCCTATGCGGTGACGGGCGCCGCTTCGGCACCCTGGGACCGGCTCAGTGCGATGACGGTGAGCACGGCGGCCCCGTTCGCCCAGTAGAACCAGGCGTCAAGCCCCGTGAATCCGAGCACGAACGGTGCGGCTACGAAGACGACGCCGACGACGAAGTCGACCGCCACGTGCAGCGGGTAGGGCAGCACGCGGATAATGCCCAGCTCGTGATCGGTAAAGACGGTGAGGATGAACGCCGCCACGCCGGTGGCCACGGACAGCCAGAGCGCCATCGGATTGGAGCTGCCGAGCTGCAGCACGAACGGCAGCGCGATGAGCGCAAGCGCGACGGGATAGTCGAGATACGCGTGTACTTTTCGTGTGACGAATCTGAGGTTCATGACAAAAATCCTTTTCTGGATATCGGCTCGCAACAAACGCCCCTTCACGTGGTGACTGTCGAACCAAACGATACAGGTCTGTATCGTTACGTATATAAATAGACAGATCTGTATCGTTTTCAAGGAAAATTGAATAACATTCTTGTGAATAATAATTTCAATGTGTTAGGGCTAATTTTGTGACACATATCTGTTTACTCACTGCGTGAGTCATTATATAAAGTGACAAATCTGTATCGTTACAATTGGAAAACAATCGCATGAAGCGGGCTGAGAAACGGGCGCATCTCATCGATGTCGCCGCGGAAATTTTTAACCGGTCCGGCTACCATGCGGCTGGCGTCGATCAGGTGATCGCTGAAGCCGGAGTGGCCAAGACCACGCTCTACCGGTACTTCAGGTCGAAGGACGATCTCATCGTCGCCGTATTGGCGCGCATCGACGAGCAGTTCCGCGAAGACATGCGCGCCGCTGTCGACGGAATGGCCGCCGACCCGGAGGCGAAGCTGCTGGCCACATTCGATTTCCTGGCGGCGTGGTTCGCGACGAAGA
>JAJFHL010000079.1 GCA_021775615.1 Hyphomicrobiales bacterium
GGCTTCCTGCCCAGCCTGATCGAGCTGGCTGCAACGCCGGAGCGCGAGCGCAACCGGCGGCGCGGCTTTCACACGCTCTACATCTCGCCGCTGAAGGCGCTTGCCGTCGACGTGGCGCGCAATCTCGAACAGCCCAATGCCGAGATGGCGCTCGGCATCACGGTGGAGACCCGCACCGGCGACACGCCGCAGTCGCGGCGACAGAGGCAACTGCGCCACCCTCCCGACATCCTGATGACCACGCCGGAACAGGTCGCGCTGCTGATCGCGTCGGGCAATGGCGATCATCTGTTCTCGAATCTCCGCACCATCGTGCTCGACGAGTTGCATGCGCTGGCGCCCTCGAAACGCGGCACGCTTCTGTCGCTTGGCCTGGCGCGACTGATGACCATCGCGCCGGCCTGCCGCCGCGTCGGCCTGTCGGCCACGGTCGCCGATCCGGACGCCCTGCGCGCCTTCCTGATGCCGCAACGGATGACGGGCGAGCCTTCTTTGAGCGAACTGGTGCTCGGCGATCCGGGGGTGACGCCGGACATCAAGGTGCTCGACTCGGAAGAACGCGTCCCCTGGTCGGGCCATTCGGCGCGCTACGCCATGGCCGACATCTACCGCACCATCCAGAACAACAACCTGGTGCTGATCTTCGTCAACACCCGCTCTCAGGCGGAATTGATCTTCCAGGAACTGTGGACCCTCAACGAAGACGCCCTGCCCATCGCCCTGCATCACGGTTCGCTCGATGTCGGCCAGCGCCGCAAGGTGGAAGCCGCCATGGCCGGCGGCAAGCTGAAAGCGGTGGTCTGCACTTCCACCCTCGATCTCGGCATCGACTGGGGCGATGTGGATCTGGTGATCAATGTCGGGGCACCGAAGGGGGCGAGCCGGCTGCTGCAGCGCATCGGCCGCGCCAATCACCGCCTCGACGAGCCGAGCCGAGCCCTCCTGGTGCCGGCCAACCGGTTCGAAGTGCTGGAATGCCGCGCCGCCCAGGATGCCGCCGAGCTCGGCGAGCAGGACAGCCAGCCGCCCATGTGCATGAAGCTCGACGTGCTGGCCCAGCACGTGCTCGGCATGGCCTGCGCCGAACCCTTCCATCCCGACGACCTCTATGAAGAAATCTGTTCCGCCTATGCCTATAGAGATCTCGCCCGCGAAGAGTTCGACAAGGTGGTCGACTTTGTTGCCACCGGCGGCTATGCGCTTCGCACCTATGACCGCTACGCCAAGCTGAAACCGACCGCCGACGGCACCTATCGCCTGACCCATCCAAGGTTCGCCCAGCAGTACCGGCTCAATATCGGCACCATCGTCGAGGCGCCCATGCTCAAGGTGCGCCTGGTGAAATCGCGCTCGCGCGGGCGCGGCGCACCGATCGGCCGCGGCGGGCGCTATCTCGGCGAGATCGAGGAAGGCTTCATCGAGCAACTGGTGGTCGGCGACACCTTTATCTTCGGCGGCCACGTGCTGCGCTTCGAGGGACTGGCGGAAACCGAAGCCTATGCCTCGCGCGCGGTGAGCGAGGACGCCAAGGTGCCGTCCTACATGGGCGGCAAGTTTCCGCTCTCCACCTATCTTGCCGGCCGGGTGCGCGAAATGCTGGGCTCCCCCGCCGCCTGGAAGGGCCTGCCGCCCCAGGTGCGCGACTGGCTCTCCATGCAGAAATGGAAGTCGGTGATCCCCTCGCCGGACCACATGCTGGCGGAAACCTTCCCGCGCGGCACCAAGCACTATCTGGTCTGCTACCCGTTCGAGGGACGCCTGGCGCACCAGACCCTGGGCATGCTGCTCACCCGGCGGCTCGAGCGCTGGGGCGCCCGGCCCATGGGCTTCGTCGCGAGCGAGTACGCCCTCGCGGTGTGGGGCCTGCGCGATCTGAGCTTGATGGTGGATGCGGGCAAACTGTCCCTCGCCGAGCTTTTCGACGAGGACATGCTGGGCGATGACCTTGAAGCCTGGCTGGCGGAATCGAGCCTGATGAAACGCACCTTCCGCAACTGCGCGGTGATCGCCGGCCTCATCGAAAAGCGCCACCCCGGCAACGAAAAGTCGGGCCGTCAGGTGACCGTGTCGGCCGATCTCATATACGATGTACTGCGCGAACACGAGCCCGATCATGTGCTCTTACGCGCCGCCTGGGACGATGCCTCGGCCGGCCTTCTCGACATTGCCCGCCTCGGCGAGATGTTGAAGCGAATCAGGGGCCGGATTATTCATAGGCCCCTGGAGGCGGTGTCGCCGCTGGCGGTGCCGGTCATGCTGGAAATCGGCAAGGAGCCGGTCTATGGCGAGGCCAACGAAGATCTTCTGGCGGAAGCCGCCGACGATCTGATCGAGGAGGCCATGCGGCTTGTCTGAGGGAGCGAAAGCGAAAGACACGATCGCGGTGCCCACAAAAGAGCACCGGCTCACCCTGTGCAGCCGCACGCTGGTGGCTGACACCTCAGGCGCGCTCTATCTGCCCGACCACAAGGCGCTGATCGTCTCGGACCTGCATTTCGAGAAGGGCTCGGCCTTTGCCGCCCGCGGCATCCACCTGCCGCCCTACGACACGCGGTCAACCCTGTTCCAGATCGAACAACTGATGCAGCGCTATGCACCGCAGACCGTGGTGGCCCTCGGCGACAGCTTCCACGATGGCGGCGCCGGCGAACGCATCGCACCGGACGACGCCGCGGCAATCCGCCGGTTCACCGGCCAGACCCGCTGGATCTGGATCACCGGCAACCATGATCCCGAACCGCCGGAGGACCTCGGCGGCGAGATCGCGGCTGAGCTCGATCTGGATCCCTTCATCCTGCGCCACATTCCAGGCACCGCTCCGGCGGCCGGCGAGATCGCGGGGCATCTGCATCCGGCCGCAATCGTCCACACCCGCGGCCGCCGCTTGCGCCGGCGCTGCTTCGCCACCGACGGCGTGCGCCTCGTGATGCCGGCCTTCGGCGCCTTCACCGGCGGGCTCAACGTGCGTACGGCGGCATTCCGCCACGTCTTCGAGGACGGCAAATTCACCGCCTGGATGATCGGCCGCGACCGGATCTATCCGGTGGCGGCAAAACGGCTGCTGGCGGGGGACTGAGGGGCCAAGTCTCCGAGGCGGCAGTTGTCGTCGCGGCCTCCGCGAAGCATTGCGACCTCTGACCACGGGGCCTCAGCGGACATAGACACCGCAGCTTCGCGCCTCGCGGATGTGCCTGGAACGGCACCCCTTATGTTGGCCACAAACCTGCCCGAGGCCTATGACATCTTCGCGGTTGCCCAACGAACCCGGTCCAGTGCCACAGCCTTGTTGTTCGAAATGGACAGAGATCAAGCCATAGAGTTGCTGCTGCTTCATTCGTGTGCGCATCCGGACTTCAATCACCCAAAGTGGGAATCCGGATTCATCGGCATGCTGCGCCCGTTTGGTGGCGAGTTGATCGAAGACAACTACCATGAGGTGGTTGCCTGCATCGGCTGTCTGGCCGGCGAGCTTCAAAGCGAAGCGCCGGTCGACAAGAGAATTGTTTCGTCCTTATGGGGTATATGTCACACGGCCCGTGCATGGGGCGTCGAGGAAGACGGAATGCTCAGACGCAACCGCCTTATATCCGACGAGCAGGTCCGTACGCTGGACGAGTGGGTGGACGCAATATCCTACGCAACAACGACGCTGCTGGATGGTGAGGATCTCGACTCGGCGCTCGCGCAATACAGACAACAGCAAGGGGCCTCATAGACCGAGGTCCTCGCACTTGAGCATGGTGTGTATTCGACTGCCGAAGCCCGTCCTGGGTCACTTCCGGACATGGCGCACCCACCACTTCGACGTCCACTTCGTGCCAGACGCGGAAATTGCCAACAGTGCCAGACAATGATACTGGCCTGAAGATGAGCTCTCCGGAGGAAGTGCCACAAGAACTGAACGCGTTTCTTCGATGGTTGAAGGATCGCACCGAGGCCGTCTGGGCTGAAATCGAGATGTTGACCTTTGAGCAGTATCAGGCCGCGCGTGTTGGCTCCAGGCAGTGGCGAACCGGAACCATGTGGCAATCCGGTCTCACGGCCAGCGAGATCGACGCCATCGAAACACGCTGGGACATCCGTTTTCCGGAGGATTACCGTTGTTTCCTGTCCGTTTTAAACGCGCCCGATCTTCAGATGCACGGCACTGGTTTTGACGGTGATACTCTCGTGGAGGTCGACAGACCCTCGTTTTACGACTGGAGAGGGGATGAAGTTCATATTGCTTCGGCACTGGAATGGCCGCTGGAGGGTCTGCTGTTCGACGTGAAACACAATGCACTCTGGCGCGACAGCTGGGGTAAACGGCCGAACAGCGAAAATTTGCGCAAGAGCAGGCTTGAGGAGCTGGTTGCAGCTGCGCCAAAGCTGGTGCCTATATTCAGCCACCGCTATCTCGTGAGCCACAAGTGTGAGTGTGGGTATCCGGTCTTATCAGTCTATCAATCCGATATCATTCTCTATGGCCTGAACCTGAGGGCTTATCTTCTCGCTGAGCTTAGAGGCGTGCTGGGCAAAGGCCCGGACTACAGCGATAACGTCGAGGAATTTGTCACCGACGAGGAATTGGAAGCAATTCCGTTCTGGGGGGAGTTCATTGAGTGATGGAAACGTTTGATGGCGCCAACTCGGTTCGCCCGGCAAGAGCAGCCTGCGTCCGGTTGGGTGCAGACAAGCTGCTATTGCTTAGTGAAATAGATCAAATATTCTGCGCTTGACCGGGATCGGTTAAGCGTAGCTTGATCTAGGCGCGGTCAGTCTAACCCGGTCTGGGCGACCGCCCCCTCCAGAAACGTCTGAAACTCGATCAGATAGCCGTTGGGATCCTCGGCGAGGAAGGCGTAGATGCCGAACTGCTCAACCACTTGCGGGGCTCCGCGCGTCACCGCGCCCGCCTCCGTCAGGCGCGCATACCAGCCGTCCACATCGCCCGTCACCAGCGTGATCATGGTGCCCTTCGGCTCGACCTCGCGGCCGCCGATGGCCTGGCAGACGCCGATGCAGCCGTCTCCACTGGCGCGATAGATGCGGGCTGCGCCCTCATCCTTGACCAGGTCGAGACCCAGCACATCCGCATAGAACCGGCAGGTGCCGGAGAGATCATGGGTGTAGACCCATGTCACCGTCTGGCCGATGGGCGGGCGCGCCGGCATCGCGTCAGTAGAGGTCGAGGGGGAAGTGCTTGCGGTAGATCCGGTCATAGGCGCCCGAGATCTTGATGCGGTCGAGGGCGTAGTTGAGCGCATCGCGCATTTCGGTGTTGCCTTTCATCACCGCGATGCCCGCGCCGTTGCCGAAATAGCGGCTCTCGAGGAAGGCGCCGGGCAGGAACTTGCAGCAGCCGCGCGACGTGGTGCCGTTGATCCAGAACATGAAGGAGGTGCCGTCGCCGAAGACAGCATCCACCTCGCCGATGCGCAGGGCCTCGCGAACCTGGGTCGCGGTCTGGTAGCTGCGGATGTCGGCGCTGCCGAAGAACGCCTTCAGATAGGCTTCGTGGGCGGTGCCGACCCGCACCCCGACCGGCTTGCCTTCCAGGGTCGTCGGCGTCGGATTGGCGATCTGGCTCTGATTCTGGACGATAAACCGCGCCGGCGAGCGGTAATAGGGAAAGGAGAAGTCGATCTTCTCGCGGTTCGCCGCATTGATGGCGATCGAGGCGATGACCGCGTCGGCCTGCTTCTGCTCAATGGCGGGAATCAGATCGCTCCACTTGCGCGCCGATATCCGGCAGCGCACCCTGAGGGCGGAACACAGGGCCTTGGCCAGATCCACATTGAAGCCGACAAGATCACCGCCCTCGTCACGGTAATTGAACGGCGGGTAGTCGCTGTCGGTGAGAAAATTGATGCCCTTCAGCTTGGTGAGGTCCGGCGGCACGAAATCTTCCGGCAGGTGCCAGTAAAACGGCAGGGGCGCGTTTGTCCGGCCGGTGTCGGCGGTCTGGGCGCGTGCGGGTTCGCTCACCGGTGCCGCGCAGAAAACCACCGCCAGCAGGGCCAAAAAGCACACAAAACGATGCATGCCAATGCATCTGGACACCGAAATTCTCAACCGCATCTCCTTGTCTGGCCCGCTCGCCCGGCGGAACACTGTGCTTAGACCATTCTGAGGTGCAGTTGAACCGCTGTGTTGGGAAATTGCGCATCGCGGCGACGCAGTATCGCCTTCCGATCTCTCCCTAATCTCATAAGGTAGTCGCTATGGCCAATGAGACGATGGTGCTCCCGGATGTCCGTTGTTGCATCAAATCCGGTCGTCCCCAACCATCCCTTGCTACGGGGATCAAGTGCCAGAAGCGGTTGTGCGGACTCAATCGTCAGTACCGAAGTGGCTGCGCATTCTTTGGGAGCGGAACAGGTAGATCGAGATTGCTGCGTAGGCGGCATACTCGAACACCATTGCAGAATAGCGGTTTGCGTTCGTCATGAAATCGAACGTCTCCACAAAGCACAGCGTCGCCAGAACCGCATACGCCACCACCATTGCGTGGGGCGTATGTCTCCATCTTGAGAAATAGCCGATCAGAAAGACCAGACCTGACGATAGAATGGCAAGCCAATGAAGGAATTGGGTGCCCGGGGGGAATGTCGGGTTTTGCAGCGGTACGATGGGCGCCGGGCCGGAGAAGTATTCCAGAAACCCAAGCAAGCCCCAGCCGGTCATGAACATCCCTGCAGCGATCAGCGCGTAGGCAAATAGTGCTGAGATCACCGAGACGAATGAGTTTGAACTTGCAACGTCTGTCATTGGAGCATCGGTCCCCTCACCGGGTTTAGGCTGCGGCGTTGCCTTGGGCTTGAGCCGGCGGGATTTCGAACTTCCGGGCGACCAGCCGTTCCGAGCATTCCCACAACCGCTGTGCGACGGTCTTGTCTTCACAGACCGGGTCGCGCTTGGCGTGTCCCACGGGACCGCGCATTTCCATGATGCCGGTTGGGCCGTAATAGTCGCCGCCCGCAACCTGGGGCGATAATGCCGCGTGCAGCGACGGCCTTGCCGCTGAAGCATTTGAGTGGGTGATAAAGGGTGAGAGTGCTTTCAGGGTAAAATACTGCAGTCGGTTCATCTCGTCGAAGAGCCCGGAATCGGAACCTCCGGGATGCACCGCCAAGGCCCTGATTTTGCGCCTGGCCGATTGCAGTCGCCGGTTCAGCTCATCAGCGAACAAAAGACAGGCAAGTTTCGACTGGCCGTAGGCAATCCCGCCGTTACCCCCGCAAGTCAGGTCGTCGAAATGAATCCGCGCACCTTTATGGGCAACGCTTGAGAGTGCAACGACGCGCGACGCCGGATTATCCGGCATCAGGTCGATCAGCAGAGCAGTGAGCAGAAAATGCCCCAGATGGTTGGTCGCGAACTGCAGTTCGATCCCGTCGGCATCGGACTGCGCCGAATAGACAAGGATGCCCGCATTGTTGATCAGCACGTCAAGGTGCGAAAAGCGCTCGCGGAACTTATCGGCGAACGAGCGAACGGAAGCGAAATCGCTGACGTCGATCAGCATGATGTCAAGTGACGCCGACGGCAGGCGCTTCATGATCGATGCCTTGGCCTCTTTTGCCTTTTCGCCGCTCCGGCACGCCATGATCACGTGATAACCGGCTTCAGCCATGCCGACAGTGGTCTCGAAGCCGATGCCGTTATTGGCGCCGGTTACGATGGCAATTTTCTGCGGTTGTGGGGTCATGCTTTGTCTCCGACAAACTGGACATATAGCGTATGTTTGTCTATATTGACAATTAGCGTGTGATTGTCAATATGTCAGTATGAAAAAACGGGAAGAAAAAATCATTGAGGCCGCGATCCGCCTGTTCTCGCGCTACGGGGTGAAGCGCACGAGCATGAACGATCTCGCGACCGAAGCCGGGATCGCGCGCCAGACGCTCTACAATTCCTTCTCAAACAAGGATGAGGTGCTGCGGGCGACCATACAGCTGTTTGCCGACAGGGCCGTCGCCCAGATCGATGCGGGTCTGCAGAAGACGAGCGATCTTGGCGAACGGCTGGATGTGGTTTTCAGGCACGTGGCGGTCGAGCCTTATGACCAGTTGAATGCTTCACCCAATACCGAAGACATAATCGAAGGGTTCAACGCGTCCAGCCAGGAGGAGATCACCGCCGCCGATGAGAGGTTCAGGGCGATCATTGCGCGGATTCTGGAACCTTCCAGGAACGCGATCGAAGACAGCGGTCTGACGCTCGAGCAGTTTGCGGACTTCGTGCAGCGCTCGGCGTCGGCCGCCAAACACAGTGCCGGCAATCGGAACCACCTTGCAAGGCTACTCGCGGCGCTAAAGGTTGCGGTGTTGAAGGTGGCTGATGGCACCTGACGCCAAGCCTTCCCGCTCGGGCAAGAAGGCCCTCCTGACCGGGGCCACGGGCATGGTTGGAAGCCAGGTTCTCAGTCTGCTTCTTGGCGACCCCTCGGTTGGGAAAGTCCTTTCCGTCGGCAGACGCAAGACGGGGCGGCAAGACCCAAAGCTGCAGGAAGTCGTGCATTCTGATTTTCTGGACTTCTCGGGTCTCATGGCCGAACTGATCGGGATCGATGTCTGCTTCTACTGTCTCGGCGTCTATCAGGGTCAGGTCTCGAAAGAGGCCTTCTACGAGATCACCTGTGACTACCAAAAGGCACTGACCGATGTTCTGGAAGAGGCCAGCCCGGAGGCCACATTCGTGCTTTTCGGTGCAAGCGGAGCGGACACGGC
>JAJFHL010000080.1 GCA_021775615.1 Hyphomicrobiales bacterium
CGCCGACCCCGTCGTGCTGCACTGCGTCGAGCTCATGGAGGCCAACATCGAGACCCCGCTGACGACGGCCGAGCTCACCCAAGCACTGGGTCTGTCGCCGCGTCAGCTGCAGCGCCACTTCAAGCAGCATCTGGGCACGGGACCGGCGAAATATTATCTCGGGCTGCGCCTCAAAGCGGCGCGCGATCTCGTCACCAAGACCGCCATGCCGCCGGCCGAAGTCGCCACGGCCACAGGTTTCAACAGCCTGCAGCACTTCTCGGCCGTCTACAGAACCCACTACGGCGCCTCTCCCTTCGAGGACAGGGCTTCGCTGCTGCTCGAATAGGCGGATCGGTTCGGCGGCTCGTATGTCGGATGTGCAAACGGGTATCTTGGAGGCGGGTGGCCCCCAGGGGGGAATCGAACCACCGACACACGGCTTTTCAATTCTCACACCCATCTGCCGCTGGATTTCCGTCCATAACCCGCGCTGCCCTATCTTCTTGAGTTGCAGGCAATCCAGTGTTCCCCTCACATCCCGCTGGCAGCGGTATGAGTCCGTCAAGTCGGCACCACGGTGGTGCCACAAGACATTGGGCACCGGAGAGTGAAGCCCCAGCAAGGACGTTGCGGGGCTTTTGGCGATGAGCGGTAGGCCGGTGCGGCGGTGAGTTTTTCTAACTGCTTCGTTCAGATTAAACGGCTTCCGGCCATTCCAATTTCATTCATACTCTTCGAAGAGATCAACAGGTGTAGCGCCTGGCGATCGCGCGACTGGATGCCCTTGATGTGTGACAGGGTCGCCCGGTCCCGCAGTCGGAATCTGCGCGCGACCTCTGGCTGCCAGCCCAAATTGCGGCCGGCATGAACGACGCGCCAGGACGACGAACCCGGGGAGAAGATGTGCTTTGGGAAAGCTGAAGCACAGGAACTGCAAGTCCAACGGACTTTGAGCAGGAAGGAGACCATTATAATGAAACTGCTCCGAAATTCGCTGAAGCTGGCGATGGCGGCGGGCGTGTCGCTGTCGCTGGCGGGCGCCAGTTACGCCGGCGACACGTTTAAATGGTGGCCCACCAAGGTCGACGATCTCTCGTCAGGAGAGCTTGTTCAGGTGGACTATACGCCGCGACTGGAAGCGCCTTCGAAGAAATGGCATGTCTGCATCCTCCTGCCGCACCTGAAAGACACGTGGTGGGTCGGCATCAACGTCGGCGTCATGCAGGAGGCGAAGCGGCAGGGCATCAAGGCCACTCTGTTCCAGGCTGGCGGTTATACCGAATTGAACAAGCAGCTGTCGCAGTTCGATGATTGTGTGGCGCTTGGCGTGAACGCGATCATCATCTCCGCCATCTCTGAAGGCGCGCTGCGGCCGAAGATTGAAGAAGGACAGAAAAAGGGCATCAAGATGATCGCCCTCGGCAATCCGATTCAGGACGTCGCGGTCGATTCCGCAATATTCGGCGATTACAATATCGACGCCGAAGTGGCAGGCCGGGCCCTCGTGGAACACTACAAGAAGCTGGGCAGAGACAAAGCAAGAGCGATCAATTTTGCCGGCGTCGCCGGTGCCGGCTGGGCCGAACAGGCAGCCAAGGGCTGGACCAATGCTTTCGAGGGCTCGCTCATCGAGCTGGTTGAGCACAAGTATGGTGAGACCGGCAAGAGCGCCCAGCTCAAGCTGGTAGAAGATGCGATCCAGACCTATGACGATATCGATGCCTTCGTGGGCGTCGCCGTGATGACCGAAGTCGCGGTCGATGTGCTCGAAGAAACCGGTCTGTCCGACAAGGTCGACCTTGTCGCCTTTTACATGTCCGAAGGCGCGTTGCGTGGAATTAAGGACGGAAGGGTCCTTGGTGTCGCATCCAATCCGATGGTCGTCGAAGCGGCCGTCGGCATGGACACCGCCATTCGCCTTCTGGAGGGCGAGACTGTCCCCAAACGCATGCGCCTCCCGCCAATCTGGGTCGACAAGCAGTTTGTTGAGACCCAGGATATGAGGGCTTTCACACCGCCGGATGGCTGGAAAGTGATCTACAACGTCGAGTGATGTCGGCGAGACGGTTGCTTCGGGACCATCGTACACAAACCGCGCGGGCCGGCCGGACTAAGGGGCGCCGGCCGGCCCCGCGGCCAACGAGCGGTAAACGCGCCAAGGCGGGGAAACAACCACATGGGCGATCGCGTCTTCTTGAACGCGGCTGGATTGCGGGACCCGTCGTTCAGTCAGCCCAAGGTCAAACCAGCCAAAGCTGCCCTCGAACAATTTTCCCTTCCGATAGCTTCCGGGTTGGCTCGGGTGTCAAGCATCGTTCGAGCTGATACAGTTTTCATCGGTTCTTTGTTGGAGGGAAGAAGGTGGAAACCCTGAACCAACAGAACACGGTGGATGCCGAACGACGGAGCACCGTGAACGCGTCGCCGCTTATCGAGATGACCGGCATCGAAAAGCGCTTTCCCGGAGTTCGCGCTCTCGATCAGGTCGATTTCGACTTGCGTTCAGGCGAAGTCCATGTGCTCTTCGGTGAGAACGGCGCGGGCAAGTCGACACTTATCAATGTGATCGCCGGCAGCTTTCCGCCCGATGGCGGGAGCTATGTTTTCTGCGGCGAGAAGCTGGGCCGCCTGACGCCCCATCATGCCCGCCAGATCGGAATCAGTCCGGTGTTCCAGGAATTCAGCCTGGCGCCAGATCTCACCATTGAGGAAAACCTGTTCCTCGGGCGTGAACTGGGCAGCGGCGGCGTATTGAACAAGCGAGAGATGCGCACACGGGCCAAAAAGATCCTTGAGGATCTGGGCTTCGAGCTGGCGCCGCAGGCACGTGTGGGTGATCTTCCGCGTGCTCAACAGCAAATGACCGAGATCGCCAAGGCGCTCCTCCAGGACGTCCGCGTTCTGATCCTGGACGAGCCGACCGCGTCGCTCAGCGAGCGCGAGACCGACAGGTTGTTCGAGATCATCGACCGACTGAAGAGCGAAGGCGTCGGTATCATCTACGTGTCGCACAGAATGGCCGAAATCAAGCGTGTCGGCGACCGGGTGACGGTGCTGCGCGACGGCCGCAAGATCGGCACGGTGGATGCGGACGCGGTGAGCGAGGAAAAACTCGTCGAGATGATGACCGGCCGGACGTTCGAAGCGCTGTTCCCGAAGATAGTGCATAGGCCAGGCAAAGTCCTGCTGGCGACAACCGGGCTGACAACCAAGAGCCGACTCGTCGTCGACGTCGATTTCTCGGTGAGAGCGGGTGAGGTGGTTGGGATCGCCGGTTTGGTGGGGTGTGGCAAGTCCGAATTGGCGAGAGCCATCTTCGGATTGCATGAGATCTCCGCGGGTATGATTGTGTTCGACGGCAAGTCCGTTGCCAACCCGACCCCCGCCCGAATGCTCAAAAGCGGTCTGTGCTACTTCCCGTCCGATCGCGTCGCCGAAGGTTTGTCTCTATCGCGCCCGATCCGGGAAAACGTGTCGCTTGCCGCACTGGACCTGGACACGTTCGCAAGCAGAGGCCTTCTGAAGCTTGCCAGCGAAAAAGCCCACGCTCGAGACATCGTGGAAAAGCTTCAGGTTGTCCCCCGCGACCCTGAAAAGAGGGTTGAATTTCTGTCGGGTGGCAACAGACAGAAAGTGATGCTGGCGCGCGGATTGGCCCGGGAGATCAGCGTGTTCCTGCTGGACGAACCGACCGTCGGCATCGACGTCGGCGCCAAGACCGAAGTCTACAACCTCATCAAGGAAATGGCTGAGGCCGGCGCGGCGGTCGTTGTCATCTCGTCTGAATTGCCGGAGGTTCTGCACCTGTCCAACCGCGTCTATGTGATGCACAGGGGCGAGCTCGTGGCTGAACTGACCGGCGACGACATCAATGAAGCAACGGTGCTGGCTCACTTCTTCGATCGCGACCGCGAGAATGAAGAAGCCGGAGCACGAAGCTCGACGGAGCTGACCGCATGACGATGCACAGCGATACTTCCGCCGGTGCTGGCGACGCCCGGAAACGCATTGCATCCTGGTTCCTGACGTTTGGGTTGCTGCCCATCCTCCTGATCACGCTATTTGTGGTCCTCGGTCTGATTGAGCCCAGATTCCTGCGCAGCGCCAACCTCATCAACATCCTGCGCAATGCGTCCTTTTTGATGCTAATCGCATCAGGCCAGATGATGGTTTTGATCATCGGCGGTTTCGATCTGTCGGTCGGAGCCGTTGTCGCACTGACCAGCGTCACCACAGCGCTGACCATGACGGGTCTCGCTTCAGCGTTCCCTGAAGCGCAGTTTCTGGTCGTTTTTCTCGGCGTGATGGCGGGATTGGCGGCGGGAAGCGGCATCGGTGTCATAAATGGACTGACCGTGGCGTTCATGAAGGTCAGTCCCTTCATGGTGACACTCGGCACGCTTTCCATTGCTTCCGGCATCGCACTCTATGCGACCCAGGGTGTGCCGGTCTATGGCATGCCGGACGAGTTCACGCGCGAATTCGGAAGGCTGCGGTACCTGAACCTGCCGGTCGTTATCTATGTCACTTTCGCGGTTCTCGGCGTGCTCTGGTGGACCATGAACCGTACCAAGCTGGGCAAATACATCTATGCCATCGGCAGCAACGAGCATGCGGCACGGGTGTCCGGGGTGTCCACGACCTTCTACATCGTGGTGACCTACACCTTCTGCTCTTTCCTGGCGGCGCTGACGGGCATACTGCTGACCGCCCGGGTCGGTTCGGGCGAAGCGAC
>JAJFHL010000009.1 GCA_021775615.1 Hyphomicrobiales bacterium
ACACGCTCGTTGTCGGCGCCGGCCAGGCCGGCTTGGCCATGAGCGAGCACCTGAGCAACTGCGGCGTGCCTCACCTCGTCCTGGAACGGGACCGAATTGCCGAACGCTGGCGCTCGGGAAGATGGGACTCTTTGGTTGCCAATGGTCCGGCCTGGCATGACCGGTTTCCGGGCATGGAATTTTCCGATACCGATCCCGACGCCTTTGCCCCCAAGGAGGCGGTTGCGGACTATTTTGTGGCTTATGCAGAACAGATCAATGCGCCCATCCGCTGCGGCGTCGAGGTGAAGGAGGTGCAAAGGAATTCCGAGCGACCCGGCTTTCGTGTCGAAACTTCGGAGGGCGTGATCGAGGCCAACAGCGTGGTTGCCGCCACCGGGCCTTTCCAACGCCCTGTCATCCCGCCCGTTGTTCCTGAAGATGCAGACATCACGCAGCTCCATTCGCACGACTACCGCAATCCCCAACAGTTGCCCGAGGGCTCGGTTCTGGTGGTCGGAGCGGGGTCTTCGGGCACGCAGATCGCGGACGAACTCCTGCGTTCGGGAAAGCGTGTTTACCTCTCGGTCGGCCCGCATGACCGTCCGCCGCGCGCCTATCGCGGGCGCGACAACGTCTGGTGGTTGGGGGTTCTCGGCAAATGGGATGCCGCGGCCATGGAGCCGGGCACGGAGCATGTCACGATCTCGGTGAGCGGTGCCCGCGGCGGCCATACGGTCGACTTCCGGCGTCTTGCCGCGCAGGGAATGACGCTCGTTGGTCTGACGAAATCATACAATGACGGTGTGGTGAGCTTTCAGCCGGATCTCGGCGACAATATTGCGCGAGGGGATGCCAACTATCTGTCGCTGCTGGACGAGGCCGATGCGTATATTGCCCGCAATGGTCTCGACCTTCCGCAAGAGCCTGACGCCCGCACTATCGAACCGGACCCGGACTGTGTAACCAATCCCGTACTTGAGCTGGATCTGGCTGAGGCCGGCGTAACCTCGATCATCTGGGCAACAGGCTTTGCCGTTGATTACAGCTGGCTGAAGGTGGACGCGTTCGACGAAGACGGCAAACCGAAGCATCAGCGCGGCGTCTCGGCTGAGCCCGGGGTCTTTTTCCTGGGATTGCCATGGCTGTCGCGCCGGGGGTCTTCCTTCATCTGGGGCGTCTGGCACGATGCCAAGCATCTGGCCGATCAAATCTCCACGCAACGCAAATATCTGGAGTACCGCGGTCCTGCGGAACGCGAGGCTGAAGCCTCGTAACCGGGATGCGACGGCAGCTGAAAGGACGACGAGCGAGAGGACTATCGATCGACGATATGCGCAGTGAAACTCTCAAATGACGCGCGTTACGCTGAAGCACCTGGAATATTTCGTTACCGCCGGTGATCTGGGCAGCGTCAAGCTCGCGTCCGACAGGATCAACATTTCGCAACCCTCCATTTCGTCTGCAATCGCACACCTGGAACGTGAATTCGGCCTTCAGCTTTTTGTGCGTCACCATGCGCAGGGTCTGTCCCTGACGGCGTCCGGATTGAGGATGATGCGGGAAGCCAAGGTGGTGCTCAAACAGGCCGAAGAACTCTATGTGGCTGCCGGCGAGTTGAAAGGCGAAACCAGCGGGCCACTATCCGTCGGATGCCTGGTCACGCTGGCGCCGATGATCGTTCCTGAACTTGGCCACGAGTTCATGAAAGCGCACGCCGGAGTGCAGCTCCGCATTACCGAAGGAAATCATGAGAAACTGCTGGACCAGCTGCGCCAGGTCGAAATCGACGCGGCGATCACCTACAATCTGCAGGCGCCTGACGATGTTGTCTTCGAACCCTTGGCCAGCCTGCCTCCCCAGATACTCGTTTCGAAAGACCATCCCCTGGCCAAAAAGAAATCGGTGAGACTGCGTGACATCGACGGCCTGCCAATGGTCCTTTTGGATCTGCCCTACAGTCGGCAGTATTTCTTTTCGATTTTTCAAAATGAGGGGCTGACCGCAAACGTCGCGGCGCAATCGGCGAACCAGGAAGTGGTGCGGACCATGGTGGCCAATGGCTACGGCTTCACCATCGCCAATGTCAGGCCGAAGAACCTCGCGGCACTGGATGGCCGCAAGCTGGTTGCGTTGAAACTGGAGGGGCGGCACGCGTCGATGACGATCGGGATTGCGACCCTTCAACAAGAGCACAAGACGCGGGTCCTCGAAGCGTTCGAGCAGCACTGCAGAGAATTGATCAATGACGATCAGATCCCAGGCATGGCCCCGGTGTGCTCGTGAAGGTGGCGAAGTCACACATCGCGAACGGATGTTCAAGGCACCTTATTCACATCGATTGCATGCGGCCGCCGCGTAGCCTTCGACGCTTTCCATGACGATTGTCTGTGTTTGACCCGCCTGGGCGACCACCGCTTCGGCGAAGCGGTCTACCAGCGTCGAAAGGCGCCGGTGCCGCGACTTCAAGAGAAACACGTCAAATTGCACCTGAGGGCTGAAACGGCGCACCTCCACGCCCGCGCCCGCATAGCTCATGGCGGTGAGGCCGTCGACGATTGCTATGCCGACGCCTTTCAGCGCGAGTTCGCAGGCGACGTGCGTGGTGAATGTGTCGACCCGTCTGCGGGCGCTGATGTTGTGTTCCTCCAGGGTCTTCTCGACGGCGAACCGCCAGTGGTCGAAGTTCGACAGGGTGATGAGATTCTCGCCTTCGAGATCTAGAGGCGTGATGACGTCACGGGCTTTCAGCGGATGGCCTGGCGGCAGCAGGCAGACCAGGGGGAGGCTCAAGAGCGGTTCGCGCAGGGCATCCTCATCGTCATCCATCGCCAGCCCGATACCGAAATCTATGCTGGCGTTGAGGATGGCGTCGTGGATCCATCTGGAGCTGCGCACCGGCAGGGACATTGAAACCGTATCGTGCCGCGACAGGAATTCGCCGGCGACCTCGGGCAGCCAGTGCTCAGCCATCAGCGGCATGGCCGCCACGGTGAACTCGCCATGGGCGTGGTGCTTGAGGCCGTCTGCAAACCGGTCGAGATGGTCGATCCCCTGATAGGTTCGGATGATCTGGTCGTAGAGGGCCTCCGCCTCGGCGGTGGCCGCGAGCCTGTTCCCCATGCGCTGGAACAGATCCAATCCGAGATCGGCTTCCAGATGCTTCAAATGCTTTGAGATGGCCGGCTGGCTGACATGCAGCTTGTCCGCCGCTCCGGTGATGGAGCCTGCATCCATGATCGCCTTGAAGACTTCGACCTGGCGAATGTTCATGCGGTTTTCCGGGTAAAATTCATGATAACCAATTTTACCTGTAGAGCGAATAAAAGCAAATTGAAGTTATGGTGTTGAGTTCGTAGGATTTGTCCTGAGGAATAAGAGCAGGGCAGATGTCGGAACCCGCACTCGACGCAACAGCACACGATGACCGGCGTACCCGGCCGGACATGCTGCCATTCTCCGCAGCGGTCTATGCGGACCGTCTGGCCAAGATCCAGCGTGAGCTTTCGGCACGCGGATGCGACGGTGCACTTCTGTTCAATCCGGAAAACATGTTCTGGCTGACCGGATACCAGACCATCGGTTACTTCACGTTCCAGACCATGTTCGTGCCGCGCGAAGGCAAGCCGGTGATCGTCGCCCGGGTGGTGAACCGCGATCTGGCGCTTGCCCATTCGACCATCGGCGACTTCGAACCGGTTGTCGACACGGCCGATTCCATCGATGTTCTTGCACAGTATCTCTCCGCGCGCCTGCCGCTGGATGCGGTGCTAGGCGTGGAGACCTCGTCCTGGTACCTCACGGTGAGGGATTACCGGAGGCTGGAAGGATTGCTGTCCTGTGAACTCGTCGACTGGAATGGCGCTATCGAACCGCACCGCATGGTCAAGGGCGCCGATGAACTGGACCGCATCCGCCATGCTTGCCGGTGCGCGGTTGCTGGGCTCGACGCGGCGATCAAGGCTGTTGCGCCAGGGCGGACCGAGAACGACCTTGCCGCGGCAATGTTTGCAGCCAGCATTTCTGAAGGCTCGGAGTATCTCGGCCATCCACCGCTTGTCGTGGCGGGCGAGGCGACCGGCCTGTGCTTTGCCATGTGGCGGCGACGCGAAATCCACAAGGGCGATGTGGTGTTGCTTGAAACCGCAGGGTGCGTCGACCGTTATCACGGCATTGTCTCGCGTCCGGTCGTCGTCGGCCAGCCGACCGAACGGCACCGGCTTGCGGCCGACACGCTGAAGGGGGTTCTCGAGACGGCGATCGAGGCCATTGCGCCCGGCGTTGCCGCCGGCGATGTCGACCGCATCTGCCGCCAGCGCGCCGAGGACAGCGGGCTGGGTTCGCATTTCCGAAGCCGCGCCGCCTACGGTATCGGCATTGGTTTTCCGCCGAACTGGTCGGAAGGACATATCTATGCAATCCGGCCCGACGACCCGCTGGTGCTGGAGCCGGGCATGACATTCCATGTCATTCCGACACTGTTCTTCGACGACTTCGGCATGTGCTTTTCCGACAGCGTTCGAGTGACCGAAACCGGGGCGGAAGTCCTGACCGACTATCCGCGCGAACTGTTTGTCGTTGACGCCTGACGCATAACAACAACTGCAGGGAGAATGAAATGAACTGGAAACGATTTGCTCGCAGGACAGGTTTCGCGATTGTGGCCGCCGCCTGCTTTGCCGCTTCGCCTGTCTCAATCGTCGCGACCGCTCAGGCAGCCGAAAAGTGGGACATGCCGGCGGGTTATTCCGCCAAGAACTTCATCACGGCGAAATACATCGAGTTCGCCGAGACCGTGACAAAGAACTCGAACGGCGCGCTTGAAATCGTCGTCCACCCGTCCGGCTCGCTTTACAAGGCATCGGAAATTCTGCGCGCGGTGCGCTCGGGCCAGGTGCCGATCGGTGCTCGCTATATCGGCGCCCATGCATCCGAAGATGCGATCTTCGGCGTCGACACGGTGCCGTTCCTCGCGACCGACGGCAAACAGGCCTGGGAACTCTATCAGGCCTCGAAGCCGGCGCTTGAAGCTGCCCTCGACAAACGCGGCATGAAGCTGCTGTTCACCGCCGTCTGGCCGCCGCAGGGACTGTTTTCCAAGAAACAGGTGGAAAGCGTCGCCGACATGAACGGCGTCAAGTTCCGCGCCTACGACGCGGGCACGACACGGCTTGCCGAGTTGATGGGTGCCGTTCCCACAAAGACCGAGGCTTCCGAGATCGGCCAGGCGTTCTCGACCGGCGTGGCCGAAAGCATGGTGGCCTCCGGCGCCATCGGCGTGTTCCGCAAGATGTGGGACTATGTCGATTACTTCTACAC
>JAJFHL010000081.1 GCA_021775615.1 Hyphomicrobiales bacterium
GCGGCAGATCGAGGAAGGAAACCGGCAATGGCCCCGACCGTCACCACGACACTGAACGATGTCGATATCGGCAGTGTCGCAAGCCTGGCAGAGAAGATTCAGCAACAGCCCGATGTTGCCGCCACCAAATGGAATGCCGAAGTCAAATGGAACGGCGGGTTTCGCTCCGAAGCCAGAATTCGCGACTTCGCATCGACGAAGTCCGATGAGCCGAACCAGCTCGGCGGCACCGATACCGGCCCCAATCCGGTCGAGCAGGTGCTCGGTGCGCTGGGCAACTGCCTTGCTGTCGGATATGCCGCCAACGCGACGGCCGCGGGTATCACAATCAACGATCTCACCATCGAGGTTGAGGGTGATCTCGACCTTCACACCTTTCTCGGATTGAGCGATGGCAATGCCGGGTTCGGCTCGATTGCAGTCAAGGTGAGACTGGACAGCGATGCCTCGTCGGAGGCCCTTCAGGAGTTGCACGACAAAGTGACGAAAACGTCCCCGGTAGGTCACACCCTGAGCCGCGCGGTGCCGGTCGATATCGAACTGGCCTGAATACTGCCGGAACCGCGATCGCGGGCTTACACCGGTCTTGCAACCAGGTCGTAGCCTTCGACGCCAAGCACTTCGGCGCGCACGATTTCTCCGACCGGCAGCTCCGCGCTGTCGGGCAGGTAAACTGCGCCGTCGATCTCCGGCGCGTCCCATTGTGACCGGCCGACGGCTTCGTCAACATCGATTTCATCGATAATGATGTCGATGGTGCGCCCGACCTTCGCTGCGAGGATTTCCGAGCTGATTTCCGCCTGGCGGGCCATCAGCCGTTGCCAGCGTTCCTCCTTGAGGTCTTCTGGAACATGGGCCGAAATGGCATTGGCGGTGGCGCCGTCCACGGCTTCATATTTGAAGCAGCCGAGACGGTCGATGCGGGCTTCGCCGAGCCAGTCGAGCAGCAGTTCGAAATCGGCTTCCGTCTCACCGGGAAACCCGACGATGAAGGTCGAGCGGATCGCCAGATCCGGGCATGTGGTGCGCCAGCGGCTCAGCCGGTCGAGCATTTTTTCCTGGTTGGCCGGACGCCGCATGGCTTTCAGCACGGTGGGGCTCGCATGCTGCAGGGGCATGTCGAGATAGGGCAGGATCTTGCCCTCCGCCATCAGCGGAATGACACTGTCCACATGGGGGTAGGGGTAGACGTAATGCAGCCGCACCCAGATTCCCAATTCGCCGAGCGCTTCGGTGAGGTCTGCAAAGCGGGCCGCAACGTCGCGACCGCGCCATGAACTTGCGGCGTATTTGAGATCGACGCCGTAGGCGCTGGTGTCCTGTGAGATCACAAGCAGCTCGCGCACCCCTGCATTGGCCAGGCGTTCGGCCTCGAGCAGCACATGCGCCGCCGGACGGCTCGCCAGGTCGCCGCGCAACTGCGGGATGATGCAGAAGCTGCAGCGGTTGTTGCAGCCCTCGGAGATCTTCAGATAGGCGTAATGGCGCGGCGTCAGCTTGAGCCCCTGTTCGGGCACGAGGTCGGTGAAGGGATCATGCACCGGGGGCACCGCGTCATGGACCGCTTCCACCACGGCCTCATATTGGTGCGGGCCGGTGACCGCGAGCACCTTGGGGTGGGCCTTGCGGATGCCGTCGGCATCTCCGCCCATGCATCCGGTGACGATGACCCGGCCGTTTTCACGCACCGCTTCGCCGATCGCGTCGAGGGATTCTGCCCGGGCGCTGTCCAAAAAACCGCAGGTGTTGACGATCACCACGTCGGCGCCATCATACTCCGGCGATATGACGTATCCCTCAGAGCGAAGCCTGGTCAGGATACGCTCTGAGTCGACAAGTGCCTTCGGGCAGCCGAGGCTGACGAGGCCGACGGTGGGGGTCTGCTTTGCCATGGAAGTGTGGTCCGGTCGCGGTTTGCGCATATGCTGGGTGCGGCGCGCTGTCCTATAGCACGTTGGTTGTGCACCAAAAAGGGCATTGACAATCGCCCGGGTGCGCCGCAAACCCTTGAAGACGCACGGGTTGTCGGTGCACGGGGAAATGCGGGCACATGTTCAAGAAAATTCTGATCGCCAATCGCGGAGAGATCGCCTGCCGGGTGATCAAGACAGCACGCCGGATGGGCATCAAGACGGTTGCGGTTTACTCCGACGCGGACGCCCAGGCGCTGCATGTCCGCGAAGCCGACGAAGCGGTCAACATCGGTCCGGCGCCGGCGGCCGAGTCCTATCTGGTGATCGACAAGATCATCGAGGCCTGCAAACAGACCGGCGCGGAGGCGGTGCATCCGGGATATGGGTTTCTTTCCGAAAACGCCAAGTTCGCCAAGAAACTGAAACGGGCCGGCATCACCTTTATCGGACCCAATGTGCGTGCCATCGAGGTGATGGGCGACAAGATCGAGTCGAAGAAGTTTGCTTCGAAGGCCAAGGTTTCGACGGTGCCAGGTGTCCTCGGCGTTATAGAGAACACCAAGCAGGCGATCGAGATTGCCGAGGAAATCGGCTATCCGGTGATGATCAAGGCCTCGGCCGGCGGTGGCGGCAAGGGTATGCGCGTGGCTCATGCCCGTGAAGACATGGCAGAAGGCTTCCGCGCCTCTATGTCGGAAGCCAAGTCGAGCTTCGGCGATGACCGGGTGTTCATCGAGAAGTTCATCGTCGATCCGCGGCATATCGAAATCCAGGTCTTGGCGGACAGCCACGGCAACACGATCTATCTCGGCGAGCGGGAGTGTTCGATCCAGCGGCGCAACCAGAAGGTTCTCGAAGAGGCGCCGAGCCCGTTCCTCGATGAAGAGACGCGGCGCGCCATGGGCGAGCAGGCCGTTGCGCTGGCAAAGGCGGTGAAGTACCAGAGCGCCGGCACCGTCGAGTTCATTGTCGACCGCCACAAGAATTTCTATTTCCTGGAGATGAACACCAGGCTTCAGGTCGAACACCCGGTGACCGAACTCATCACCGGCGTCGACCTCGTCGAACAGATGTTCCGGGTCGCCGCGGGCGAAAAGTTGAAACTCAAACAGGACGACATCAAGCTCAACGGCTGGGCCATCGAGAGCCGGATCTATGCGGAAGATCCGGTGCGCGGCTTCCTGCCCTCGACCGGAAGGCTGGTGCGCTACCGTCCGCCCGAAGAAGGCGGTGAGGAAGACGGCCCGGTGATCCGCAACGACACCGGTGTCTTCGAAGGCGGCGAAATCTCGATCTATTACGACCCGATGATCGCAAAACTGTGCACCCATGCGAGTGACCGGCAGTCGGCCATCACGCACATGTCGCGGGCGCTCGACGCCTTCTATATCGAGGGCATCCAGCACAATATTTCGTTCCTCTCCGCCCTGATGCGCCATCCACGCTGGCAGTCCGGCGATCTGTCGACCGGCTTCATTGCCGAGGAATATCCCGATGGCTTCACCGGCGGTGAGCTGACCGATGACCTGCGCGCCACCATGGTGACGGTTGCGGCGGTGCTCGATCATACGGAGAACACGCGGCGGCGCGGCATAACTGATCAGATGGGCGGTAGGCCGGTGCGCTTCGCGGTGGAGCGCGTCGTACACCTTGCCGGGCAGGATCATGGCGTCGAAATTGTCGAGGACGGCGGGCCGCTCCTGAAGGTCGTGCACCGCGACGGTGGCGGCGACTTCGCGGTTCAGGGCGTCTGGGTGCCGGGCAAGCCGGTATGGAGTGGCCAGATCAACGGGCGCACGGCCAATGTCCAGGTGACGCGGATCCTCAACGGCTATCGCATCTCGCATGGCGGCGTGCCGCTCGATGCCTATGTTTTCACAAAGCGCGAGGCCGAACTGGCCTCTTTGATGCCGGAAATCGAGATTGCCGATACGTCGAAGTTCCTGCTCTGCCCGATGCCCGGCCTGGTGGTTTCCATCGCCGTGAAGGAAGGCCAGGACATCAAGGCGGGCGAAAGCCTTTGCGTGGTCGAGGCGATGAAGATGGAAAACGTGCTGCGCGCCGAGCGCGACTGCACCGTGGCCGAGATCAAATGCGCGCCCGGCGACAGCCTTGCCGTTGACGAAGTGATCATGGAATTCTCGTGAAAATCCCAGCTGTCGGCCTGCTGCAAGCCACCCTCCGTGAGTGACGACGAAGATACCCTCGAAACCAAGACCGTCCGGGTGCGGGTGACAGGGCGTGTCCAGGGCGTGTGGTTTCGCGGCTGGACTATTGAAATGGCGAAACTCGTCGATGT
>JAJFHL010000082.1 GCA_021775615.1 Hyphomicrobiales bacterium
CTCGTTCCTGACCGACAAGGAGAAATACGGCAGGCTCGGCGCGCATATCCCGAAAGGCATTCTACTGGTCGGCCCGCCCGGCACCGGCAAGACGCTTCTTGCCCGCGCGGTGGCGGGGCAGGCGGGGGTCCCGTTCTTCTCAATCTCGGGATCGGAATTCGTCGAGATGTTTGTCGGCGTCGGCGCGGCGCGGGTGCGCGATCTCTTCGAACAGGCGCGCAAGGCCGCCCCTTGCATCATCTTCATCGACGAACTCGATGCGCTCGGCAAGGCGCGCTCCGGCCCCAGTTTCGGCGGCGGGCATGACGAGAAGGAACAGACCCTCAACCAACTGCTGGCCGAGCTCGACGGCTTCGACCCGCGCGAAGGCATCGTGCTGCTGGCCGCCACCAATCGTCCGGAGATCCTCGATCCGGCGCTGATGCGGGCCGGGCGCTTCGACCGTCAGGTGGTGGTCGACCGGCCGGACCGGATCGGCCGTGTCGCCATCCTCAAGGTGCATGCCAAGAAGATCGAGCTGTCGGACGAAGTCGATCTCGAACAGATCGCCGGCATCACGCCCGGGTTCACCGGCGCCGATCTCGCCAATCTCGTGAACGAGGCGGCGATCGTTGCGACGAGGCGGGACGGTGAGGTGGTCAAACTGGAAGACTTTACGAAAGCCGTCGAGCGCATCGTCGCCGGCGCCGAGAAGAAGAGCCGGCTGCTCAACCTGCATGAGCGCGAAGTGGTCGCCCATCACGAGATGGGCCATGCGCTGGCCGCCGCCAACCTGGCCGGTTCGGATCCGGTGCACAAGGTGTCGATCATACCGCGGTCCATCGGCGCGCTCGGCTACACCCTGCAGCGCCCAACCGAGGACCGGTTCCTGATCACCACCCAGGAGCTGAAAAACCGCATGGTGGCTCTGTTGGCGGGCAGGGCGGCGGAAGACCTGGTGTTCAATGAAGTCTCCACCGGAGCCGCCGACGACCTCGACAAGGCCACCGACATCGCGCGGCAGATGGTGACCCGTTTCGGCATGACCGAGGAGCTCGGGCAGATGGTGTACGACCCGAAACGCCAGAGCTATCTGGGCGACAGTGTGATCGGCACGAGCCCGCGCGAGTATTCCGAAGCCTCGGCGCGCGACATCGACATCGCAATTCGCAACCTGCTGGACGACGCCTACTCGCGGGCCAGGACGCTGCTGAAAGACAATCTCCAGGATCTCAAAGCAGGCGCGGCGCTGCTGCTTGAGCGCGAGACCATAACGCCCGACGACTTCCCGCCGCTCAAACCCGCCGAGGAAACGGCGAAGGCGGCGGAGTAGGGCTGCTGAGCAGATGTTAAGAAATTTGCTCTATGCATGGGCACTCGGATCCGGTTGCTGGACAACCAGTGTTGAGCGCACATCATGGACCTTGAACATCTTATTTTTCCCGGAATTCTGGCCTTTATCGCCCTTTCGGCGGAGGGGATCACGTCCTATCGGTTCATCCGGGGCCTGAAGCGGCACCGGCGCATGCGGGCGTTTTTCGGCAATCCTACGCTGTTGAGCGAGGGCAGCCTGATCGAGGCCTATCCGACCAACAAGATGCTCTACACCTACGGCTATCGGGCCTGTCCCGACCCTGGCGGGATCGCCTTTTGCGATCGCCACAGGATACCGGTGGTCACGGGGTTTGCCGTTGCCTGGGTCTGCTTTCCGATAGCAATCGCCTATCTGGCGATGGTTTGAGAGATTTCTCTGATTGACGTCTTGAACTCCGGGACAACGTCCCCATATAGGCCGCCATGACCTTACGCATCCTCCATACGTTTCGACTATCAAGTCGATCCCCCAGCTTCGAGCGATACTCGAGCTGACGAACCCGTGCGCCGACCCCAGGCGCATGTGCGGAGGAGTAATCCGAAAGACTGCAGGGTAGCGGAACCGCATTGCTAGTGCGGCTGTCCGGCTATGCCGGTCGTATGGGTTCGAATCCCTTCTCCTCCGCCAATCGAACGTTTGGAGAGGCAAGCCAATGTGGCGGTGGCCGTGGTTTCGAAAACCATTAGGAGTGCTAAGGGCTCGTGGGGGTTCAACTCCCTCCCTCTCCGCCAAATCGAGCAAGGTCCGCCCCTGTGGGCCAATTGGTAGAGTCGCCGGTCTGAGAGGCCGGATGTTGCAGGTTCGACTCCTGCCAGGGGCACCATTGTTGTGAAACCGCGCCGGCCCACGCCCCCTGCCCAACCACCCCTAGGGTACCGTTACCGGGTGGTTGGGCAGGGGGCGCGGGCCGGAGCCGAACAGGATGAACGAGACAACAGGCCCGCATAGGCCAACTGGTAGAGTCAGCGGGCTTAAAACCCGCACAGTCCCGGTTCGACTCCGGGTGCGGGCACCATATGGCGTTGAAACTGCACCGACCCGCTCCCCCGCCCAACCACCCAACGAGGGTACCTTCGCGGTGGTTGGGCGGGGGAGCGGGCCGGTGCTGAATACACGGAGAGAAACAAAAAGCGCGCGTAGGCCAATTGGTAGAGTCGCCCGCCTCAGACGCGGGATGTTGGAGGTTCGAGTCCTCCCGCGCGCACCAATTTTTTGCTCCAAGTGAACGACATGGGCTCCTACCCCTCCGCTGGGCTGTAAACCCGGTGACTGGTGAAACAGGAGGGTGGTGCGTCGAAGAGGTTCAATTCCTCGGGAGCCCACCAGGCGGACGCAAACGCTTTCATAGTGATGATGTGCCGTTTCCACGCCCGGTTGAGTTTGCGAACATGCTATGCTCAGAAATCGATGAATCGATATGAGAATGCGGTGTATGTTTAAATTTATTCATACGGCGGATTGGCAACTCGGAAAGTCTTTCAGTAGCTTCGACGGTGACTTGCCAGCTTTGCTGCGCAATGCGCGCGTCGATGTGATTAGGAAGATTGCGGACGCAGCGCGTGCCTTCGGAACCAGCCACGTATTGGTTGCCGGCGATGTTTGGGAGCATGAATTCCCAACCGATGCCACGATAAAGCAACCACTGGATATCCTGTCAGCTTGCGATGACCTTACCTGGATGCTGCTGCCAGGCAACCACGATCCGGTGCGTCCGAACAATCTGTGGGACCGCTTGCTGCGGTTTGGACCGCCGGCGAATGTCCATCCACTTCTCGAACCGGCACCGTATCGAATTCGCGAAGATGTATATGTTCTGCCCGCGCCTTGGACGAGTAAGGCGCCGGGGAGAGATCAAACTATCTGGATGAACAGCGCCGAAACTCCCCCCGATGCTCTTCGAATTGGATTGGCACACGGCAGTGTTGTCGAATTTTCCGGTGACGCATCTCAGAGTGCCGCCATATCAGACGCTCGGGCGAGTGAGGCCGCATTGGATTACCTTGCTCTGGGTGACTGGCATGGCAAGCAGGAGGTGTCCAGGAATGTTTGGTACTCCGGAACGCCGGAGCCGGATCGCTTTAAGAACAACGATCCTGGCTGGTGTCTGGGTGTAGAAGTCTTCGGCCCCGGGATCGAGGCTGCAGTCACGCCGATCCAGACGAAAACCTTTCACTGGCTGCAGAGTGAGATTGACGTGACATCCGTGGATGAGCCGTCAGACGCGATGACTACAGTGATCCCCGATGGCCTTTCCAGGCGCGAAACGCTTATGCGGCTGCGCCTCACCGGTCTTTGTAACCTGTCGCAAAGATCTCGCTGGCAGGCGCGGTTGAGCGAGGTTGCAGCCTCTCTTGCGCACCTAGATGTCGATTGGAGCAACCTCCAGCGCCTCCACCGGGCCGATGATCTTGACTCGATTGATCAAGGAGGCAGCTTGCGACGAACGGCCGATGAACTTTCACGCATGGTGGATGACACGTCGCTTGACCTCGACCGGAGAGGACAGGCCCAACATGCCCTTGACTTGCTCTTCACCTGGGTTGTTGACGAAGACAGTGAAGACGCATGAAATTGCGCGCAATTAGATTACGCCATGTTCGCCGATTTGCTTCGAACGGATGCGCACTGGAAAACATCGAAGACGGCATCAATGTTTTTGCCGAGCCGAATGAAGTTGGCAAGTCGACACTTTTCGATGCTCTTTCTGCCGCCCTCTTTTACAAGCACAGCGCCCAAAGCAAGCATGTTGCGCAACTGGTGCCGTATGATGGGAACGGTGCACCGCTGATCGAGATTGACGTCGAACACTGCGGTCATCTTTTCCGCATTCGCAAGCAGTTCTGGTCAAAGCCATTTGCCACGGTGACTGATCTGTCTTCCGGGGAAGAGACTGCGCGCGCGGATGCGACGCATGACTGGATACGCTCGATGATCGGAGCGGACAAGCCTGAGCAGGGCCCGTCAGGATTACTATGGATCACACAGGGTCAATCGCTGGAACAACCGCGTGGGGGCGAAGGGCGCGATGGGTTTCTGACCGATTTGCTCAGTGATCAGCTTACTTCCATAACCGGTGGCAGCCGCGCCCGAACAGTGATTTCGCGAGCGGAAAGCGAGCTTGGAAAACTCGTCACCGACACGCAACGGCCCAAGGCAGGCGGGCCGTACAAGTTGGCTTTGGATCGGGCGACGAAACTCGAAGAGATTGTTGACGAATTGACCGAAAAGGTCCTTTCGGCAGAGTCCGAACTGTCAGGCCTGACACATGTTCGCAAAGAGTTGACGCGCCTCCATGACCCTGCCGCCAGGCGCCAGCGGTCTGACGCATTGAACACAGCCAATCAGAACTTGGAGACTGCAAAATCCGCCGCGGCACGGATCGAAGCATTGAATTCCAATGTCGCGGTTTCAGAGGCGAACCTTACCGCCGCACGAAATGATCACGATAATTTCGCTGCAAAATCCGATGAGGCGGCCGGATTGGCAGAAGAATTGGCTGAACTTAAGGAGTGCCGAGCCACTGTCAGTCACGCACAGAAGGTTGCAGAGGAGGTGGTGAGGGCCTCAAAGGCAAGATGGGAAGAGTTATTTGATGAGCACACGAAAGCTCGACAGCGAATGGAGACTGTTTCGGCGCAACGTAAAGTGCGCGAGGCAAGAGCGCTATTGCAGCAACGAAGGGAAACCCTTGAGCAAGTAAAAGCGGCCCAGTCCGCCTTGGCGGACGCGCAGGGTGCGGTTGATGAAATTGCGGTGACGCAAGTTGCACTTGGCGCGTTGGAAGATCTGGAGCAGGAGCGCATCCGTGCTGACGCTCATGTGACGGCCGGGCAAACGGTGCTGGAGGTCTGCTATGACAAGGGAACCACGTCTCGCATCACGCAGAACGGTATCGCGGTTCTGGATGGTGAGAGTGTTGCGATAAGCGAAGCGACGGAGTTCGTGGTGCAGGACGTGGCCACGCTTTCAGTGCGGCCAGGCGCCGGCGGTGATGTTTCCAAGGCTCAGGCGGACCTGATCGGGATCAATCAATCGATCTCCAAGTTGCTCGCGGACGTGAAGGTCGCGAGCTTGCTTGAGGCACGGGCTCAGCTTCAGCGCCGCAATGCCGCAATGTCGATCGTTCAACAGCAAGCCGAAGTAATTGCGAGATTAGCCCCGGACGGTGTGGATGCGCTTCAATCAGAAGTCCAAAAACTTACATCCTCCGCGGAAGCTGACGGTGATGAGCCTTTGGACGAAGAAGATGAAGAAGAGCTGCGTGCAAAAGAGGCCAGCGCTTCGGAAGCCTTCCTCTCCGCCCGAAATCAACACGATGTGGCGGTTAAGGAGGAGTCGATCCTCTTCGGCGAACTACAGGCACTAACCGCAAAAACGGAAACCACCGAAGGACGGCTGAAGGCCCTGCATGCTGAAGTCGGCGTGCCTGACGGATGGGAGCAGGCTCTCATCAAAAAGTCCGATGAAGTCGCCGAGACTCAACGTCAGTTGAACGATCTCAAAAAACGGCTGGATGAGATTGCTGGTTCGGTTCCAAATCTTGATCAAGCACAGGTGGCAGTCAAAAGGTTGGAAGAAGCAAAGGCCAATGTGGATGATCGCATCAACCAGCTGTCAATTTCGGAAACCACTCATGCAACCTCACTTCGGCATCTCCAAGCCGAAGGAGTTGGGGAATTGCTTGAGCGCGAAAGCGACAAACTCGCCGCAGCGAAAAAGGCTGTGAAGGCGCATGAGTTTCACATCGACAGTCTCAATCTATTGTTGACACGCCTGACTGAGACCCAAGACGCTGTACGTGAGCAATATTTCGCGCCGTTAAGAGATGAGCTGACACCACTTCTGAACACTCTGCATCCGGGCAGCAGGATCAGCTTTGCCGACGACTTCTCTCCGGCCCGGCTTCAGCGTGGAGCGATGACCGAAGAACTGGAGCGTTTGAGTGGTGGTACGCAAGAGCAAATCGCTATTCTCACCCGACTGGCGTTCGCACGGTTGATGGCCAAAAACGATCAGATGATGCCCGTCATTCTCGACGATGCGCTTGTTTACTCGGACGACGATCGCATCGAACTGATGTTCGATGCTCTGAACATGGCTGCAGCGGACCTTCAAGTACTGGTCCTGACGTGCCGGCAACGGGCATTCGAGAATCTCGGCGGAACCCGGTTGTCGCTAAAGGATTGGCCTGAATCTTAATCGATCAACGGGATTGGAAATGTTCGCGACCTGACGTGGCCGCGTAGACCGGACAAGTCGATAGATTTTGCGATTGCTTAATGATGTAATCGCCGTTTGGTCGAGTGGGTGGGCGATGCATGGCGGAGTTGAAAACTCACAATCAAAGACCGGCGGCTGAAGGGCTACTGCGGGACCTCTCCGCTCAGGCAGACCGGCCCTTTGAAGAGGCCTGCGCGCTGGCGCCTGCGCTCTATTGCGATGGTGCAATTCACGCCCTGGAGCTGGAGCGGATCTTCGCCCGGGAGTGGTGCTGTGTCGGCCGGGCGGGCGACTTCGCCA
>JAJFHL010000083.1 GCA_021775615.1 Hyphomicrobiales bacterium
CCCTCCTGGCCTAACCCTGCGGGCGCGTCGGATGTGCGCCGCGCGGGCGTTGCAAAGGTTTGAAAACCGGAAGGTTTCGGGCACCTTTGCGCCTGCTCGCGACGCAAATCCGTCAGCGCAGAATGCGTGCCATTTATGAGTTCATGGCCTAGAGAAAGGCCTGGGCGCCCGCCTTGCGCCCAGGCCGGTTATATTAGTCCTTCTCGTGTTTCCCCCTCGGCTTAAGGGCGTATGTCCAACCGCCTGAAATCCATTCTTCTGGTCCTGCCCGGCGTCGGCTGGCTTACGGTGTTCATGGTCGTGCCCTGCGCGATCGTCTTCGTCTACGCGTTCTTTGAGCGCGGCGTCTATGGCGGCATCGACTTCAATTTCACCTTTGACAATTTCGACCGGGCCACGGAATCGATCTATCTCTCGATCTTCGTGACGTCGGCCCGCATCGCCGGGACGGTGACGGTGATCGCGGTGCTGGTCGCCTATCCCGCGGCCTATGCGGTGTCGCTCGCACCGCCGCACAAGCAGACGCGCTACCTCTTCCTGGTCATGCTGCCGTTCTGGAGCAACTACCTGATCCGCACCTATGCCTGGATCGTGCTGCTCAACCGTGAGGGCCTGATCAACAAGGGGCTCGGCGCAGTCGGCCTGATCGATGAGCCGCTGTCGATCCTCTACAACGAATTCGCCGTCGTCACCGGGCTCGTCTACAACTACCTGCCCTTCGTTATCCTGGCGATCTATTCCTCCATCCAGCGGCTCAATCCGGAGATCCGCGAGGCCTCCGAGGATCTCGGCGCGCCGGCCTGGAAGACCTTCATTCGGATCACGCTGCCGCTGACGCTTCCGGGTGTGGCGGCCGGCGCTGTCTTCGTCTTCGTGCTCTCCATCGGCAATTTCATTACGCCCGACCTGCTTGGCGGCGGCCGCCTGCAGATGGTCGGCAACCTGATCTACGACCAGTTCCTCTCGGCCCGCGACTGGCCTTTCGGGTCAACCCTGTCGATCTTCCTGATCTCCATCATGACCGCCCTCCTGTTTGCCCAGGCCGTCGTCGTCAACCGGGCCCAAAGCGTCGGGAGCCGGTCTAATGGGTAGGGGATTGCTGAACGTTCATCTTCGTCTCGTTTACGTCTTCCTCTATGCGCCGATCGCGGTGCTGATGGTCCTGAGCCTCAACCGCGGCGGCATGCCGACCGCATGGACCGGTGTATCTTTCCATTGGTACGTGCGCCTTGTCGAAAGTCCTGAGATCGTATCCGCCGCGCTCAACACGCTGATCGTGGCCACCGTGTCCACCGTGATCGCAACCGCGCTCGGAACCCTGCTCGCCCTCGGCGTCGAACGGCGCCGCACTTCGAGCGCCATGGACGCGCTTCTGTTCGCGCCGATGATCATTCCCGACATCGTTCTGGCGATCGCGCTCCTGTCGTTCTTCACTCTGCTCGATTTCACCCTTGGCCTGCATTCCATCATCCTGTCCCATGTGGTGTTCAACATCGCCTTCGTCTGCGCGGTGGTGCGCACCCGTCTCAAGCATTTCGATTACTCGATCATCGAGGCCTCCACCGATCTCGGCGCCGGCGACTTCACCACATTCCGCCGCATCACTCTTCCGGTGATCTTCCCCGGCGTGCTGGCCGGTGCGCTGCTTGCCTTCACCCTGTCGGTCGACGAGTTCATCATTGCCTTCTTCACCGCCGGCGCCGGCTCCAGCTCGACCACTCTGCCCATGCGCATCTATTCGATGATCCGCTTCGGCGTGACGCCGGAGATCAACGCCATGGCGACCATCGTCATGGCTGTCAGTTTCACCCTGGTGTTCTTCTCCCAGCGTCTCAATAAGGGAAGCATCGCCGGCGAATGAGCACCGTGCAGCCTGTCATGTCCCTGGAAGGGGTTTCCAAGAGCTTCGGGTCGGTCACCGCGGTGGACGACCTGTCGCTGACCCTGGAAGAGGGCGAGTTCTTTGCCCTGCTCGGGCCGTCGGGCTGCGGCAAGACGACCCTCCTGCGGGTTCTTGCCGGGTTCGAAATGCCGGACCGGGGCAGCGTCCGGCTCGACGGGGCCGATATCACGAGCCTGCGCGCCAACCGCCGTCCGGTCAATCTGATGTTTCAGTCCTACGCCCTTTTCCCGCATATGACGGTGCGGTCGAATGTCCGCTATGGCCTTGAGATGGAGAAGCTGCCGGCGCCCGAGATCGACCGCCGGGTCGGCGAAGTGCTGGAGCGGACGCAACTCGAGGAGATGGCGAACCGCAAGCCGGACCAGCTCTCCGGCGGCCAGCGCCAGCGCGTCGCGCTCGCCCGTGCCCTGGTCAAGCGGCCGCGGGTGCTGCTGCTCGACGAACCGCTGGCGGCGCTCGACAAGAAGCTGCGCGAGGAGATGCAGCTTGAGCTCAAGCGCCTGCAACACGATGTCGGGATCACCTTTGTCGTCGTCACCCACGATCAGGGCGAAGCTCTGGTGATGGCGGACCGGGTTGCGCTGATGAAAGACGGCTGCATCGAACAGCTTGGGGCTCCGCGCGATCTCTACGAGCATCCCCAGACCAGGTTCGTCGCGGACTTCATTGGCACCACCAATCTGTTCGAAGGCCGCGTGGCGGTCGGCGGCGTGCAGCTTGACGGGCATGGCCTTCTGAAAGCCGACAACGAAGCCGAAACGCCGGTCGGAGAGCCGGCGGTGATCGTGGTGCGGCCCGAGCGGATCACGCTGCATGTCAAGGCCAGGCCGAAGACCGCAAACGCGGTCAAGGGCACCATTGCCGACATCGCTTATCACGGTCAGGATCTTAATGTACATGTTGCGGTTTCAGGGGCCGGGCGGCATGTTCAGGTGAGAATTTCAACCGCGCAGGAGACCTCGGCGACATACCGGATCGGGCAGTCCGTGTGGTGTGCCTGGAACCCGGAACACGGACGGATGCTGACGCGGTAACGAGCAGGACAGGCCCGCGTGGCGGGCGGATTTGAGTACACGAACTCGAATATACAAAGTCGAGTGCAAGGAGGTGAAACATGAGCGACCAGAAGATTGTAGCGTTTTTTCCCGAGGCGGCCTTCGGGCCGGCCCTGAATTCGGTTGGCGTCGCGCAGGCGATCGAAAAACTCGGGCACAAAGCCGTGTTCTTCACCGACCCGGGCTTCACCGGCGTCTACGCGGAATATGGTTTCGACGAGCACCCCGTTAACCTGTCGGAACCCATGCCGCCCGAAGAAATGGCAAAGTTCTGGTCCGACTTCATCAACGGCCATATTCCCAACTTCGCCAAGTCGCCTTACGACCAGATCGACAATTACGTGCGCGACTGCTGGGAGGCGATCGTCGACACCTCGAAATGGGCGGAGAAGGATCTGCCGGGTGTGCTCGACAGGGTCAAGCCGGACGTGATCTGCGTCGACAACGTTGTCCTGTTCCCGGCCATCAAGCGCTACTCCAAGGAGAATGGAAAGCCCTGGGTGCGGATCATTTCGTGCTCGGAGAACGAGGTCGAGGATCACGACATTCCGCCCCATCTGTCGGGCTGCGGCGAGAACGACAAGGCCTGTTTCGAAGCCTACCGCAACCGGTTCAACGAGGTCATCCAGCCGATCCACGACGACTTCAACCAGTTCATCACCTCGGTCGGGGAGGATCCCTATCCGATTGGCCAGTTTTTCGAGACCTCACCCCACCTCAACCTCCTGCTCTATCCCGAGCCGGTCAAATTCAAGCGCGCCGAGCCGCTCGAGGCGCCGCTCTTCCAGTATCTCGAAGGCTGCGTGCGCCAGGACAAGGCTTATGAAGTTCCGACCTTCAAGGCTCACAACGACAAGCCCTTGCTCTATATCAGTTACGGCTCGCTCGGCTCCGGCGACACCGACCTTCTGAAGCGGGTGATCGACGCCGTCGCCAAGATGGAGGTTCGAGCCCTGGTCAATGTCGGCGACTATATGGACGCCTATGACGCGCCGCCCGACAACGTCCATCTCGACAGCTGGTATCCGCAGCCGTCGGTCATTCCGCAGGTCGACGCGGTGATCCATCACGGCGGCAACAACTCCTTCACCGAGTGCCTCTATTTCGGCAAGCCGGCGATCATCATGCCCTATGTGTGGGACGGCCACGACAACGCCACCCGCGTCCAGGAAACCGGCCACGGCTTCAAGCTCGACCGCTACAACTGGACCGATGCGGAGCTTGGCGACAAGATCGGCGCCATGCTGGGCGATGCGGCCATGCAGGCGAAGCTTGCCGCCACCTCAAAGCATATGCAGTCTGAACACGGCCCGACCAAGGCTGCCGGCCTGCTCGACCGCCTGCTCTGAGGTTCGGGCATGGCCATATCCACCGATTCATCGGCGCCGCATGTGTCGGACGCCGCCGCCCATGCCGGCGACATCGTCGACTGGGGAGCGGTGCCGACCATGCTCGAAGGCGAAAGCCGCACCTCCGGGTTTCTCCTGCACAAGGGCCCGGAAGGGCGCTCGGAAACCGGCGTGTGGATCTGCACGCCGGGCCACTGGGAGTGCCACGTCACCTCGGACGAAATGTGCATGTTTCTGAAGGGAAGGTGCACCTACACCCACGAAAGTGGCGAAGTGATCGAGATCGAGCCCGGCACCGCGGCCTTCTTCCCGCAAGGCTGGAAAGGCACCTGCCGGGTCCACGAGACCGTGCGCAAGGTCTACATGATCCGCTAGAGCGGGATCAGGAAAAGTGGCTACCGGTTTTCCGTCCGATCCCGCACTAGAATGTAAGAAGCGATCACGGTTTATCGACTTAGGTGGACCCACCTAAGTCGATCGTGATCTAAGCGGGATCAGGAAAAGTGGCTACCGGTTTTCCGTCCGATCCCGCACTAGAATGTAAGAAGCGATCACGGTTTATCGACTTAGG
>JAJFHL010000084.1 GCA_021775615.1 Hyphomicrobiales bacterium
CGGGCCTGCTCTTCGCCGCGGTCCTCCCATAAAAGATCGTACAAGCGGCTGCGCAGCACTGCTTCGCCGCGTGCCACCGCAAGCACTGCGATCAGCGCCTGGGATTTCTTGGAAGACACGGCGATGTCGTCGCCGCAGGGAGACAGCAGTTCAAAGCGCCCCAGTAATCTCAAGTGATAGCCCATCGCAGGCATCTAAGCCGAATTTCCGCACTTTCTCCATTTTTAACGATGGTTTCACGCCGGATAAGCCGCTGGTTCGCGCCGGTCGCATAGAAGGGAAGTTGCCGCACAGGGCCCACAGCGCCCACAGCGCCCGCTGGAAACGCGATGAGAAGGAGTGAACGGAATGGCCAAAGATTGGATTTCTCTCTTGTTGAAAGCAAACAAGGCCGGTGCCTTTATGGATTGTCTCGACGCGGGAGCGGAATCGGTCCGGCGTGAAAAAGGCAGCCGTGGCAGCAGGTCAATCTATGACGGTTCGAACAGTTGGAACCGTAAGCCTGACACTGGCTTCGATATGTGGTCGATCCCGGCCGGTGGAGCCGCGCTGCGGAACGCCGCAATCATGATCGGCCTGGCCATGTTGGCAGGATTTACGGTCGTCAGCCTGCTCGCCTAGGAACGACGGGTAATGCTCGTTGACGGGACATTGAACACCGGCCCAAAACCCGCAGGCCGGGCGGCCAGCCAGTACCGTGGTCGATTGCTGCTATGCGTGTACTGCATACGTTCCGTCCGTTGTCGGAGCTTTTTTATGACACAATAATGCCTATATGTAAGAGAGCTATATGCAGTTACGGAGACTTAACAATGGCTTCGAAATTGGCTTCACGAAAGACCCCGGGCGACGTCATCGAGAACGGCATTTCCGATGTCTTCGTCGGCTTTATCGCCGCGATGTGTCAATGGTTCCAGGTCAAACCCGAAGGCTTTAAGCGGCCGGGCACGCGCCCCAATTCGCCGCCTCCCTCGGGTGGCGTCTCGGCGCTCGGATAAGACGGCGGCGGTTGCCGCCGCGATACGTCATGTGCGACCGGGACAAAAAAAGTCTCGGACGTGGTGGGGTATAGCGTCCGCCGCTGTGCGGAATCCTATTTCTTTGCGAACCGAACAATGTCGGTCACTTTCGGTGCCGACTTCTCCATGTTGCATTTGCCGGCAGCCTGAAGGCCTTCCCAGTCGACAATCCAGTAGGCGTAAAACGTGGTGTCGTCGAAGCCGCCCGGATAGGCATAGATACCGGCGTTGGGAACGTCCTTGAACTCATCGCGCGACCAGATCTCATCGTGACAGGCCTTTACATGTGCGTCGAACTCCGACGCCACGGCAGGTGACGCCAGCACGAGCAGGGCGAATGTGAGTAACCGCTTACGCATGTTTCAATCTCCACATTGGGACATATGCCGGTCTGGGGCTGCAGGTCCGGGACTGCAGGTCCGGGACCTCTGTCGCTCAACCGTCGTCTGTCGTTGCGATCACGAAGTCGCGGCCGGATTTGGTGTCGGCGTGGGCCGGCAGGTCGGTCAGCATCAGGGTCATGCCAGGGTGCATTTTTTCCGTCATGACATCGATTACATTCCGGTCGGCCCCGACGCGCTTGATGAGGCTTTCGTCGGGCTCGGCAAATCCGGCCGTGTCGCTGTGATGATATCCAACGGCGTGCCATTGCAGGCCGCGGCGCTCGTCGTGCGGGCGCACCAGCACGAACACGTGCGAACCCAGCGGTGTCTCCGGCTGCTTGATCCGCGCCGTGCCCTCCGCGATGATCCGGCCGTTCTCCAGAATGAACGCCCGCGCATCGGCTCGGCTGATCAGCACCGAGACCGGCGCCGTTGCATTGTCTTCATGGGAAAAGCCCGGCAAAGCCTTCTTCTTCAGGGCCGCTTCCGCATCGATGAATTCGTCTTCCGCATAGCGGCTGAGGACCAGGCCCGGATGAACCACTTCGCGGGGCGCGGAATGCCCGCCGGCGATGATCACCGGCGTGCCGATATGGGTGACCTGGAACAGCAGTGCGGAAAACTTCACCGGCAGGCGAATGCATCCGTGGCTTGCCGGATAGCCGGGCAGGCGGCCGGCGTGGAGTGCGATGCCGGACCATGTCAGCCGGTTCATGTTCGGCATTGGTGCGTTGTTGTAGGTGCTCGAATGATGGTGCTTGTCCTTTTGCAGCACCGTGAACACTCCGGTTGGGGTCCGGTGTCCCGGCTTGCCGGTCGAGCAGGTCGAAACGGCAATGCGGATGCCGTTGCGATAGACGTGGACGCGCTGGTCGGCGAGCGAGACAATGACCGCGACCGGCCCATCCTTCGAGAGTTCGGGTTGCCAGACGAATTCGCCCGGCTTCATTGACGCGATGTCCTTGACGGCATCATCGGCAATCGCGCCGCCGGTCCAATCGAAAGCTCGCGCCAACGGAACGGCCGCCAGCAGTTTGAGCGCCGACCTGCGTGTCTGGTTTAAGGCCATTGTGTTCTCCGGGGTCGGTGTGGGCTCATCCGCGGCGGCGAAGCCAGCGCCCGATCAACAGGAGTAGGGCCGGATTGATCGCCAGTAGCGCGGCGACCATCAGCGTGCGCAGCGCGACCGAGTTGCCGGCGAGCCCAAGGGCCGGCCCAAGCCATGTGGCCCAGGGCTGCGCGACCATGAACGCCGGTGCCGCCGCGAGCGCATCCTCGTTGATGCCCAGGATGAGAATGACGAGTGCGCCGACGCCAAGCGCCGCGAGGACGGCTGAACAGACGAGCAGACATGTGCCCAGAACACGCATGGTCAAACAGCTCTGGTGCGCGAGATAATTTGCATACAAATGATATGCCACGGATCGGCGACGCGCACAACGGCGTGCCGCGCTTGGCGTCGGGCGCACTTAACGATTGTGCGGCCATGTTGGGCGTCAGGCCCCCGCGCCATCCTCCCTGACGAGCGCAACCGCCGAAATCTTCCACGTCCCGTCGTCCTGCTTCTGCATGGCGTAGAGCGCCGTCCAGGCTCCGCCGTTGGGGCCGATCAGATGGACCTTCTGCGTCGGGCCGCCAAGCTCCTGCGTGACGTCTCCGAACTTCACGCTCTGGGGCCGGTAGACCGGGGCGTAGCCCTTGCGCACCATGCCCATGAAAATGTCCGGGGTCGAAAATATCGACTTGATGTTGGGCGAGGCGAAGGAGAACGCGCGGGCGCCATCGTCGGCGCGAAACGCCTCGATCTGGCTGCCTATGATCTCCTGAAAGGCCTGTCTGTCGGCGTCCGTCACGTCCTGCGCGGCGGCGAACCGG
>JAJFHL010000085.1 GCA_021775615.1 Hyphomicrobiales bacterium
AAACCTTTGCAACGCCCGCGCGGCGCACATCCGACGCGCCCACAGGGTTAGGCCAGGAGGGCCCGCCTGCAGGCAAACAATGCTCGATAAGGCGCAAAGCCTGATCTTGCGCTTGTTTTCCAGCATTCGAACCCTCCTGACAAAACAGAATGTGCGCCATTTATGAGTCCATGACCTAGCGCATCGGCCTGCACGCATTAGCGATTGCGCGGCGCAGGTGGCGGCCATAGAGTGCGGCGCTGGCCGATGCGCACCGTATCCAGGGGGTCCGCTTCTTGCTCAAGACACTTGCACCCGTCGCGGCGCTCCTTCTCAGCGTTGCAATCCTCCTGCTTGGCAACGGGCTACAGGGAACGCTGCTGCCCGTGCGCGCGCAGCTGGAGGATTTTTCCTCGGTTGAAATCGGTATTCTGGGGTCCTCCTACTTTGTCGGATTTGCGCTCGGCTGTCTGCTCGCGCCCTACCTTATCCGGCGGGTCGGCCATATCCGCGCCTTCACCGCCATGGTGTCGATCGCCTCGACGGTGTCGCTGGCCCATGCGCTGATCCTGGTCCCCGAGATCTGGTGGGTGTTCCGGGCGCTGACGGGGTTCTGCTTCGCCGGCCTCTACATGGTGATCGAAAGCTGGCTGATGGAAAAATCCAGCAACGAAACACGCGGCTTCGTGTTTTCCGTCTACACCATCATCAACCTGACCGTGGTGACCGCCGGGCAGATGCTGACGGCGGTCGAAGACCCGCTCAACTTTCAGCTCTTCGCCCTCGCCTCGATCCTGGTGTCTCTCGCCGCTGTGCCGGTCGCGCTCACCAAGTCTCCGGCGCCCGAACCGCCGACCATCGTGCGCATTCGGCCCTTGCACCTGTTCCGCATCTCACCGGTCGGCCTGGTCGGATCGGTTGCCGTTGGCCTCGTCAACGGCGCCTTCTGGTCGCTTGGGCCGGTCTTCGCCCAGCGCGAGGAAGGCAATGTCACCGCGGTCGCGATTTTCATGAGCCTGGTGGTGATCTCCGGCGCGGTCGGCCAATGGCCGCTCGGGCGGGCGTCCGACAGTTTCGACCGCCGGCTGATTCTCGTGATCGCCGCCGCCGGCGCCGCCGCGGCCGGCTTTGGGCTCAACCTCGCCAGCCGCTATTTCGCGTCCGACATGACCATTCTTGCCCTGGCCGCAACGTTCGGGCTTTTTTCCTTCCCGCTCTATTCGATCTGCGCGGCGCATACCAACGACCATGTCGAGGCGGACGGTTTCGTTGAAGCGGCATCGGGGCTGTTGCTGGCGTTTTCCCTGGGTGCCGCCGTCGGACCGTTGATCGCGTCGGCATTGATGGCCGAAGGGGGGGTGACCATGCTGTTCATGTTTACCGCGGTCGTCCATCTCCTCATGATCATGTTTGCACTCTACCGGATGATGCTGTCCGACCGTCCCACCGAAGAAGAGCGCGGGACTTTTGCCGAGGCGGCCACCATGGCGCAGACCGTGGCCACGATCGATACGACGGGAGAGTTCGGCGAGGAACCGTTGCCCGAGGGTCATGGCGAATGACGGTCGGCTTCAGGCAGCGCCGGCGCTCGGGAGGCGCGATGTCCAGGCGGCGAAATTTCCGGCATGACGGGACGGCCAAAATCCGCGGAGCAGTTGGGACGACATGAGCGACGGCGCCGACCAGGGTTCAATCCATCACATCTTGAAGGACGTCTTCGGGTTTTCCGAATTCCGTCCGGGGCAGGAACCGGTTGTCGATGCGATCATGGACGGCTGCAGCGTTCTCGCGGTGATGCCGACCGGATCGGGCAAGTCCCTGTGCTACCAGATACCCGCCCTTGCACTCGACGGTGTGACCATCGTCGTGTCGCCGCTCGTCGCCCTGATGCGCGACCAGGTGGCGGCGCTCAAGCTGGCGGGCGTTGCCGCGGAAAGCATCAACTCTTCGTATGGGCGCGAAGAAAACGTCGCGTCCTGGAGGCGCGTCGCCAACGGCGAGGTGAAGTTGCTCTACCTCTCGCCCGAGCGCCTGATGACCGCACAGATGCTGAGTGCGATTGCCGACCTGCCGCTCAAGCTGATCGTCATCGACGAGGCCCACTGCGTTTCGCAGTGGGGACCGGCGTTCCGCCCAGAATATGAAGACCTGAGCCGACTGAAAGACCTGTTCCCCGACCTGCCGATTGCCGCCTTCACGGCGACGGCGGATCAGGTCACCAGACAGGACGTTGAAGACAAACTGCTTGCCGGCAAGGTCCGGTCCTTCATTGCCGGATTCGACCGTCCGAACATTCACCTGGCGGTTCAGATGAAGCAAAGCTGGAAGCGCCAGCTCTCAGCCTTTCTCGATGGCCGCGACGGCGGGAGCGGCATCGTCTACTGCCTGTCGCGCAAGAAGACCGAGGAGGCCGCCGCGTTCCTCAATGAGACTGGCCTGCGCTCGCTGCCCTATCATGCCGGCATGGACGCCGACCAGCGGACCCGCAACCAGGACGTCTTCATCACCGAACCCGGCATCGTCATGGCGGCGACCATCGCCTTCGGCATGGGCATCGACAAGCCCGACGTGCGCTTCGTGTTTCACACCGACATGCCGGGCAGCATCGAGGCCTACTACCAGGAAATCGGACGCGCCGGGCGAGACGGGGCGGCGGCCGATGCCTGCATGCTCTATGGGCTCGACGACATGCGGATGCGCCGGGTCTTCATCGAGGGAGAAGAAAGCTCGCCCGAGCGCAAACGCCGCGAACACAAGCGTCTCGACGCACTGATCGGCTATTGCGAGGCGCCGGAATGCCGGCGCCGCACTCTGCTTGCCTATTTCGGCGAACAGACCGAGCCGTGCGGCAATTGCGACATGTGCCTGAACCCCGCACACCTGAGCGAGGGAACCGTGGACGGACAGAAAGCGCTCTCCGCCGTCATGCGCACCGGCCAGCGCTTCGGTGCTGCCCACATCATCGATGTGCTGCGCGGCCAGGAGACCGAGAAGGTCGTCAATGCCCGCCATGATGCCCTGCCGACCTTCGGTGTCGGCGCCGAGCACAGCAAAGACGCCTGGCGCTCGATCATCCGCCAACTGGTCGCAGCCAACTTTCTTGAACTCGACATCCAGGGCTATGGCGGCCTGAAAGTGACGGCCAAGGGACGCGGCCTGCTCAAGGGCGAGGCGGACTTCCGGTACCGCACGGACACAGTGCACCGCAGCCCCTCCAAGGCGAAAAAGAAAAAATCCGCCACAGCCGATGCACCGGAGCTGTCGAACGAAGATCTTGCTCTCTATACAACACTGAAGGAACTGCGCCTGGAGCTTGCACGCGAGCGCGAAGTACCTGCATTTGTGGTGTTTTCCGACCGCACCCTGCAGGACATGGCGCGCCGCCGGCCACGCTCGACATCGGAATTTTCAGACGTATTCGGTGTCGGCGAGGCCAAGCTTCGGGACTTTTCAGAACCGTTTCTGAAGGCAATCTCGGACGCGATGGGGGCCGCGGATTGATCCGCGCCGTGTGATATGACGTAAAGTTCCTGTGCCGGGCAGATACCTTCCCGGCTCCTGTCACGGGGTCCCCGCCGGCATGCAACGCCAGAACAGCGACGATCGCTTCTACGCCACGCTCTCGGCCTTCGACCGGTTCGACGAATTCGTCGACTTTGACGCCTATACCCCGGTGCCCGACGACTGGGTGGTCATGATCACCGATGTCCAGGGATCGACGCAGGCCATTGCGCAGGGCCGCTACAAGGACGTGAACATGGTCGGAGCGGCGACGATCACCGCGGTCCTCAACGTCTGCGGCGACATCGAAGTGCCTTATGTTTTCGGCGGCGACGGTGGAACGCTGGTCATTCCCGGATCGATCCGGGACGAGGCCATCAGGGCCCTGCAGGAACTCCAGGCGGCCTGCGCCACCATGTTCGGGCTCAGATTGCGCGCCGGCGCCGTGCCGGTGGCGGACCTGCGCGCCGAGGGCGCGGATGTGCGCATCCGCAGATACGCGCTCAGCCCGGGCAATTTCCTGGCCATGTTTGCAGGCGGCGGCCTGGAACGCGCCGACGAACTGTTGAAAGCCGAAGCGAGCGGCAATCCATACCTGCTGGCCGAGCTTGACGTTGCCGGACAGCCCGACCTGACCGGGCTTTCGTGCCGCTGGGAACCGCTGCGTCCAAAAGGCGGCTGCATGCTCACGCTTATGGTGCAGGGACTGGCGGCATCGGGCGAAGGTGAAAGCCTTGTCCTCGGTGAAACGCTGTTCGCGATTTCCAGGATCCTCGGCCATGACCTGCGAGACTCGGCCCCCGCCAACAGTTCTTCCATGCGGTTCAGGTGGCCGCCGCGCGACGCGATGAAAGAAATCCGCGCCCTTGCCCCGGAAAAGGGCCTGCTGCGCAGTTTCCTCTGGGTGGTGGGCACTTCCCTGGTGCAACTGTGGTGCGAACGGCTCGACAAAAGGGCAGGCAGTTATGATGCCCCCGTCTACCGCGAGGAGCTCAAATCCAACACCGACTTCAGAAAGTATGACGGCGTGCTGCGCGCCGTGCTCGATGTCACGCCCGAGCAGGCGGACGCCATCGAAACCTATCTGGAGGAGGCCCACGCATCCGGCCGCCTGGTTTATGGCGCTCATCGCGCCGACAGCGCCCTCATGACCTGCCTCGTGTTCAATATGAGCCAGGGAGAACACGTCCACTTCATCGATGGCGCCAATGGTGGTTTCGCCATGGCGGCCTCCGGTTTCAAGAAGCGTCTTGCGGCGCGTGCAGTCGCTTAAGCCGGCTCGCGCTCTGTGTCGTTGGAGCGGCGGCATTCAACAATCTCGGCGATGACCGAGAGGGCAATCTCCTCCGGCTCGATGGCGCCGATGTTGAGGCCGGCGGGGGCACGAAGACGGTCGAGACCGGGCGCCAGGGACGGATCTTCCGCGACGAGCGTTTCAGACAGGCTCGCAAGCTTGCGCCTGCTGCACACCATTCCCATATAGCCGGCGCCGGATCCCAGGACCATGCGCAGGGCGGCCAGATCACCGCTGCCCTGCGTCGCGACAAGCGCCGCGTCCGCGGGGCCAAGCGCCTGGCCGCGCAGATCGAAACCATCGATACGACTGTCGGCGCCCGGCAGTGTTTCGTCGCCGCGGGCCGCGGAAAGGGTTGTATAGCCGAGCGCGCGCCCGATCTGCACGATCGCCCGGGCTATGGGCGAAACACCACAGACCAGAATGCGACGCGCCGCATGCATCGGCTCGACAAAAATGTCGACGGTGCCGCCGCTCGGACAGCCGGACCTGTGCAGCTCAATGCCGTCGGTATCGACCGGCGTCGCCACATCGCCGGCCGGCTTGACGCGGATCATCTTGGGCTCGCCGCGTGCCATGCATTCGCTCGCCGCCTTGCGAACGGCACCGGTGACGCAGGCGCCGCCGACGAAGCCGTGCAGATCGCCGTCGGGCGTCACCACCGCCTTGGCGCCGGCACGGGCGGAGGTCGAATCCGCGGTGCGCAGGATGGTCGCGACACAGAAGCTCTCGCCACGGGCGCGCAGGGCTTCGATCAGGTCGAGGGTGTGGTCAGATGCGGTCATGTTACCGGCATCCTTCAGAGCCGCGCGAGCTGCGGTTCGAGGTCGGCCAGGGCCTGCAGCGTGTTGGCGGCGGCGAAGTGATCGATCAACGGCATCGCCGCCGTCATCGCTGCCGTGACCGGTTCATACTGCTTCCAGCCGAGCAGCGGATTGAGCCAGACGAGACGCCGGGCGCGGCGCTTCAGCCTGCCGAGTTCCCTGACCAGGGTCTCGGGCGTGCCGGTGTCGTAGCCGTCGCTCAGCACGACGACGACACTTCGCGAGTTGAGCGCCCGCTTGGCATAGATGTCGTTGAATCGCCCGATCGATGCGCCGAGTTTGGTGCCGCCGCCGAAGCCGTCGGCCATCAGGGCGAGCCGGGTCATGGCCTTGACCGAATCGCGGTCGCGGACCGCGTCGGTCACCCGGATCAGCTTGGTGTGAAACAGATAGGCATCGGCGTCGAGCCAGGTGCAGATCAGTCCCTTGACGAACTGCAGGAAGAAACGGCTGTAGGGCTTCATCGAGCCGGAGACGTCGAGGAAGACCACCAGACGCACGGGTCTCGCCGGAGGGGCGGTATGCACCAGCGTAATCGGCTCGCCGCCATGTTTCAGATTTGCCCGGATCATCCGGCGCATGTCGAGCCGGCGGCCGCGCTTGTGCGGACGGTGGCGCCGGGACAGCCGGTGCCGCATGGCGCGGGCCAGCCGGTAGGCCAGCCTTTCGGCTTCGGCAATCTCGTCCGGATCGGCGAACTGGCTGAGATCGGTTTGCGTCCGGGTGGTGCGATCGGACGCGACCACCCGCCCCGAGGCGCTGCCGGAGATATCGGCTTCACCTTCGCCCGGCGCCTCGACCGCGCCGTCCCCTTCTGCCTGCCCGAGATGCTCCTGCCACATTCGGCGGCCGGGCGCGTTTGACTTGATCTCGGTATGGGTCAGTGCGTAGTCCTGCGTGCGTTCACGTCCGCGGGCATACCAATAGGCCTCGAACAGATCATCGAAGCGGACCCATTCTTCACGCCGCCCCGAAAGCAGCACCTTGAGGCCGCGATGCGCCTGCTCGAGCCCGGCGAATCCGGGGCGCGCAAGCAATTCAACCGCCGCCCTGGTCTCGGAGATGCCAACGGCAAAATTATTCAGCCGCAGATGGTCGACAAACCCCACGACACGCGCGGCAATGGGGGTAGCGCACGCGGTCATCGGGTCACGCGGCCTGGCCCGCCAGGCGGCTTGCCACCTCGGACGTAATCGCCTTCTGGTCCGCCTCGGTCTTGAGCAGGCAGACCAGAGTGGGATGAACCCGGGCAAGCTCGTCACTGAGGCCCGTCACATTCATCCCGATCAATGCCGCGCCCCAGTCGAGCGTCTCGGCGATCCCCGGCACCTTCTCCAGGTCTTCGCGGCGCAGCGCGGCGACAAAGCGCGTGATCTGCTCCGCCAACGCCCGTTCGATCTCCGGCAGCCGGGCGAGCACGATTTCAAGCTCGCGTTCCAGGCTCGGGAAATCGACATAGGAATAGAGACAGCGCCGGCGCAGGGCGTCGGACAGCTCGCGCGTGCCGTTAGACGTCAGTATCACATGGGGGACCGAAGTCGCCTCGATGGTGCCCAGTTCCGGAACGGTGATCTGATAGTCGGACAGCACCTCAAGCAGGTAGGCTTCGAATTCTTCGTCCGCCCGGTCGATCTCATCGATCAGGAGCACCGGAGGATCGGCCTGGCTGATCGCCTCGAGCAGCGGCCGGCGCAGGAGGTAAGTGTCGGAGAAGATGTGGTCCTCGACCTCGGCCGGCGCTGAACCGTCATGCTCACGTGCCTTGATCGCAAGCAACTGGCGCTGATAGTTCCACTCGTAGATCGCGGCCGCGGCGTCGAGACCCTCGTAGCACTGCAGCCGGATCAGCCGGGCGCCGATCGCTTGCGCCAGCGCCCGGGCGATTTCCGTCTTTCCGACGCCTGCCTCGCCTTCAAGCAGCAGCGGCCGCCTGAGGTCGATTGAAAGCTGCAGCGCCGTGGCGAGCGTGTCGTCCGGCACATAGCCGGTCTTCCTCAGACCTTCATGGATGTCGACTGGAGACGTCATCCCGTGAGCCCCAGACCTTGGGCTGTTTTCCACACCCGCCAATGATCGTGCGGCATGCCCGTGTGGGTCAATCCGAAATGCGCGAAGGCGTCGTTGACCGCGTTCGAGAATGCCGGAACGCCGCCGACATTCGGGCTCTCGCCGACCCCCTTGGCGCCGATCGGATGGTGCGGCGAGGGTGTCTCGGTATGATCGGTTTCCCAGACCGGGGTCTCGACGGCGGTCGGCAGGAAGAAGTCGAGCAGGCTGCCGCCATGCACGTTTCCGGTCTCATCATAGGTGATCTCCTGGCCCATGGAGATCGCCAGCGCCTCGGTGAGGCCGCCATGCACCTGGCCCTCGATGATCATCGGGTTGATCCGCGTGCCGCAATCGTCGAGCGCATAGAAGCGGCGGACATCGATGACGCCGGTGTCGACGTCGACATCGAGGACGCAGATATAGGCGCCATAGGGGTAGGTCATGTTGGGCGGATCGTAGTAGGACACCGCCTCGAGACCAGGCTCGAGACCCGGGATCGCCTGATTGTAAGAGGCAAAGGCGATCTCCTTCATGGTCTTGGAGCGCTCCGGATTGCCCTTGACCTGGAAGCGGTCAATGTCCCATTCGAGATCGTTGTCGTGCACCTCCAGAAGATAGGCCGCAATCATCTGCGCCTTGGCGCGTATCTTGCGGCCGGCCATGGCGGTGGCGGCTCCGGCGACCGGGGTCGAGCGCGACCCGTAGGTGCCGAGACCGTAGGGCGCGGTGTCGGTATCGCCCTCTTCGATGGTGATGTCCTCAGCGGGAATGCCTATTTCGCTGGCGAGGATCTGGGCGAAGGTTGTGGCATGGCCCTGGCCTTGCGAAATGGTCCCGAGGCGGGCAATGGCCGAGCCCGTCGGATGAATGCGGATTTCGCAGGAATCGAACATGCCAAGACCCAGAATGTCGCAGTTCTTGACCGGTCCGGCACCGACAATTTCGGTGAAGAACGCCACCCCGATGCCCATCAGGGAGCGGGTTTCGCCCGCCTCGAAAGCCTTGCGGTTGGCCGCCTGCTCTTCGCGCAGCGCCGTGTAGCCGACCGTTTCGAGCGCCTTGGTCATGGCGGTCTGGTAGTCGCCGGAATCGTATTCCCAGCCAAGCGCCGAGGTGTAGGGGAACTGCTCCTTCTTGATGAGGTTCTTGGTGCGCAGCTCGGCCGGATCCATGTCGAGCTTTCGGGCCAGCACATCGACCATGCGCTCGATCATATAGGCCGCTTCGGTGACCCGGAACGAACAGCGGTAGGCGACGCCGCCCGGCGCCTTGTTGGTATAGACCCCGTCGACCCCGGCATAAGCTATCGGAATGTCATAGGAACCGGTGCAGATCGAGAAGAAGCCGGCGGGGAACTTGGTCGGGTCGGCACAGGCGTCGAAGGCGCCGTGATCGGCGAGCACGTTGCACGACAGCGCGGTGATGCGGCCGTCCTTGGTGGCGCCGATCTTGCCCGTCATGTGGTAGTCGCGGGCAAAGGCGGTGGCGGTCAGGTTCTCGATCTTGTCTTCGATCCATTTGACCGGCTGTCCGGTGACGATCGAGGCGACGGCGGCGCAGATGTAGCCCGGATAGACCCCCACCTTGTTGCCGAAGCCGCCGCCGATATCGGGCGAGACGATGCGAATGTTGTGTTCGGCGATGTTGGTGATGAGCGAGGCCACGGTGCGCACCGCATGGGGTGCCTGAAAGGTGCCCCAGATGGTGAGCTTGCCGTTGACCTTGTCCATGGACGCGACGCAACCGCAGGTCTCGATCGGCGAGGGATGGGAGCGCGGATAGGTGATCAGTTCCTCGACCACCACGTCGGCTTCTTCAAGCGCCTTCTCGGTGCCGGCCTGGTCGCCGACCTCCCAATGGAAGATGTGGTTGTGGTGCTTGCGCGGCCCGTGGGCGCCCTCGGTCTTGCCTTCGAGATCCTCGCGCAGGACCGGGGCATCGTCATCCATCGCCTTGAAGGCGTCGACGACGACCGGCAGGCCTTCATACTCGACCTCGACAAGCTCGACACCGTCGGCGGCGGCATAGCGGTCTTCGGCCACGACGAATGCCACTTCCTGGTTCTGGAACAGGACCTTTTCATCCGCCAGAACCGCCTGAACATCGCCGGCCAGTGTCGGCATGTAATGCAGGTTGAGAGGTTTGAGATCCTCTGCGGTGATCACCGCCAGCACGCCGGGCGCGGCGAGTGCCGCCTCCGCGTCGATTTTCTTGACGCGTGCGTGGCCGTAGGGCGAGCGCACGAAATCGCCGAACAGCATGCCGGGCAGCTTGATGTCGTCGACATAGTTGCCCTTGCCTTGCGTGAAGCGGACATCTTCGACGCGCTTGCGTGACGAGCCGAGGCCCTGCAGCTTTTCAACCCGTTCGGCCGATGTCGGTGTGGATTGCTCGTTCATTATTCCGCGGCCTCCCTGGCCGAGTTGATCTCGTCGGCGGCGACCCTGATTGCCTTGACGATATTTTGATAACCGGTGCAGCGGCATAGATTGCCGGAAATGCCCATGCGGATTTCGGCATCGCTCGGGTTGGGGTTTTCCTGCAGCAGGCGGTGGGCGCGGGTGATCATGCCCGGCGTGCAGAAGCCGCATTGCAGCCCGTGATGCTCGCGAAAGGCCTCCTGCAGCGGATGCAGTGTGCCGTCCGCCGCGGCGATGCCCTCGATGGTGGTCACGTCCGCCCCCTCGGCCTGGCCGACGAAGACCGTGCACGACTTCACCGACTTGCCGTCGAGGTCGACGGTGCAGGCGCCGCAATGGCTCGTGTCGCAACCGATATGCGGGCCGGTGATGCCGAGATCCTCGCGCAGAAAATGAATAAGCAGGGTGCGCGGTTCGGCCAGACCTTCGACCTCGCGGCCGTTGACTGTCATCTTGACGTGGATCTTCGCCATGTCCTGTCTCCGAATTGAGGGTGTTGGGGTGCTACGCGGCGCGTTCGGCGGCGCGGGCTACGGCGCGCTGCACCATCATGCCGCACACATGGGTGCGGAACTCGGCCGGCCCGCGGCCGTCCTGGGCCGGGTTGGTGATCGCCTTGGCTGCAGCGACGGCTTCGGCGATTGCGGCATCGCCGAGATCGCTGCCGGTCAGCGCCGCCGAGGCCGCCTCGGCGAAGAGCGCGGTGTCGGCGACATTGGTGAGGCCGATCGAGGCGATGGCGCAGGTCGCACCGTCCATGGTGAGAACCACGGCCGCCGCCGCGGTCGCGTAATCGCCGATCTTTCGCTTCTGTTTCATGTAGGACCACCCGTGTCCGGCGGGCGGCGCCGATATCTTGATCGCGGTCAGGATTTCCCCGTCGCTGCGGGCGGTGAAGAAGGCGGCGTCGTAAAAGTCGCGCGCCCGCACCTCGCGGGTGCCGTCCGGCCCGACCAGCTCATAAGCGGCGTCAAGCGCCAGCATCAGACCCGGCATGTCGTTACCGGGATCGCCGTTGGCCACATTGCCGCCCACGGTACCGACATAGCGGATCTGTGGATCGGCGATCTGCAGGGCTGTTTCGCGGATGATCGGGCAGGCCTGCGCCAGCGCGTTGGAGGCGATCAGCTCGTTCTGAGTGACCATGGCGCCGAGCGTCACCGCGGTGCCCGAAACGGAGATGCCCTTCAAATCGTCAAGATCCTGCAGATCGACGAGATGCTCGGGCACGGCCATGCGCAGTTTCATCATCGGGATCAGACTGTGGCCACCCGCGACCACGGTCGCATCATCGCCGAGCGATGAAAGCAGCCCTACGGCTTCATCGACGGTCTTCGGGCGATGGTAGTCAAACGCACCTGGAATCATCTGTTTCCTCCAACAAACACGGACTGTTGCCGTTATTGAAGGAAGGTTAGCTCCAGAGACCTGAGTGCGCGTAGAGGCTGCTCGCGGGATGCGGAACACATTCACGAAATGCGCGTGAGGTGCACGAACTGCGGTTGTCGTCAGGCGAGGTCGAGAAGCTCGCGAAGCTCGCCGACCCGGCTGCGGCTCACCGGAATCTCGAGATCCTCGTCATCGCCGAGAAGGCAATAGGCCTTGTCTCCATTGCGGCGAAATCCGTGGATGTAGTTGCGATTTACGATGAAACTCCGGTGCGTTCGAACGAACTCGTCATGGTCGAGCACCTCCTCGAGCCTGGATATGGACCAGGGGCAGAAAAGCTCTTCCTCGCCATTCATCAGCTGCGTGTAGTGGCCATCAGCGCGGGCGGCGAGGATTGCACCGGGTGCCAGAAAACGGATCGTCTTGTCCCGTTCATAGGGGATGCGCGCCGGGGGCTCCGGAGCGTCGCCGTCCCGGTTGTGCGTCGCCCGCGACAGGCTGACGGATGCGGTCCTGACCATAGCCGGTTCGGGCGTCTCGTCCAGCGGCGCAGGCATTTCGGCCGCCGCCATCGCCGGCTGTGTCGCCGCGGTTGCGACTTGAACGTCTTCACCGGGGACCGTGGAGAGCAGAAACAAACCGCAAATGACGAATGACGACATGGCGACCAGCAGCGCCAGGTGATCGGTTGAAAGATAGGGCGCCGGGATCGCCGTGACGCCGGACGCCACACTGAACATGGTGAAATACATGGCAGAGTAATGCATCGCCGATATCGCGAGACCCAGAACGACGGAGCCGGATATGGTCGCCGCGAGCGAGCGCGTGCCATAGGCAAGGCTCATGGCGGCGATGGAAGCGGCGATTCCCAGACCGACCGCGATGGCGACGCCAACCGGACTGTAGGTGACGATGCAGTTGGCGGAAATCGCGCTCATCCCGGCATAGTGCATGGAGACGATACCGAGGCCGGTGACGATGCCGGCGACGATGATCCGGCGCCGGCTGCGCAGGCCGAAATGCAGCGACAGAAGCGCCGCGCCGGTCACCAGCACCGCGATCAGGGCGGAGACCAGTGTCGGCAGCGGCTGGTAGGCAATGGTGATCGGCAATTCGACCGCGAGCATGCCGACGAAATGCATCGACCAGATCCCGCTGCCGAGCGCAAACGCCGCCTGCACGACACGCGCCTTGCGGCGTGCCGCCGAGTAGTCGCGCAGGTGCGAGGTCAGACGCAGGCTGGTGAATGCCGCCATGACGGCGACGCCAAGCGACGCCATGACAAGCATCGGCGAATAGGTAATCTCAAGCGGCATAGAGGCTCACCAAAAACGCCATTACGCGGTTCCACCCTCAAGTATCGCGCCCAGGGCCTGTATTCACTAGCACACGGGACCCAGGATCATGACCTGATCCTCACCGGACCGGCGCACCCGGGCCCATCCAGAGCCTATCACGACCGCGGATCGATGCCCAATCACGCTAACCCTTGCGCCGCGGGCCAATTGCACATTCGGCGCGCCCGTGCTGTCATTGGCGGCAAGGGCTGTTAAACGGGCTTGCGGGATGGGTGCTTCAGTCAGCGGGGACGGGTGGATTGCGCCGGTAATGTGCCGTGCGGCACGATGCGCCTGCGCAGCCGTGCTTGCTCTTGTCGCCTTGTGTACGACCGCCGGGGCGCAGGACGACAGAGCGCTGATCGGTACCGCGCTGGTCATCGGCCAGTCCGACTACAAACATCTCGAGAGCCTCGCCAACCCGCGCAACGACGCCCGCAAGATCGAGGCTCTTCTGAGCGATCTCGGTTTCGAAACCGATGTCGCCGCGAACCGGAATACCCGGCAACTGCGCCGCGCGCTCGACGGGTTCATCGATGACGCGGAGGGCAGCGATGTGGCCCTGATCTACTATTCGGGCCACGGCATCGAGGCGGGCGGGGAAAACTATCTCCTGCCCACCGACACGGACCTGTCGTCGCTGGACGACGCGGCATCCAATCTTGTGCCGCTTTCGGACGTCGTGCAGCGCCTCACCTCGGCGGCAAAAGTCGTCATCCTTCTGGTCGATGCCTGCCGCACCAATCCGTTTCCGCCCGGAACCTCGGTAAAGACGCCGGCGGCGCCTGACGGGGTTGCAGTGAGCGACAGCGGCCTCGGCACGCCGCGGGGCGCGATGGCGCTCGCAGACGGTCCGGATGCTGGTTCGCTTGGCGTGGTCATAGGATTTGCCGCTGAGCCCGGCCGGGTCGCACTTGATGGCGAAGCGGAGACATCGAGCCCCTATGCGGCGGCGCTCCTGAAACATCTTGCCGCCGGCGGCGTGACATTTGGCGACGTCATGACGTTGGTGACGGAAGAGGTCTATCTCAAAACCCGAACGCAGCAGAGACCATGGACCAATGCGAGCCTCAGGCGGTTTCTTTACTTTGGCGCCCGCGCTGAAGACACTTCCGGCGACGAAGCGCGACTGCGCGGCGCCCGGCGGACGCTGCTCCTGACCATTGCCGCCACGCCGAACGATACGCGGCGTTTCGTGGAGACGCTTGCCGGCCGGGACAGGCTGCCGCTTGATGCGGTGTACGGCATGCTCAAGAAGTTCCAGCGCGAAACGTCCGCCGGCACCGCTGAGCTTGAAGATCTACTGCGCAATGTCGTGATGCAACTGCGCCGGTCGCAGCGGCAGGGCAATCTGGTCTTTCCTGACGACACCGAGTTTGCGCGTTTGACGGATCTTGCCGACCGGGCCATGGAGGAAGGCGCCATAGAACTTGCCCTGGAGTATCGCAATGCGGCGAGCGAGCGGGCAATAGAGCTGAGCCGTGAGGATGATGTCACCCAGGTCCGGCTGAAAGAGCGCCGGCTGCAATACGCGGCGGCCTTCGTCCGGCATGCCATGGACGCAACCTTCGCCTTCGAGCACAAGACCGCATCGCGTATGTATGGGCTGGCATATCGCCAAGTGCAGCCGTGGGATGAGGCGCTGGCCTATCAGTACAAGCGCAGCGAAGCCGAACGCCTGCGCGACCACGGCAATCACAAGGGCGACTCCGCCGCCCTCGCAAAGGCCATCGGCATTTACCAACAGGCACTCGCCCATGTGCGCCGGGAAGAAAACCCGGCGGACTGGTCCAAGATCTGGAACGAGGTCGGAGAGACCTATTCGATCCTCGGCGAACGCGGCGCCGATCTGGCCACTCTGGAGAAGGCGATAGAGGCCTTCAACCTCGCCCTTGAAGCGCGCACCCGCGAAGCCCTGCCGCAACGATGGGCCGGCACCCACGATCATCTGGGCACGACCTATCAGATCATCGGGCGGCGGGAGACCGGCAAGACCAATCTCGAGCGCGCCGCCGCATCCTACGAGACGGCGCTCGACGAACTCACTCGTGAGAAACAACCGATGCACTGGGCCGGCGTCGTCAACAATCTGGGTACGGTCAGGGCGGTTCTGGGTGAACGCGAAAAGCAAACCGACAATCTGGAGCGGGCGGTGGCGTTGTTCGAAACCGCGCTGACCGAGCGCCGGCGCGATCGCGTCCCGCTGGAATGGGCACAGAGCATGGACAATCTGGGCTCGGCCCTGCGACTGCTCGGCGCGCGCCGCGGCGACCGCCGTCTGCTGACGCGGGCCGTGGCGGCGCACCGGGGCGCACTGGAGGAACTCCAGCGCGGCCGGGTGCCTGTTGCCTGGGCCGAGGTCACCAGCAACCTGGGCCGGGCCCTGGCAGCACTTGCCGGGCTCGATCGGAACGCCGCGCTTTGGAGCGAGGCGGCAACGGCCTACGAAGCAGCACTGAAGGTGCAAACCATCGAGCGCGACAGGTTTTCCAGAGCCGGCACGCTGGAGGCCTACGCCGATGTCCTGTTTCAAATCGGTGTATCGGGCGGCTCCAAGTCGGTGATCGCGGACGGCCGGGTGGCACTTGAGGAGGCCCGGGATATCTTCAGGTCGGTGGGCGACCGAAAATACGACGACTACTTCACATGGCACGGCAGAGCATACGACGCGGCATCGGCCCGGCTGGATTAAGTTTGGAGAGAAACATGCGTCGTCTCGCGGACGGTGCGGGCCGAAAATCGGGACCTTGGCGGTCTTTTGCTCTCCGTATTGTAACTTGCCAGAGCGAAAGTCTTGATCGATGCTGAGATGGCTTCACAGGTAAAGGACGCATTGGTATGAAACGGAGCACACGTCTTTCAGTCAGCACCGCATGGCACACAAGGTTTCGCAGGATCGCCTGCGCGGTTTCAGTTGCCGCCGCTCTGTTCGGCGTTGCGCCACCGGCCCAGGCAGCCAATTACGCCGTCATCGTCGGGGTTGGGAATTACGAGCTGGAGGGCGTCTCCGACCTGCAGGGGCCTGAGAACGACGTGCGCCTGATGCGCGAAGCGCTGGAGCAAAGAGGTGTTCCGGCGGAGAACATAACCGTTCTTTCCGACGGCGTGGAGGGCAGCACGCTGCCGACCCGTGCGGCGATCATGGACGCGCTGAACGGCCTGGTAGAGAAGCTCGATGACAAGACGGAAGGAGGCGATGCCGTCACCCTTTACTTCTCCGGTCACGGCACCCGCCAGCCGGATCAGAATAACGACGAGCAGGACGGTCTCGACGAGCTTTTCCTTCCCATCGACATTCGCGAATGGAGCGGCAGTAGTGAGACGGGAGCGGGCATCCCCAATGCCATTGTCGACGATGAACTGGGCGACCTCGTTTCGGCCATGCGCGCCAAGAACGCCTCGGTCTGGCTCATCATGGACAGCTGCCACTCCGGCAGCGGCACGCGTTTCGCCCAAACCGGCGTGCGGGCGCGGCAGGTGCGGGCCAGCACCTTGAACATTCCCGAGGGCGGCGCGAGAGTGACCGTCGAGGAGCCCGACGATCTCACCACGGCCAGCGGAAGCGAAAGCAACGGCGAGGAGCGGGGCAGCTTTGTTGCGTTCTTCGCGGCGCAATCGTTTCAGCAGGCGGTCGAAGTTGCCATGGAGACGGAAACCGCCGAGGGGACGCAGAAGAAGTTCTATGGCCTGTTTACGGCTCACCTCTCGCAGCGCCTGAAATCGGATCCGCATCTCACCTTCAGGCAATTGTTCGATGCGGTCAAATTCGACATTGAGAGGTTTCAGGCCGCCCGCAGCGGCTCGCAGTGGCCGGCCTGGGAGGCGTCGCCCGACGCCATGAACGCCGTGCCCCTCAACCCCGGCGCGGCAGGTAACCGGACATGGCGGCTGTCGACCGAGAACACGATCGATGCCGGTCAGCTGCACGGGCTGCGGAAGGGTTCGGTTCTTGCGGTCTACGACGATCCCGCCGCCGCCGAAGATGACATCGTCGGGCACATTCAGATCGGAGCATCATTCGCGCTCACCGCAAGATTCAAGACCATTAAGCATCCGTGCGAGGACACTCCGTCCGGGCTCTACTGCAAGGATGCGGATGATGGGAAAATCGCCAATGCGAAGTTTGCACGGTTGATAGAACCGGCAATTGACGTGGTCTTGCGCCTGTCGGAGCCGCAGCTCGTGGACGACGGCGAAAAGCCGGCGGATTATAGCGAGCTGAAAGCCGCGCTGGAGACGGTCGAAGCGATGTCGCGCGACGGCAAGCTCGGGCTCAAGGTGGAGTTCAATCAGGACCCGTACAATGTTTCCGTCGGCTTCAAGGACGGCCGGCTGTGGTTCGGCGACAGCGATGGACTGACCCCGGCGGGAATTTCCGCGGTCCCCTCCAGCATTGCCTGGCCAGCGCAAAAGGGGGCAACACCCAACCCAAAAGAGCTGGCGGAACTGCTGTCGCAACTGGGACGGATACAAAATCTTGCAACGGCGTCGCGTGAGATGAACGCACAGCGCAAGCTCCAGGCATTGCCCGAACCCATGCCGCTCGACGTCAAAATCGAAGTGGAGCGAAGCGACCGTGCCCTCCTGTCGGCCGAAACGCCGGACGATCTCATTGCCGAATGCCGCGACATGATAAATCTGCCGGTGCTTGAGCTTAAGGATATCGCGGGCAATCTGACGCAATGCGACAAAGTCAGCATTACGCTCAAGAAGACCGGCAACAACCATCTGGACGTCACGGTGCTCTACAAGGATGCGCGCGGTGCAATTCATGTTCTATTTCCCGAACACCCGGGCGGAAACAGAATCGACGGCAACAAACCCAAGAAGCTCAGGTTGTTCGGCGGCCCAAGCATGATGTTGTGTGCCGAATGCCCGAACGGCGCAGCCGGAAACACCTGGTCGTTCGGACGTGAGGACATCTACATCATCGCCGCCGAGGTCGACGGCAGCAATGTAACCGATCTCTCACATCTTGCGCAGCCCGCCCTCTCCGCGGTCGGCACCCGCTCGGTCAGGGGCGCCGGTAGCACCGTGTCTCAACTGCTCACTGATCTGGTGTTTGGCGGCCAGCGCACACGGGGGACGTTTCGGTCCTCGAAAAGCCGCGAATTGTGGATCGAGAGCAGGTCCTGGTCTGTGTGGCCAAGAGGGGCGATGAAGCCGAGGGTCAATCAAAAGTAGCCGCGAAGCCGGCTGCCGGTTGAGCCCGGGGAAAGCGGAAAGGGTGAAAGGCTTTCTACATATTCGACTTGCTCTGATCGTAGCCGTGGCGCTGTGCGCCCTGGCGACCGCGCAAAACCCGATTTACGCCGCCAGCCCCGACTACGGCGCCCTCAGTGCCGAGGAGCTGCGGCCGCTGGCCGACAATGGCGATCCCATCGCGCAGGCGCTGCTCGGCGCGGCCCATGAGCTGGGCGATGGCGTGCCACGCGATGCGGACCTGGCCATCGCGTGGTACCGCAAAGCCGCGGGCCAGGGCATCGCGATGGCCCGCGAGAGATTGCCGAAACTGCTCGAGACAAGAGGCGGCGCGGCCGACTTGCGGGAGGCCTTCGACATATATGCGGTTGAGGCGCAGCGGGAGGCCGACAAGCCGGACGGGAAGCGCACCGTTGTTGCTGAACTTCTGTCACACATGGCCGATATTTCCGTCAGGCAGGGCAACCACGAACCCGCCGTGACGTCGTACCGTCAGGTGTTGAAGGTATTCATCGAGGAATATGGCGACCTTGACGCCCGGGTCTGGGAGGTGCGGGACGCCATTGTTGCATCGCTCCTGGAACTGGGTCGCCCCGCCGATGCAGCTCCCGAGCTGGTGGAAATGTTCACCGTTTACAAACATGTGCTTGAACGCGGAAGTGCCGACTACTCGGCAACGTTGAAATCGTTGCTGGCCGACACGTTCGACAAGATGCTCAAGTCAGGGCGGGTGCAGGGCCTGTTCGACGACGAGCTGCGGTTCATAGCCAATCTCTACCGCGATGAGAAGGCGGCGCGGTCCAATGCCGGGGCACCTTCGCGGTTCGAAGAGATGGTGGAGCTCTCGCACCGCGAAGAAGTCCATGAAATCTCCGAAATCTCGATGACCGGGAACCTCGACAGGCTGGAAGCGTTCATCGGAAACCATCTTCAATGGGTTGGTATCGTTTTTGGCGAGGAGAGTGCGCAGTTCGCCGACTCGCTGGGCGACATCGGTTGGGAGTACAAGTCTCTCGGCGACCACATAAGGTCCGTGCAGTATTTCGAGCGGCAATTGGCCGTGCTCGAGAAAACCCTCGAACCGGGCGATCCCCGGTTCATCTCCTACTACCGCGACCTGGCGGCCAACTACTACCGGCTCTTTGGCCTGAACGACGAAGCCAAGGCGGCTGAATACTCCGCCCGGGCCGCCGCCATTGCGAGCCGGAACATATCCGGCACACCGCTGGAAAGGGCGAAACAGTTCGAGCGTCTTGCCAGCGACTACTTCAACACAAACCAGCCCAGCAAGCGGATCGCCGCGCTCGGCAGTGCGCTCGACCTGCGCATGGCGGAGCTGGGCGAAGACCATGCGGCGACACTGAACACACAACTGCTCCTCGCGGCCGCACTCCGCAACAGTGGCGACGAAGCGCGCGCTGAGGCGCTCCTGGCGCGGGCACGAAACGTCCGCGTGCCCGTCGTCAGTGGTGATTTTTTCACCGAGCTGCAATTTCTCGCCATGTCTTTCGACGCGCTGGGAGACGACGCGCAGGCCGAGCACATCTACAAGCAACGCATTGCGGAGGACGAACGACGGCGCGGCGAAAACAGCCTCACCTTCTCCTCCAGCATAGAGTCTCTTGCCGAATTCTACCGCAAGAAGGGCCGTTACCGTGATGCGGAGCGGGAGTATTTCCGATCGCTGAAGCATCAGGAGAATGCGTCGCGGTCCGATCCAGAAGGGATCGGAACCACCTTGATCAGCATTGCGGAAACATACCGCGAGCAGGCCCTCTATGCGGACGCCGAACGGGTCCTGAACCGGGTCATCGACATCGACATCGCGACCCAGGGTGAGAACGGCCCCTATGTTCTTGAAACCCGGGAGATACTTGCCGGCCTGTACCAGGACCAAGGCAAACTCGAAGACGCCGAAGCGGTGCACAGGCTGGTCCAGAAGGCTTTGCGCACAAGGCTCGATCCCGAACACAAGGATATCGGCCGCAGCCTTTTCAACCTGGCATCGAACCTGTTTCAGCAGGGCCGCATCGCTGAGGCCGAAACAACATTGGACGAGGCGGCGGACATCATCGAGAAACGCGCGCCCGATCTGGTTCCGCTGGTCAATCATCTGCGGGCGCGCATCGCCGGCTCCAAGGGCGACTTCGATACGGCCATTGCGCAAATCAACGGCAATCTCGACGCCTGGTCCTTTACCGATACCGCGAGTGCGGAGATACATCTGCATCTGGGCCAGGCCCTGGAAGGCGCGGGCAGGCTGAGCGAAGCTCATGCGCGCTATGGCGAGGCCTTTCAGCTCCTGCGGCGGTCCGCGCGCACCGGCGACCCGTCGCGCCGCGGCCTCGACCGGACCGCAGGGCGTTTGGAACGCGAGATACTGGACGGACTGCTCCGCGCGGCCTGGCAGCTGCGGACAGGCAAAGGCGAAGACGACGGCGCGACGTTCGAGACCGGCCAGCATGCCACGCGGGGCGGCGTTGCCGCCGTTGTGATGCAGATGGCCGCGCGATCCCAACTGGCCTCGCCTGAACTGTCGGAGGCTCTGCGCGAATGGCAGGACCTCGCGGCGCGCCATTCCGAACTCAAGCTCGAGCAGGTGCGGCTCGTGACACAACCGGCCGCGACGCGCGACCGGGAGAAAATTGCCGCGGTTGACGAGGCGCTGACCGAGAAACAACGCCGGATAGCCGAGCTGCAGGACGAACTGCGGAATTCGGCGCCCAATTTCGCCGAACTCGCCGCACCTCCCACCCTGAGCCCCGCGGACGTCCATGCCTTGCTCAAGACCGGCGAGGCGCTTGTGCAGTTCGTCTTCACCGACGCGGCGGGGTACGCGTGGTTCATTCCCAAGTCGGCGGAGGGTGTGCGCTGGGTGCGGCTGGACGCCACTCGCGCAAGCATTCGCGCACAGGTCACCCGGCTGCGCGCAAATCTCGACCCTTCCGGCGCCAAGGGCGCCCGCGGCGTTTTCACACCGCAGCCGGACGCCCGGGGCACCGTCATGTTTGACCTCCAGACCGCTTATGAGTTGTTCGACGTTTTGTTCGGCCAACTCAGGTCGGAGCTGGCATCGGTCCAGCACCTGATCATTGTCGCCGATGGCGCCCTGCAGACCCTGCCAGCCGCCGTGCTCGTGACCGCGCCGCCAACGGCCGAGACCACGGTGAAAGCTGCCCCCTGGCTGATCCGGAGCCATGCGCTGAGCGTTCTGCCCGCCGTGTCGAGCCTGGCGGCCCTGCGCAAGTTCGCCACAACGCCGGCCGCGGACAGGCTGCCGTTTGCCGGGTTCGGCGATCCCCGGATCGGCGGGGAGGCCCCGCCCGAGGTCAGGACCGTTGCACGTGCCGGGCAGCCCGCCGAGCCGTTCCGCGGCGTGTTCGATGACGTTCACACGCTGCGCGAACTCACCGCGCTGCCGGAGAGTGCCGATGAACTCAAGCGGATCGCTGCGGCGCTGGGCGCCGATCAAGGTGCCGTCTATCTTGGCGAGAACGCAACGGAGCGCGCCGTAAAGACCGCCGAGCTTCGCAACCGCCGGGTCCTGGCGTTCGCGACGCACGGGCTCGTTACAGGCGAACTGAAGGGTCTCGACGAGCCGGCCCTGGTGCTGACGCCTCCGGACGAAGCCAGTGCCCGGGACGACGGTCTTCTGAAGGCGTCCGAGATCGCCGCATTGAGGCTCGACGCCGACTGGGTGATCCTGTCGGCCTGCAACACCGCATCAAGCGCCGGCGGCTCCGACGGGGAAGGCCTGTCCGGCCTTGCCAAGTCGTTCTTCTATGCCGGCGCCCGCTCCCTGCTGGTTTCGCACTGGCCGGTCTATTCCTCAGCAGCAGTGGATCTGACGACCGGCCTGTTCGATGAGCTCAACCGGACCCCGGGTCTTGGGCGTGCCGAAGCTTTCCGTCGCTCCGTACTGCGGCTGATAGAAAGCGGAACCGAGTGGGAGAGCCACCCCTCCTATTGGGCGCCGTTCGTGGTCGTCGGCGAAGGCGGATGACGCGCAGGCCCTTTCATCTTCATATGGATGGGTCTGGGCCGGGATGAAACGGAGTTAACTTGCGCCCGGCTTATGCTGTGCTTACCATTCCGCAAAGTCATCGAAAGGATATCCGGCACATGTGGACACTGTCGAAAGCATTCACACTTTGCGGGGGATTGCGGCGAAAAATGGCCAGTGCCGCCGGTGCGGCGCCGGCACTGATCCTGAGCGTTCTGTTGATCGCCGCCGCCCAGACAACGCCGGCGGTCTCAGAAACAAAATCTCCCAGATCCGTGGCCGACTATGTGGGTCAGAAACGCCTCGCCGCCGAAGGCGAGCAGCCCAGAGTGGTGGGCGGCGAGTTTGCCGATCCGGGGGAATGGCCGTGGCAGGTGGCCATCATAAGCACCAGCCGCCTCAAGCAGGCGCAGGAGCACAACGATCAAAGGGTCCGCGATCAGGCCCAGTACCAGGCGCTGTTCTGTGGCGGCTCATTCATTTCAGCGGAGTGGATTCTCACCGCGGCACATTGTGTCGTCGACATGTATGACGACGGCACATTCGAAACATGGCAGCCGGGCGCCATCGAGATACTGGTCGGCACCAACGACCTTTTGGAAGGCGAACGTATCACGGTATCCCGCATCATCGTGCATGACAGCTACAGCCCGCTGACCAATGACAACGACATCGCACTGGTGAAGCTTTCGAGCGCCGCGTTCGAGGGCAATGGCACCGACACGATGCGGGCGGTGACGCCTGCAACGGCCGAACTGGAAAAGACATATGCCGATACGGGCGTGACCGCGACCGTGACCGGCTGGGGCCTGACGGAAAGCGAGAGCATTCCGGTGAAGCTTCTGGAGGCGGACATAAAGATCCAGAAAACCGCAACCTGCAATGCCAACATCATCGATGACCGCAAGCCGACGATACGCCGCTATCTCAATGAAATCAGCAAATACACCAACGTGCCCGCCGAGACCCTGAAGAATGTTTTCTCCACCATCGTGAAGAAGGCACGCGGACCGATCACCGATAACATGATCTGCGCCGGGCTGGTATCAGGCGCCAAGGATGCCTGCAACGGCGACAGCGGTGGCCCATTGGTGATCAAGGGCGCAAACGGCGAGTTCGTCCAGGTCGGTGTCGTCAGTTGGGGCGCCATCCCGTTCTCGCCGGAAAATGACGACGGACGCAATGTGCGCTGCGGCTATCCCCAGTTCTTCGGCTACTATACCCGGGTATCGAAGTACACCGGCTGGCTGCAACAGAACATGTCGGAGTGAGAGGGCTCCGGCGCGCGTTGGTGATCAGACGTGGCGGCGCACCGGAATTGCTCGAGACAAACAGGAACCACCACACATAGAAAACACGGAACTGCGTAACATGACCAAGCGTCTTCTCATTTGCTTTTCACACCTCGTCATCGCCGTCTGCCTGATGAGCGTCCAGCCGGCCGGGGCGAAAGAGCCATTCTGGATCGCCGACTACATCACGTCAAAACGCCTGGCGGACATCAACCAGGCATCAAGGGTTGTCGGCGGAGCCATAGCCAAGCAGGACGCCTGGCCATGGCAGGTTGCTCTGATCGACTCCGCGACGCTCGCGCAAGCGCAGTCCGACGGGGACGAAAGAGTACGCCATTATGCACAGGCGATTGCCCAGTTCTGCGGCGGCACACTGCTGTCGCCGCACTGGGTGCTGACCGCTGCGCACTGCATCGTCAAGGAGCATGACGATGGCGTCATCGAAGGCATCCATCCGGTCGAAGTGCGCGTTCTGGTCGGCACAAACGATCTGGTCCAGGGCGAGTTGATCGCCGTCACCGAGGTTGTCCGTCACGAGAATTACGGCGGCTCGGCGACCACGTTTGACAATGACATCGCCCTGCTCAAGCTGGAAAAGCCGGCCTATACCGGAACCGGCGGTCCAACCGTCGGCCCGATCAAGCTGGCATCGCAACTGGACGAAGCCGAGCACGGCTCGGGCGGTGCGACCGTGACCGGATGGGGCACCATCGAGACCGGAGAAAACCCGGTCCACCTGATGGAAGCAGACCTTGAGATCCAGAAAAACGCAACCTGCAACGCCAATATCCTCAGCGAGTTGAAGCCTCTGGTGGCCTACCGCCTCAGAGAGATCAGCCAGATGACCAACGTCCCGATTGATACGCTCGAAGAGGTGTTCTCCATTCTCACCGCGAAGGCGAGAGGCCCGGTCACCTCCAACATGCTGTGCGCCGGACTGGTTTCGGGCCGCAAGAGTTCATGCTACGGCGACAGCGGCGGGCCACTGGTGGTCAAGGGCGCGAACGGCCGGTTCGTCCAGATCGGCGTGGTGAGCTGGCTGCAAACCCCCATCGTCGAGGACGAAAACGATGACCGGAAAGTGAAATGCGGCTATCCGCAACTGTTCTCCTATTACGCCCGCGTTGCCAACTACACGGACTGGATCTCTCAGAATATGAAGCGGTAGACTATGGGCGCTGACGGCACGGGTGCGGGCCGCGTCCCAGTGAAAAGCAAGCCGGCTTGATGACCGGCAAATGAACCAACAAAACGGGAAACGTCACATGATCATACGAGCATTCACATTCACCGCACTTATGGCGATCGCCGTCATTTCGACAAGCGTGCCGGGCGCGATGGCCAAGGATGCGTTCTGGATCGCCGACTATATGGCGCAGCAGAGGCTCGCGGCAAAAGATGAAACTCCCAAGGTCATCGGCGGCACCATATCCAAGCAGGGCGCGTGGCCCTGGCAGGTGGCGCTGATCAGCTCGGCGACCCTGGCCGAAGCCAAGGAACACAACGACCCGCAGGTCCAGCAGTATGCGCAGTGGCATGCACAATTCTGCGGCGGATCGCTGATCGCGCCGCAATGGGTGCTGACCGCGGCGCACTGCGTGACGAAGGCCTATGACGACGGCACCCTGGAAGACACGCATCCCGTCGAGATGCTCATCCTGGTCGGAACCAACCAGCTGGTTGGCGGCGAGATCATCAAGGTCGAGAGCATTTCGCGGCACGAAGGCTACAACGCCAACAATTTCGACAATGATGTCGCTCTGATCAAGCTTGCCGCCCCGGCCTATACCGGAGACGGCGGCCCGGCGGCCCGGGCGGTCTCGCTGGCGGATGACAAACTGGAGACGCAATACGGTCCTGAAGGCGGCAACGCGATTGTCACCGGCTGGGGCAAGATGGCGACCGGCGACAGCCCGGTGGAACTCCTCGAAGCGGAAATCCAGATCCAGAAGCGGGCGATGTGCAACGCCAATATCGTCGAGGACCGCAAGCCGTTCGTCGCGTACCGCCTCAGAGAGATCAGCCAGATGACAAATGTGCCGATCGATACTCTTGAGGAAGTGTTTTCGATCATCATCGGGAAGTCCCTCGGCCCGATCACCTCGAACATGATCTGCGCCGGACTGGTTTCCGGCAAGAAGAGCGCCTGCAACGGCGACAGCGGCGGACCACTCGTGGTCAAGAGCGCGAACGGTGGTTTCGTGCAGGTCGGCGTGGTCAGCTGGGGGATCTTCCCGCTGGTGGAGGAAGACGGCGACGACCGCAAGGTGAAATGCGGTTATCCGCAGCTGTTCTCGTTCTATTCACGGGTTTCGCAGTACACCGATTGGATCAACCGGCAGATGCAGTAAGCGGCGCGTTGACGCGGACAAGACGGGCGCCCGCCCCACGCGGCCGCCCGATTTGCGTCACTGCGGTGACTCCGGCTCAAACGCGATCCGCAGCGTTCCGCACTGCTTGGCGGTGCAGGCAACTTCTGTTTCCTTCGCTCCATCGCCGGCCCCGTTCAGGCTGTCCAAATCTATCGGGTGAATTTCCGGGCCAATGGCTTTCTTGCCGCCGGCCAACCGGTCAAGGAAACCCGTCACCGTCTTGCTGTTGAATGTTGGGTGCCTGTTAAGGCCCCGGGTCATGACCTCGGCAGTGCCGCATCCGATGCGGATCGTCAGTGGCTTTTCGATCTCAAACTCGACCGCATCGGTCAGCAACGAAATCGTTCCATAGGCATTGCCGGCTTCCTCGCCGACAGCGCCCACGGCGATGAGTTGCACCCACGCCACCGGCTTTGCCACACCCGCCGGCGACGGCCGCAACCGGACCGTCGCACGCTCACCGATCACCACGGTGTCGCCATTCCAGTCAACCGGACGGTAGACGGCGGCCGATGCTGCGTCGGTCGGCCAGCCGCTGTCGGCAACGAGAATGTCGAAGCCACATGCGGGTGATCCGGACCGAAACTCCGTATCAATGCTGAAGCTGAAGGCGATGCCGCATCCCGGTGCATCGCCGTCTTCAATGGTGTCGCCATCCTCTCCGGCAGCACGGGTGATCAGCTCCGCCGCGGCGGGCGCGGGCGCATCGCCGTAGAGCGCGTCGATCACCAGGTCCATTTGCGCGTCGCCGGTCAGGGTCTTGTCACATCGCATTGACGCAGGTTTGATGGGCGCGCGCGCATACCGAAGCTTCACGGTCTTGGAGAGATCCGCGACGAGACGCAGGAACCGTTTGAACTTGCGCCGGCCAGCCGTGTCGTCAGCTTGATCGCTCGCGGCGCCCGGCCAGACGCACACGGTGAACGGCCTTTCGCATAACGTCTCGGCGCTTTTCTCCCCGCTGCTGTGCGCTGGAACGCTGCAAGCGCTCGCAACCGCGATGGCGAGCGCCGCAATGGCGCCGCGGCTCGTTAGTGGGCGAGTGTGCATGGCAGGTCCTGATCCGTCGAGCGATAGCCGAATTCGATGTATCCGGGATAATGCGTTTGAAGATAGTTCGACACTGCTGCAACCTTGTTGCTGCCGGGTGCGTTGGCGATTTCGGTGACCGTTTCGTTGAGGCGGTCGAGGTTTATGGCGCCGTAGCGCCGGGCGACGACCATCAGCCGGGTGTATTCGGCCGGCTCCTCGACAGTCGCCTGAAAATCGTAGTTGATCCAGCTGGCATCCTCACCCTTGATTGTCTTTTCCCGGGCGCCGGTGAGCGGCAGGACGCTTGGCACGGTCTGCTCGAACACCGCAACCAGCGCCATCGAGGATTTCGCCGGCAGTTTGCCTGCATCGTCCGCCACGGCGAACAGCAGCACCGAACCGATTTCGGCGACCGCAACCTGATCGGCGCCTTTTACGATCGCGCAGAGATCGCGGGCGCCCGGATCGTCCGTCCTTGGCACCGCCATGACCGGCAGCTGCACCAGCTCGCCATGCCAGTCCAGCTTGTCCCATCTCAGAGCAAGCGGCCGGTTCATGTAGCGGTCCGCCGCCAGGTACCCAGCCAGCGCAATTACAGCCAGGGCGGCGACAAGGCAGGTGGTGCCGCCGCCGGCCTGGCGGCGCAGGCCAAGCTCGCCGAGAGCCTGCATCATGCTGTCCACCGGCTTGGCTGCGAATGCAACGCCCTCGCTCCTGGCCAGGGCATGCAGGCGTTCGATGGCCTGCGAAAACCCGTCCGCGTCCCCGCGCAGCGCGGCGCCGGGAAACATGAAAACCACCTCTCCCGCCGGTTTGCGCGATATCAGCTCCCCAACCAGCTGCGCCTTTTGCTCGAGGCCGGAAACACTGTGAACCTGTCCGCCCGGTTCGGAAGCGGGTTCGCGACCGTCGCCCCGTCTCAGGGAACCGGTGGCGACCACATGGCTCAGCGGCACACCGGACGAGGCGCCAAAGAATGCCAGGGCAAGCCCGAGATCGGCGCTTCTGTCTTCCGCGACATGAATGCCGGTCTCCTCGCGGACGCCCAGTCGAAAGCGACGGCGGGGTGTGACGACGCCCGCCATCGCGGTGCAGAAGCCGCGCGGCAGAGGATGCGCTTCAAAGTAACTGAGAGCAGTGCTCGCACTGCCATAAAGGCCATGGTCCATCAGCGGGGCGATCTCCGGCCGCAGGCCTGATGCGTCGACGGCGGTATCAACCCGGTCCAGCACATATGTGTTCGCCAGGACGCCTGCGCCACCGGCATGCTCGACCAGAGGTATCATCGGACCTTGGTATGCGGCTGCACTCAATATGGTCTCTCCCCAGCCCTCAATGAAGACGCATGAAAGTTGATAATTTGTAAGGTTCGAGGAGCGTCCGGCACGTGTCAATGGACTTGCCAAAGTCATGATGACCGCATACCTGGGCAATTGAACCATTGATGGAAGTCATGCGCGCCGATACCATCTTTGAAATCATCGGACGCGCGCCCGGATTATGACTGATCACCCCACACTCACCTCTGTCGGTTCGCCGCCTCTTGCGGATGGCGGGAGATTGGCCCAAAGCGAGGGCGGCCGGCGTCATACGGTCCAGAAATTTGCCGCCTTCATCGCACATCTCTTCAACGGCTCGGACCTGGAAGACGAGATTGTCGTCCTCAACTACGGCGAGATCTACCAGAAGCTGACGCGGCTGCTCGAAGCCAACCCGTCCTACCGCGACGATGTGGCAGGCGGCCGGTTCTGCCGTGCGGACGCCTGGGATGAGGCCAATGCGCTGACAAACTTTTACTTCGACCGCATTCTCGACCGGCCGCTCGGCATCAATCGCGGCAAGACATCATCGGTCACGTTCGACCTCCTCTTGGCCATGCTGCAGCGTTGCGCCTCCGAGGCGGTTGCGGGCGCAAAGCTGGAAAGGCGGGGCGATGCCGCCGACGATGGCGGCGGAAACGTTACATCGCTCGATCCGGATGTGCGCGAACTCAGTGCGAGCATCGCCGCCCTGCTTGCACGCCCGGCCGACAGCGACGCGAGCGCCGCCTATGACGAAGCGCCCACACTGAGATTGCAGAACCACACAGCCGCTCTGCCACGAACCCTGTCGATGTGGCAGGCGGCGACCTCCGCGCCGCGCCGGGTCAGGCAGCTTAAACAGGGGCCGGAATTCCTCGGCTTCTGCAGCAAGATGATCAATGCGGTCGAAACCGCCAACCGCCCGTGCCTTGAACTCCTGAATGTCGGCCTGTGTCCCGGCGACTGGCTGGACGAGGTGCCGCTGAACCAGCTGCGCGCCATCGGCCGGCTGGTGCGCCGCGTGCTCAACCAGTCCGAGGAAGAGGTGATCCTGGCGAAGGCCAGCCCCGAGATGTGGCAGCAGGCCTGGAACCAGGAGCAGGTGCCCCGGTTCGACACGCTGGAGGCGTTTCTGGCCTCTCCCATGGCGCAGGCGCTGACCGGCAAGAGCACAGCCAAGGTGTTCGTGAACGAACTACCGGACGATGACATTCTCGAGCAGGACGGCGAGGATGCCGATCCGGAATCGCAGATGCTGAGCAGCCCGGACGAGTTCTCCCGCCTGCTGCGGCTCGCCCGCGAAGCCAATGCCATCGACGAGCGCGAGGAACAGGTGATGATCGCACTGTTTGCGGGCGAAGATCTCGCAACGCTTGCCGATCATCCCGAATACTCAGGTATGATCGGCAAGCAGCAGCGAACGGTGGAACGTTTCATCACCGAGCTGCAGGACAGGTTGCTGAATTTCGCCCGTCGGCAGCAACCGGCCTGACGCAACGCAAAGAGATGGGCCAGCGAGAGATATGAACGACAACGCGAAACCCTGGGACAAGTTCATGCGAACGGTGCAGACGGTGACCGCGTCATCGCTTGCGTTTGAAGATTTGCGTGCCGTTAAGGCGCACAACCCGAGCGCAGGCGATGAGGCGACCACCGTATCGGAAAGCTTCATTGCGCTGGCCGCCTCGGCGGATGGGCCGCGCGAGCGGGCCGAGCTCAGGAATGCGCGCCGCAACCTCTCCATCGTCCTCATCCGTTCCGAAGGCGGGGTCGAGGTGGAGATCGCCGCATCGGGCTTTGCCTCCATCCGCGACTGGCGCGGGGCACGTGGACTTCTGGGCTTCCCACAGTCGGGCATATCATCGACGATCACGTTCGATGATCAGGGTCGGGCGGCTCACTTCCTTGCCGGCGCGGACATCAACGCCCTGGCACGCGACGCCGTGACCCTCGAGCGCATCTGACCCTCCAGACTGCTTTCAGTTCCTTCCAGTGCCCTCGCCGCCCGTTTCCGGCGCGGCATTCGCCCGAGCACCTGAAACAGGCGCGCCTGCGCCGGATTTTTTTCTCAGAACACCTGTGCGACCATCCCAAAGTATGGAAACGGCGGCGGTTTAGGGCCGCCGGAACGAGGCCTGAAGGCCTGTCGCGAAAGGACCCATGCAAATGAAAAACCTCATCGCAGCGTTTGCGCTGGCCGTCACCGCCACGCTTGGCGCCGCTGGCTCCGCCAACGCCGATTCCGCGCGCTTCGTCGTCCACGGCAATTCGACCGACACGATCGACCTTTCGGTCACCGGCGGCGAGTACCTGCTGACCGTGGAAGGCGATCAGAGCACCAACCTTGATTTTTACGTTTACGATCAGGACGGCAATCTCGTCTTCATGGACGAAGACGAGACCGACCTCATGTACACCACATTCGTTGTGCCCTCGGACGGTACCGAATACCAGCTCCTGGTGGTCAACCAGGGCGATGCTTCAAACATATACCGCGTGGACCTGATCTAACGCGCTGAAACATTGCCCTTTCCACGCGGCTGCCGGGTTCGCTCCTCCCCGGCGGCCGCGTTTCTTTTGCAACACCCGAGCTGGCCGGGAATTCTGCAAAGGCGCGCCAGTTTTTTCCCGGAACACAGGCCGACCATCCCAAAGGCGAGGCCATCGGCGGCATCGGGCCGCTCAGACCATTCGGGAGAGACCTCATGACCATCGACTACAGCGACTGCTTCGTGGACTACTACGACCTGTTTTATGACGCGCTCTACTGCTTCGTCCACGACAGCGCCACCTACGAGATCATCCAGCTGATACCGATCTGACGGTACTCCGGCCCGGAGACGAACAAGACCAGCCCCGGTTCTTCCGGGGCTGTTTTTGTGTGTGGAACAACTCCACTGCCGAAAAATGAAATTAATTTCACAAATCTCGCAAAACCGCACCGCGACCATCCCAAAGACCAGGGCATGAACGGCAAGAGGCGGTTCAGACCAACACCGAAGGAGACGAGACAATGTGTTATTACGAATATTACTGGGATGGCTTCAACTACTGGTACCAGTGGATCTGCTTCTAAGCCCTCCAAACGCGACAAACCTTCAGATTTTGCGGCCGCCGGAACCTTCCGGCGGCCGACGGCGTTTGTGCGACGGGCAGTGCCGGAGCTGCACCAGCGGTTCTGAAAAGACATGAAATAATTTTTAGAAACCGTCTCCGACCATCCCAAAGACCAGGGCATGAACGGCAACGGACCGTTCAGACCAACACCGAAGGAGACGAGACAATGTGTTACTATGAATATTACTGGGACGGCTTCAACTACTGGTATCAGTGGATCTGCTTCTAAGCCCTCCAAAACCCAATCAACTCAAGACCTTGCGGCCGTCGGAACCTCCCGGCGGCCGCTGGCGTATGCGGCCGCGGCGTGGAGTGGGGCCACAGGGCACAGAACACATGAGCTGCGCATGTACGGGTCAGCAAATGCGGGAAGAAACGGTTTGCGATTTTGACCGTGGACACAGAATCGACGAGGGGAGCCTCCGGAGAGGCTCCCCTCGAACTGCCGGGCCCATGACCTCAAAGGGTCGTGAGATCGAAACCGGACCCACTCGGCTTGTTGTTGTTTTCAACAACGATGGTGTAGGTCTCCGTGTGCTGGGGAATGAAGCTGACGGTCTCGTAGCAGCCGTGAGACGTGCTTTTGGCGACGAGAATGCCGTAGGCATCGTAAATCCACAGGTCGATGTCCGACGTGCAGTATCCGTCCAGGATCACTTCGGCCACTTCGCCGGCATAGAAATATTCCTGGTACTCAACTGTTGAGTCGGCGGAGACCCACTGATTCTCCCAGGTGCCGGGGTTCGCCCCCTGAGCCATGACGGAAGGTGAGGCCAACAGCGCTGCGGAAAATCCGACCCCCGCCAGCGCGGCAATGAACTTTGACGCGTTCATGATGTTTCCTTTCAAGGGTTGCGTAAAGCATGACGGCGACGGCCTTCGACCGCCGCTCGTGTCCCTCTTTGGGATGCTTGGGCAAGGAAATTCATGAGAGTTAAGGATCGCTCATCGCGGAGTTCGGATCGGGTGATCCGGTTGACGCACCGTGGCGCACGCGCGGGTTACTCCCGGGGCCGGGAGGCTCATGTCAGCAAGGCGTGGGACCGAGCGGACGGTGCCGCCGGTTGCGGCTACATCACCGGGCGGACTTCGACCACTTCGGGGATGAAATGCCGGAGCAGGTTCTCGATGCCGCCTTTGAGCGTGGCGGTCGAACTCGGGCAACCGGCGCAGGCGCCGCGCATGTGCAGATACACAATACCTTCCTTGTAGCCATGGAAGGTGATGTCGCCACCATCCTGGGCCACCGCCGGGCGCACCCGCGTGTCGAGGAGTTCCTTGATCGTGTCGACGACTTCGAGGTCGGCCTCGTCGAAGAATTCTTCTGAATCATCTGCGGTGGCGGCATCTCCCACCACCATCGGCTGGCCGGAGATGTAATGCTCCATGATGACGCCGAGAATGGCGGGCTTGAGATGCTGCCAGTCGCCGCCGTCATTGGTGACGGTGATGAAATCCGAACCGAGAAAGACACCGGTGACCCCATCGATCTGGAACAGGCGGGCTGCCATCGGCGAGGCATCGGTCTCCTCCGCCGCCCTGAAATCAAGTGTGCCCGAGGGCAAAACCGGCTCGCCGGGGATGAACTTCAAGGTCGCCGGATTTGGCGTGGCTTCGGTCTGAATGAACATTACGGACCCCTTGGTCTATAAGAGTGTAACCTAGTTGGTCTTTATAATAATTCTAAAGAGCGGACATTACAAGCATACCCGATCAGGGCAGTCTGATATTGCCATTAAAATCCACCAGAATTGAGGGATTGCCGGCGCACGAGTGCCAAGGTCTTGTCTCGTTTAGAGGCTATTTTCGGCAGAAGCGGACATTGGAGGGGTGATATTGGGACGGGCAGGGATTGGCGGTGCGGCATGATGAGCTCCGAAGGGAGGCTCGTGCCCGGCTTGAGCGCCCACAAACGGTGAGCATCGAATGAAGTGGCACATGGCGGCTCTGGCCTCGCTTTTTTCCGGCATGGCGCCGGGTTCCGCGCAATCCGGCCGCCGCTTGATGGCACTGCTCGCCGACTATCCGCCGAGCACGCCGCCGCATTTGAATTCCACCGCCAAACTAAGCGACGCGCAATGCGAGGATAATCTCGACTTTCTCGTTGCAACCCGTCACACCCGGTTGAAGGCACTTGGCGATCTGCTGGCAGATTTCAGCCTTGATGTCGTCCCCGTCATCGATCCCTCGGAGGATCCGCTCCCCACGTTCAACGCTCTCGACCGGTGGATCCGATCGGAGTTCCCGGTGCCTCGCAAGCCGCCACCGCGACAACGGTTCTTGGAAAGCGATCGCGCCGGATCTGAAATCCTGTTCTCGCTCATTTCGGACCTGGGGCTTTTGGAAGGCGAGGCCATCATTCGGCGCCGGGAAGACTTTGCCTGGGCGCTCGATCTGGATCCCGACAATTCCGACATGCCGAGCTATCGCCGGCCCTGTGTCGTGCGGCCGCGCATGGAGCACTGGGCCTCAACGGTGTTCGATACTCAGGTCACTGCGCTCCAGACTGCATTTCACATAGGCCTACCCGGCGCCGAGATCCACCCGTTCGGCGAAACCGCGACCGACACGATCGCCGGTGGCCATGACCCTGTCTAGCAAACCCGTTTCGCGTCGATCTTCGGGGCGAGTAGAACTGTCCTCAAGATAATCAGGATCACCATCGATCATGTCATCTTCAATCTCTTTCCACATTCACCGGCCGACATCCACTGACATGGCGCTGACGGATGCAATGATCACGATGTTCGGCGAGGCTTTCGAGGATGTGGAGACCTATGGACCGGACCGGCGCGATCTATATGGACCGCCTGCATGGCGGTGACCACATTGTCGCGCTCGCCGCGGTGGTGGGAGGCGATGTGGTGGGCGGGCTCGCCGCCTTTGTGCTGCAGGAGTTCGAACAAGAACGCAGCGAGATCTACAATCACAGCCTTGCGGCGGCAGCATCGCACCGGCGTGAGGGTACAGTAACCATACCGATTCAAGAGCGATCAGGGGCCGTGGGCGTGTCCGCTGTGTCTTCCGCAGTAGACATCCCCTGCGAGCTGTGGTCTTGAAGGCAATTGGTGGAATCGTTGCCTGTCGCATGACTGATCGAACATCTGGCGTCCACGCAGGGTGTTTGAATTCAAGAGCCTGAGGGAAAGCCATGTCGATCATCAAACGGCTGACAACCGAACTCGAAAAACCAAGAGAGCAACGCGCCCTGGGAACCGGCTGGCTGAGCGGCGGCGGGGCCCTGCTGGCCGGTCTGACGGGCCTTTCGCTTGTGCTCGCCCTGAAGCTCCCGGGCACTTTCGTAACGCCGGACCTGATGCCAATTCACGAGACCGGCTATCTCAGGCCGTTCCTTCATGTCGTGCTTCTCATCGGCTACGGCCTTGCCCTGCTAAGTCTGCTTCTGAGCAAGGACAAAGTGCTCGGCGGCACTGCGCTGGCCCTGGTCGTGGTGGCCTCCCTGCTCGGCGGATCGCAAACGTCCGTCAGCGACGCCAACCCGACGAGCCTCTATTTCGGACTGGATTTCTTCATCCTCAACGTCCTTTTCGTCGGCTTCCTGTTCGTGCCCCTGGAGCGCTTCTTTCCGCACCGGGCCGACCAGGGGGTGTTCCGGCCGGAATGGCAGGAGGACATGTTCTATTACCTGATCAGCTCGATGCTGGTTCAGGTCCTCACCTTCCTCACCATGGCGCCGTCCAATTTCGTGACCAGCGCCATCGACTTGAGCGCCATCCAGAACCAGGTCATGGCTTTGCCCTTTGTCGTCCAGGTAATGATCATCATGGTGGTGACGGATTTCGCGCAGTACTGGTTCCACCGGGCGTTCCATCAGGTCCCCTGGCTGTGGAAATTCCATGCGGTGCATCATTCCGCCAAGAGCATGGACTGGCTGGCCGGCGCCCGCATGCACATCATCGAGATTGCCCTGTTGCGCGGTGTGACGGCCCTGCCGATGTTCACGCTCGGCTTCGACCCGGCGGCCATCCAGGTCTACATCCTGATCGTCTATTTCTATTCATCGCTGGTGCACGCCAATCTCAGATGGGACCTCAAGGCGGTCGAAAAATTCCTGGTGACGCCGCGCTTCCATCACTGGCACCACGGCAAGGAAAAAGAAGCCATCGATGTGAATTTCGCCATTCACTTCCCGCTCTACGACCGCCTGTTCGGCACCCACCATATGCCGGAAGGCAAATGGCCCGAGGCCTATGGCGTCGGCGGCGATCCGGTGCCGCTCGGCTACTGGCAGCAGTTCGTGTACCCGTTCCGAAAATCCGACTGAGGACTTACGCATCATGCTCGATGAAGCGCTCTAACCGCCGACAAACCCGACGATCTTCTTGACGTCGCGCATGATCGGTTCGGCGATGGCGCGTTCGGCGGAATTTACTTTAGCCGACGAGTTTGAGTATGCTCGCCCTGGATGTGAAGGCCATTCGGGACCTGTCGAAGTGACAAAGCGCTATGAAGTCGGGCGTCCGGATCCGGCGACGCGACGCGGAGTACCGTGATGGACACAAAACAACTCGCGGAGCTCCCCAGCGAGCCTGGTCTGACGGTTTTTATCTCCTATTCGCGCAGGGACCTGGAGTTTGCCGAAGCCGTCGCAGACCGGTTGGACGCGGCCGACATCGAAATTCTGATCGACAAGCGCAACCTTCCCTATGGCGAAGAATGGAAAGCGGAGCTGCTGCAGTTCATTAGGAGTTCCGACACGGTGCTGTTCGTCGTCAGCCCGCATTCGATCGCCTCGGAGTGGTGCAATTGGGAACTTGAGCACACAAAGCGTGAATCCAAACGGCTGGTGCCGATCGTTCTGGAACCGGTGGAGGTGGACGGGCTTCCGTCTGCGGTGGCCGACATTCACCTGTTGTCGTTCGAAGACCACTGGCGTCTCGGCGGCGGTGCATCGGAGACGTTTGACGAGACCGTCGAGATGCTCAGATCCATATTGCTCACCAATATCGACTGGCTGCGGGAACATACGCGGCTCGGCGATTTGGCGCGCCGGTGGAACGAGGCCCGCGCACGCGACAAAGCCGGCGCTGCCGAAGCACGGCTGCTGCGCGGCGAGGTTCTGGCAGAAGCCGAACTGTGGATCTCCAAACGGCCGCGCGAAGCCCCCGAGCCCACGGCCGAACAAAGGCAGTTCATTCTCGCCAGCAGACAGCACGAGCAGGCCGCGGCCAAACTGGAGACCCGCAGGGCCCGGCGCCGGACCGGCCTGGCGATCGCCGCGGCAGCAGTCCTCGCGGTTTCAACCGTCGCCGTGTTCTCGCTCTATGTCCAATCCAATCACAATCTGGTTTTGGCTCTGCTGACCAAGGCGGACCAGTACCTGGCGGAAGAGCGACCAACCAAGGCACTTGCCGTTGCGGGCTCCATGCTCGCGTCACCGCTGGCCGGCGCAGTGAAGAACATCGCAGCCGTGTTCATGCCGGCCTCCGAGGAACACATTCGCACAGAGACGATCATCCAGGTGGCGGGGGTCGGCAGCATGGTGCCGTCACGCATCGTTCATGTCCCGCAATCGAGCAAACGCGTGGCGTTCAGCGGCGACGGCGTGCATTTTGCCGTCGGCTACCGATCCGGTCATGTCATGGTGGACAGGGTTGACGGGAGCGGCACACCGCGCTGGTTCAAGGCTCACAACCTCCGGCTTGTCGGCATCGCCTTCGGTCCGGACGGGAAATGGCTGGCCTCGGCGACGCAGGAGGGAATCGTCGTCTGGAACCTCTCCGAGGGCAAGGCGTTCCCGATATGCGACCTGCCCGGCGACATCCGGGAGATCTCCTTCAGCCCCAGCGGCGCCTATCTGGCGGCCGTATCCTATGACGGCCGCCTGACGGTATGGCAAACCACCGACTGGACCCTGCTCCGCTCGTTCGACGAACATGACGGCAAGTCGACTGGGATCAGCTTCAGCCCGACCGGCAATCTCGTGGTGACAGTAGGAGATTCGGGCAAGGTCGTGGTGCGCAATACGAGCGACTGGAGTGTGTTCCGGAGTTTCGAGACCGGCAGAAGCGACCTGATCAGCGTTGCTTTCGCGCCCGATGGCAAAGAGATCACCACAGCCAGTATCAACGGCGAAGTGGATATCTGGAATGTCGCGTCAGCAGATCCTGCATTGGCGGGTCGGCCGCTGCCGGTGCCCGAGGCCAAACGGTGGAAAGTGCGGTACTCCCCGGACGGCAGACGCATCGCTGTCGCTTCATGGGACGGCACCGTGCGCGTCTGGGACACCGAGACGCTTGATTACGCCGGCACGATCGACGGCCACGATCACTGGATCGTGGACCTTGCCTTCTCACCAGACTCTTCCATGTTGCTGACCGCAAGCGAGAGCGGCATCGCCCGGTTGTGGGAAATGAATGGTCTCCGCCCGATGTTCTTCGCCGTAAAAGACGACCCGCGGGAAACCCTAATCGGCCGTTACAGCCCGGATGGAAACGTGTTTGTGAGCGGCGGCCGCGAAGGCATCGCGCGCGCCTATTCGGTGGATGCCGACGGCCGGCTGACATTTATCTGCGGGGTGCAGCATCCCGCATGGGTCAACTCCCTGGGCTTCACCGCGGATAGCCGCTACGTGGTCACCGCAGCCACCTCCGATCAGGATCCGTCGAACCGGATCCGGGTCTGGAGCGCCCGGGACTGCAGGGTTTCAGAGGAACTGGAGGCCGGCCCGGATTATGTAACAAGTGTTGCCGTCGATCCCGCATCGGCGGTGTTGGCCTGGTCGAACTACGCCGGTGAGGTCTGGATACGCAACGGCTCGGCCGGCGCGCGCGCCCGAGTCCTAACCAAGTATGTAGGCGTTGCGGTGACCAGACTCGCGTTCAGCACGGGCGGTACCTATCTGGCCATTGGCCGGCGAAACGGTGGCCTCGAAATCTGGAACCTCGCGCAGGGAGAGCGGCATCGCACGCTCACCGGCCATACGCAGGTGGTCCTGACCCTCGATTTCAGCCCAGTCGGCGACCTGCTCGCATCTGGCGGCCCGGACCACCAGATACTCATCTGGGACCTTTCCCGACCCCCGGGCCAAGAACTGCTTAACAGCCTGGCAGTCCGCGGTGGGACGAACGACCTCGCGTTCAACTCGGACGGCACCCTTCTGGCGGCCGGAAGTGACGCCAGCTATATCGTCATGTGGACGGTTGCCGACTGGGAAAAAGTGTTTCACCTGCACGCCCTGGTGGGGGTGAGAAGCGTGTTCGGATTTCATCCGAGCCGTGGGGACCTTGCCTTCGATGGCGGTGGCGGGCTGATTCGGGTCCTGCAGCCGCGGAGCGGCCAGCCGGTGACGCCCGACGATGTCAAAGCAGTGGTTACGGGGACCGACGTCTCATTCGATCAAATGTCGGTCCAGCCGGTTCAGCTGAAGGAAACCTCGATCGAAATCACCAAGAGCCCGACATGTGGGCCCGGGGACGGATAACAAAGTGGACTCGGAATGTTACAAGCGGCGAAGCTGCAGAACAACCGCTTGCTCGCCAAGAAAAGCCCGCGTTGTCCGATGCGGCCACCGGTCGACTGCAAGCATTAGCTTGCAACCGCGGCGTTCCAGCACCATTTCCATACGGCGACAGTTCATGTAATGTGCAGTAATTACGCGATTTGATTTCCGCTGAACTAGGGAGTGGACAATGAGCAAGAAAGTTCTTGGTACCGGTATCATGGCGGTTGCGCTTGCCGTCGTCGGCCTGTTTCTGATCGTCTCGTCGCCGGCTGTCTCGAAGGACGAGCGCACCAAAGCCCAAAACCCCCAGGGCCTGACTGTCTACAAGCTTGGGTTCTGACAAACCTCACCGGCCACCTGTGACGGATCCAAGCGGGTCGTGCATGGGTCGGCCGGGCGAAACTCATGCAGATCGCCCGCGACATGCTGGCTGGGCTGCTCTTCGCAGCAGTGCTGGTGCTGAATATGGCCGTCTCGGCAGCCGGTCCGGCGGACGGCCCCGAGCGCACGGTCATCGTTTACTATGCCAATGAGACGACGGATCGCGCCTATAATTCCGAAAACTATCAAAAGCTGTTCGAAATTCTGCGCGAGAGCCGAAATCCGAACGCCAAGGATATCATCGCCGCTCTGACGTCGGAGATGCACGAGTTCACCACGGCGGTCGAGCGCGACACAGAAGGCCTGATGAGAGCCGCGAAAACGCACAATTTCGACCTCGTCATATTCACCAACGCATTGGCGCTGGACGGGCATTACCGGTTCTACGACGCGGGCAGCATGCGTGAGGAGACCCGCCGCTTTTCCGTCTCCGTCGGTCTCGAAGATCCGGTGTTGCGGCACACACCGCTGTCGCATGCCGGGGTATTGCGGGCCGCGCTTGAAGAAGCCGCGTCTCTATTCGCCCCCATCACGCCCGATCTGGTGCTCATCACCAATTCCCATGGCACGCCGGACATGGCGCTCATGCCCCGGGTCAACGTTAACCTGAGCATGGTATCAAGGGAGGAGGTGCTGCGCCTGTTCGACGGAGGCGATGAGTTCGACCGGCCGTCCTGGGCCCGGCTCAGGGGAACCGACAAGGTCGCCTACTGGAAGACGCTCGGCGGAGTGAGCACGAAGACTGGTGTGCGCTTTCTCCTGGTGCTGCGTCTGGCCTGTCAAAGCGGACTGGCAAGCTGGGCGGAATACCGCGCCATCCCGGAAAGCGTCGAGTTGATCGGACACACCGCGGAATATTCGATTGCCGTCGGCGCGTTCGACGCAAGCAAGCTGTTTGGAGAAAGCACCTCGGGCGATTGGTTTGCGGCGCTCACCGGCCAGCTCGAATCTCAGCACGTCTATATCAATTCGCGGGAGGCCCTGTCGCTGTGGTTGGTGCTGGTGGCGCTGAGATGGCCTCCTGCCTGGGCCTATTTCATACCGCTGGCGCTGTGGGTCGGCTGGATGGTCAACCGGGCGCGGCGTCTGGGCCCCGCATGGAAATTGCGGTTCAGCCGCCGACAAACCCGACGATCTTCTTGACGTCGCGCATGATCGGTTCGGCGATGGCGCGGGCGCGTTCGGCGCCGTCTTTGAGGACCGCATCGATGTGGCCGGGGTCGGCGATGAGGCGCGCGGTCTCCGCGCCGATGGGTCCGAGTTTTTCGACCGCCAGATCGGCGAGATCGGATTTCAGGCCGGAGAACTGACCGCCGCCATAGGTGTTGAGCACGTCCTGCGGGCTTGAGTCCTGCAAGGCCGCGAAGATGCCCACCAGGTTTTCAGCTTCCGGGCGGCCTTCGAAGCCGTCCGTGTCGCCCGGCAAAGGCTCGGGATCGGTCTTCGCCTTGCGGATCTTCTTGGCGATGGCGTCCGCGTCGTCTGTCAGATTGATGCGCGACATGTCGGAGGGATCCGACTTGCTCATCTTGTTGTTGCCGTCCCTGAACGACATCACGCGGGTGGCGTGACCCGTAATCAGCGGTTCTGGAAGCGGAAAGAAGCCGTCCTCGAAGCCCGCCTCGGCGATGGAGGCTTCGAAATCCACATTGAACTTCTGGGCAATGTCTCGCGACAGTTCGAGATGCTGCTTCTGGTCGTCGCCGACCGGCACATGGGTGGCGCGGTAGACCAGAATGTCGGCCGCCATTAGGGCCGGATACGCGAAGAGGCCGACTGAGGCATTTTCCTTGTGCTTGCCGGCCTTCTCCTTGAACTGGGTCATGCGGTTGAGCCAGCCCATGCGCGCGACACAGTTGAACACCCAGGCAAGCTCGGCATGCTCTTGCACCTGGGACTGGTTGAAGACGATGTGTTTTGCCGGGTCGATGCCGCAGGCGATGAAGGTTGCCGTCACCTCGCGGGTGCTCTGACGCAGCTCGGCCGGGTCCTGCCATACGGTGATCGCGTGCATGTCGACCACGCAATAGATGCATTCGTGGCTGTTCTGCAGTTCGACGAAACGCTTGATGGCGCCGAGGTAGTTTCCCAGGTGCAGGTTGCCCGTGGGCTGGACACCGGAAAACACGCGGTTGAGTGGCTTGGACATGGGTCAGGAACTCTCGAATGGGACGTGGGCGCTATATGGCCCAGTTCGAAAGAAATTCCAAGGTTCGCGTGGGCATCTTGGGGTGGACCCGGCACCGGCCCACTTCCCCGCCCAACCACCCCGAGGGTACTCTGTCATGGGTGGTTGGGCGGGGGAGTGGGCTGTTGCCGACCTGGAACAAAACCTCAAGACCGCCGGAACTGTTCGCGCAACTCACTGACACGAGCCGCACCGATGAAGTTGGCGGTAGCGAAATAGACCGCGGCGCCCAGGGCCACAAGGCCGGCCAGCACCACGATGCGCACGGCAAGGCCGACTTCTGAGGTGAAAACATCTTGCACGAGTTCCGCCGCCGCCCAGACCGCGACACCCATGACGAAGGACGAGAACACGATCCGCGGCAGCCGGCTGACCAGGCGCATATCGGGGGTGTACTGGCCGCGCCGGGCAAGCGTGAACCACAGGAGGCCGGCATTGAGCCAGCCGGCGATGCTCGAGGCGACGGCGATGCCCACATGACCGATCTGCCAGAACAGGAGCAGGCTTGCCGCCACATTGGCGATCATCCCAATGCCGGCATAGATCATCGGCGTCCTGGTGTCCTCGCGGGCGAAGTAACCGGGCGAGAACACCTTGATCATCACGAATGACGGCAGGCCGAGCGCAAACGCGGCGAGGGCCCAGGCCGTGGCCTCGGTGTCTGCGGCACCGAAGGCGCCGCGCTCGAACAACACCTGCACCACCGGCTGCGGCATGGCGACCAGCGCCACGGCGGCCGGTACAGTGAGCAGCATCGAATATTCCAGTGCCCGGTTCTGGCTGGCATCCGCACCGGCGCCGTCGCCAGCGCCAAGCCGGCGGGAAAGATCAGGCAGCAGCACGATGCCGATGGCGATGCCGACCACGCCCAGGGGCAGCTGATAGACCCGGTCGGCATAGTAGAGATAGGACACGGCCCCCGCCTGCAGCGAGGCGATGATCGTGCCTATGACGATGTTGATCTGGGTGATGCCGCCGGCAATGATGCCCGGGATACCCAGTTGCACGAGACGCCTGACCCCGGGTGTCAGGCGCGGGCGCTTGAGGGTGAAGGACATGCCGGCGCGGTAGCACGCGACGGCCAGCATGATGAACTGGAGGGCCCCTGCCACCGCGACGCCCCAGGCGAGGATTACGCCGGTTTTCGGCGAGTTGCCCCAGGCCAGCAGCGCGGCAATGCTCAAAACGGAAATCAGGACCACGTTGAGCAGGATCGGTGCGGCAGCGGCCGCGGCAAAGCGGCCGAGGCTGTTGAGCACGCCGCTCAGCATGGCGACCAGCGACATGAAGACGAGATACGGAAAGGCGATACGGGTCAGAAAAACCGCCAGGTCGAACTTGTCACCCTCCGCCACAAAGCCCGGCGCGATGACCACCATGAGCCACGGCATGGCGATTTCGGCAATGATGGTGAGGACCAGAAGTGTTGCCAGAAGGACGGTGAACACCTGTTCGCCGAAAGCTCTGGCGCCGGCCCTGCCCTCTTCTTCGAGACGTTTGGCGAAGAGCGGTACGAAGGCGGCATTGAAGGCGCCCTCACCGAACAGGCGGCGAAACAGATTGGGAAACCGGAACGCGACCACGAAGGCATCGGCCACCGGTCCGGTGCCAAGCAGCGCCGCGATCAGCACATCGCGCACAAAACCCAGCACGCGGCTGATCAGGGTGTAGCCGCCCACAGTCGCTGCTGACCGGAACAAGTTCATGCTGGACGCGTCCGTAACTGTTTGGCTGGGTTCACATGTACCGCGCGGTGTCTTAACTCTCTTTTAACCAGCGACCGTTGCTCACTCGGCTGCAGCCTTCGGAGTATCGGCCGATTTGGGATCGAGCGCGGCGAGAAGACGTCGCCGGATGGCGCCATGGCGCGCGGTGTTCTCGATCTTCTGGCCGGTCAGGTCGGTGACATAGAACACGTCGACCACCCGCTCGCCGAACGTGGTGATGTGGGCCGACCCGATATTCAGATTGAGGTGCGAAAGGGCCGAGGTGAGTTCGTAGAGCAGGCCGGTGCGGTCGAGGCCATTGACCTCGATCACCGTAAACAGGTTCGACTGGGTGTTGTCGATGATGACCACCGGCTCGACCGAGAACGCCTTGACCCGCTTGGCCGGCTTGGCCTTGCGGGTCACCAGATCGGCCATCCGAAGCTTGCCCTCAAGACTTCCCTGAACCAGTTCCGCAATTCTGCCGGCGCGGCGCAACTCATCCTCGTTCGAACCGAACTCGCGCTGGACGTGAATGGTGTCGAGGGCCCAGCCGGTGCTGGTCGTGAAGATCTGGGCGCCGAGAATGTTGGCGCCGGTGGCGGCGCAGGCGCCGGTGATGACCGACAGGAGGTGCGGGTGATCGGGGGTGTAGACGGTGAGTTCGGTTATGTCGGTGAACTCGTCGGTCGCGACGTCGGTCACCACCTTGAGACCTTCGGCTTCGGCTTTGTGGATCAGACCGGCATGCATCACCTGGCGTTCGACGCCGACACTGAGCCAGTAGGGCGCGTAGTGGAGCGGCAGATAGGCATCGACCTCTTCCGACGTCCAGGCTCTCATCTCCTGGCGAAAGATCTCACGGGCATCGGCCAGCCGCTGCTCGCGCGGCACCGAGACATGGCCGCCCATCAGGACCGGCTCGGTCTCGTAGTAGAGGGTGCGCAGAAGCTCGCCCTTCCAGCCGTTCCAGACGCCCGGGCCGACCGCCTTGATGTCGGCGACGGTGAGAATGAGCAAGAGCTTCAGACGTTCCGGGCTCTGAACCGTCTCGGCAAAGTCGAGAATGGTCTTGTAGTCGTTGAGGTCGCGCTTCTGGGCGGTGTCGCTCATAATCAGATGATGGCGCACCAGCCAGGCCACCATATCGGTTTCAGCGCCGGAAAGTCCGAGACGCGGGCACAGGTTGCGCGCAACCCGCTCGCCGGCGATGGAATGGGATTCCTTGCGGCCCTTGGCGATGTCATGGAGCAGGCCCGCCACGAACAGGGCGGTGCGATGCTTGAGCGAATGGATGATCTCGTTGGCCAGCGGGTGTTCGCCGGCCAGCTCGCCGTGCTCGATTTCGCCGAGGATGCCGATCGCCCGCAGGAGGTGTTCGTCAACCGTGTAGTGGTGATACATGTTGAACTGCATCAGCGAGACGATCTTGCCGAATTCGGGGATGAACCGGCCGAGGACACCCGCCTCGTTCATGCGGCGCAGATAGTTTTCCGGGTTGTTCTTCGAGGTCAGGATTTCAAGGAACAGACGGTTGGCCTCCGGGTCGCGGCGCAGGGACTTGTTGATCAGCTTGAGACGCCGCGTCACCATCTTGAGCGCTTCGGGATGGATCCCGACATCGAACTTGTCGGCAAAATAGAACAGGCGGATCAGGTTGACCGGATCGGCGTCGAACACATCGGGTCCGGCAATGTCGATGCGGCCGGAGGCAAGGGTGAACTGCGGCGCCTCCTTGATGGTCTTCTCGCCGCGGCCGCGCAGGCGGTCGATAATGCGGCTCATCACCGGCGGCGCCTTCATTTCGCGGGCCTCGAGGGCGGCGCAGAAGATGCGCGTCAGATCGCCGACATCCTTGGCGACCAGGAAATAGTGCCGCATGAAACGCTCGACGTGTCTCAGCCCGTCGCGTTCGACATAGCCCAGTCGCTCGGCCAGCTGCGGCTGCAGGTCGAAGGAGAGGCGGTCTTCCGGCCGACCGGTGAGAAAATGCAGGTGGCAGCGCACCGACCACAAAAAGTCCTCGCATTTGCGGAACTTGCGATACTCGGCGCGGGTGAAGACGCCCGCCTTGACCAGATCGGCACTCGAATTGGTGCGGTAGAAGAACTTGGCGATCCAGAACAGGGCGTGCAGGTCGCGCAGGCCGCCCTTGCCGTCCTTGACGTCGGGCTCAACGAGATAGCGCGACTGGCCGGCCCGGGCATGGCGCGCATCGCGTTCGGCGAGCTTGGTGGCGATGAACTCGTGGGCACCGACCGCCATGACCTCGGCTTCGAAACGCTCCACCAGCTCTTCGAACAAGGAGCGGTCGGCCCAGATGTACCGGGCCTCGAGAATTGAGGTTTCGATGGTCGAGTCGGTCAGTGACAGCCTGATGCACTCGGTGACGCTGCGTGTCGCATGGCCGACCTTGAAGCCGAGATCCCACAATGTGTAGAGCAGGTATTCGATGACGCTCTCGCCCCAGGCGGTCTGTTTGTAGGGAAGCAGGAACAGGAGATCGATGTCGGAGCCGGGCGCCAGCGTGCCGCGCCCATAGCCGCCGACCGCGACAATGCTGAGGCGTTCGGCGTCCGACGGATTCATGGCGCGGTAGATATGGGTCACCGCGAAATCGTGGATGCAACGGATCAGTTCGTCCTGCGCGCTGGACAGGACGCGGGCGCAGGCGGTGCCGTCGCCATCGTCAATCAACCGGGCGTTGGCGGCGGTGCGGACATCCTGAATGACCGCACCCAGCCGGTCGAGAACGGCCCGGCGCAGTGCGGTATCGTTGCCGCGATGCTCGCGGTAGAGCGCGGTCAGCTCGTGCCTGAGCGCCACGCCGTCCAGAGCGGTCTGATCATCGCCTGTCATGAGCGGACATTACTCTTGCGTGTGCGAAAAATCACGAACTCTCAGCCAATAAGGGAAATGGCCGAGTTCGAAGGGACCGGAAACCTCAGAACATCGGGGGCGCCTCACACAATCCGCCGCTCCGGCGCAGGCCGGAGCCTACTCGCATCCGCTCAGGGCACCTCGATTGCGCTCACGAATATACAGACCTGCAACAGGAGGCTAGACCTCAAACGATAAAACCGGGTTGAACAGCGAGTAGGCTCCCGCTTCCGCGGGAACGTCGCAGAGGAAGCGACACGTCGCTCTTCTGCAAAATTCCTACCCGGTCTCGCCGTCCCGCAGCAGGCCCTTCAACGCGTAGACCAGGTCGAGCGCCTGTTTCGGCGAAAGTTCGTCGGGCAGCACTTCGGCCAGGCGGTCCTCCAGTGCGCTCGACGCCTTGCCCCCCTGCGTTGCCGGATTTTGCGGGCGGGCGGCGGAGAACAGCGGCAGATCGTCGGCAAGATCGGGGCCGGCACGGTTGCGGTCGTCGCGCTCGAGCGCCTCGAGCACGGCGCCTGCCCGTTCGATGACGGCGGCGGGAAGGCCGGCGAGCTTGGCGACCTGGATGCCATAGGAACGGTCGGCTGCACCCGGCCCGACCTCGTGCAGGAAGATCACGTCGCCCTGCCATTCCTTGACCTTCATGGTGGCGTTGGCGAGTTGGCCGAGACGGTCGGCGAGCGCGGTCAGTTCATGAAAATGGGTGGCGAACAGGGCGCGCGAGGCATTTACCTCATGCAGGTGCTCGACGCAGGCCCAGGCGATCGACAGGCCGTCGAAGGTGGCCGTGCCACGGCCGATCTCATCGAGAATGACGAGCGAGCGCGGGCCGGCCTGATTGAGGATCGTGGCGGTCTCGACCATTTCCACCATGAAGGTCGAACGCCCGCGCGCCAGATCGTCGGCGGCGCCGACCCGGCTGAACAGGCGGTCGACCACACCGATATGGGCGGCCGCGGCCGGAACGTAGGAGCCCATCTGGGCGAGCACGGCAATAAGGGCGTTCTGGCGCAGAAAGGTCGACTTGCCGGCCATGTTGGGGCCGGTCAGCAGCCACAGGCGGCCGGCCAGCACCTCCGCGTCCGAGGCCTGCGGCCCGGTGCCCGAGAGGTTGCAGTCATTCGGCACGAATTCCGCTTCTCCCGACTGCTGCAGCGCGCGCTCCACCACCGGGTGGCGTCCGCGTTCGATCAAGAAGGCGAGCGTGTCGTCCACCTTCGGGCGGACATAGCGCTCCATATGGGCGAGTTCGGCCAGCGCGGTGGCGACATCGGCTTCGGCGATGCCGTCGGCGATGTCGGTGATCGCCCGGGTGCGTTGCGCAACGGCTTCGACGAGATCCTGGAAGATTTCAAGCTCGAAGGCCACCGCCCGCTCCGCCGCCATGGAGATCTTCGATTCAAGCTCGCCGAGTTCGGTCGTGGTGAACCGCACCGCATTGGCCATGGTCTGACGGTGGATGAAAGTCTCGTTGAGCGGCGCCGCCATCAGCCCCTGCCCGTGCTGGGCGGTGACCTCGACGAAATAGCCGAGCACGTTGTTGTGCTTGATCTTGAGGGTCTTGACCCCGGCCTGATCGGCATACTTGCTCTGCAGTCCGGCGATGACCTTGCGGCTCTCGTCGTGCAGCCGCCGGTTGTCGTCGAGATCATCGGAATGTCCCCAGCGCACGAAGCCGCCGTCGCGGGCAAACATCGGGACCTCGTCGTCGAGCGCTGCCGCGAGGCGGTCGGCAAGCCCGTCATCGTCGGTTTGAAGATGTTGCCGCAGGGCGGCCACTTCATCCGGCACGGGCACCAGAGCGCCTTCGTCGCCCATCGCCTGGACGATCTCACGGGCCAAAACGATACCATCGCGCAGGGCGGCTAGGTCGCGCGGTCCGCCGCGCCCCACGGAAAGCCGGGCAAGGGCGCGCATGAGGTCAGGTGCCGCCCGCAGGCGGCGGCGCAGGTCGGCACGCATGGACCCGACCTCGATGAAATAGCCGACCGCGTCGAGGCGGGCATTGACCGCATCGGGATCGGTCAGGGGGCCGGACAGCCGGTCCGCCAGGCGCCGTGCTCCGGCGCCGGTCACCGTGCGGTCGATGACCGACAGAAGGCTGCCCTGACGGCTGCCCGACAGGGTGCGGGTCAGCTCGAGGTTGGTGCGGGTCGCCGCGTCGATCAGGAGGGCGGCGCCCGAACGCTCGCGCACCGGCGGCCTCAGGGCCGGCATGCTGCCGACCTGGGTGACCGATATGTAGTCGAGGAGGGCGCCACAGGCGGCCTGTTCGGCGCGCGAGAAATCGCCGAAGCCTTCCAGGGCGGCAACGCCGAAGAACTCCTTGAGACGGCGCTCACCGCCGGTGCTGTCGAAGCGGCTTGCCGGCAGCGGTGTCAGGGCACGGCCGAAGCCATCCCACAGATGGCGCGTCTCGTCTTCGCCCAGGAGCGTGTCGGGGACGACGATTTCACCGGGTTCAAGGCGGGCGAAGTCGGCGGCGAGGGTTTTCAGATCGGTCCGCGCGGTGACGAACTCGCCGGTGGAGATGTCGGCCCAGGCAACCGCATAGGCGGTGCCGCCTCCGGCGCGCGCCACCGCCATCAGATAGTTGTTGCGGGTGGCGTCCAACAGCGTGTCTTCGGTCAGCGTGCCCGGCGTTACAAGGCGCACCACATCGCGCTTGACGACGGATTTCGAGCCGCGTTTCTTGGCCTCGGCCGGATCCTCGGTCTGCTCGCAGACGGCCACCCGGAAGCCCTGTTTGATGAGGCGCTGAAGATACTCTTCGGCGGCATGGACCGGCACCCCACACATGGGAATGTCTTCGCCGCCATGCTTGCCCCGTTTGGTGAGGGTGATGGAGAGCGCCGCCGCCGCCTCAACCGCGTCGCCGAAGAACAGCTCGTAAAAATCGCCCATGCGGTAGAACAGCAAGCAGTCGGGATTGTCCGCCTTGATGCCGAGATACTGCGCCATCATCGGCGTGACGGCGCCAGCGGCTTCGGCAGCTATGGATTCGTGCTTGTTCATTGAGGGCGGCACAGTAGCAAAATCTGAAACTCTTCTCAGCCGGGTCTTAACCTTTGTTCACAGACAAGAGCGTGATGTGCTCTTGCTTTACCCGGCACATCGTCGCATTCATTGTGCTGCAGACGCAATTCCTTGAGCTTGGCCCGCGCGGTCACTAAAGTCACCCTCCCTCACAACAACCCATCAGAGCAAAGAGAGTTCCATGGCGCTCGACAGATCAGACGGCAAACGCCTGCAATTCACCGAACAGGAGGCGTTGCAGTTCCACCAGCAGGGCAAGCCGGGTAAGCTTGAAGTGCAGCCCACCAAGCCGATGGCGACACAGCGCGATCTCTCGCTCGCCTATTCGCCGGGCGTCGCAGTGCCGGTGCGGGTGATCTCCGAGAACCCCGAGACCGCGTACGACTATACCGCCAAGGGCAACATGGTCGCGGTGATTTCCAACGGAACGGCGATCCTCGGCATGGGCAATCTCGGGGCCCTGGCGTCAAAGCCGGTGATGGAGGGTAAATCGGCGCTGTTCAAGCGCTTCGCCGACGTCGATGCTTTCGACCTCGAGGTCGACACCGAAGATGTGGATGCGTTCATCAATTGCGTGCGCTATCTGGGGCCGGCCTTCGGCGGTATCAACCTGGAAGACATCAAGGCGCCGGACTGCTTCATCATCGAGCAGCAGTTGCGCGAAATGATGGACATTCCGGTGTTCCACGACGACCAGCACGGCACGGTCATCATCGCCGCCGCCGGCCTGATCAATGCGCTCGACCTCACCGGCCGCAAGCTGGAAGACGTGAAACTGGTGTGCAATGGCGCGGGCGCCGCCGGCATTGCCTGCCTTGAGCTCATCAAGGCGATGGGCATGCCGCACGACAACGCCATCCTGTGCGATTCCAAGGGCGTCATCTACAAGGGCCGCGAAGAGGGCATGAACCAGTGGAAGACGGCGCATGCGGTTGAAACTGAGGCCCGCACCCTGGCAGACGCGGTCGCCGGCGCCGATGTGTTCTTCGGCGTCTCCGTCAAGGGCGCGCTGACGCCGGAGATGGTTCAGACCATGGCCGACAAGCCGATCATTTTCGCCATGGCCAACCCGGACCCGGAGATCACGCCGGAAGAGGTCGCCGAGGTCCGCAAAGACGCCATCATGGCGACGGGCCGGTCGGACTATCCCAACCAGATCAACAACGTGCTCGGGTTTCCCTATATTTTCCGCGGTGCGCTCGATGTCCGGGCCCGCACCATCAACGAGCCGATGAAGATCGCCGCCGCCCATGCGCTGGCCGAACTGGCGCGCGAAGAGGTCCCGGACGAGGTTGCCGCCGCCTACCACGGCACCCGTCTGCACTACGGTCCGAATTACCTGATCCCCGCACCGTTCGACCCCAGACTGATCTCGGCAATTCCACCGGCAGTCGCAAAGGCGGCGATGGATTCAGGCGTCGCGCGGCGCGACATCGTCGACATGGAAGCCTATGTGGTGGAACTGAGCGCCCGGCTCGATCCGATCGCGGGGACGCTGCAGGGCATCTTCGAGCAGGTCAAGGCCTCGCCCAAGCGGGTGGTCTTCGCCGAAGGCGAGGAAGACAGGGTCATGCGCGCCGCCAACGCATTTGCCTCATCGGGCCTTGGCGATGCCATCCTGGTCGCCCGCGACCGGGAGATCGACGAGACGATCAAGGCGAGCGGCGTCGAACTGCATGACGCCGTCTCGATCCAGAATGCGCGGATATCGGACCGCAATGCCGATTACGCGCAGTTCCTCTACGAGCGCCTGCAGCGCCAAGGCTACCTGTTCCGCGACTGCCAGAGGCTGGTCAACAACGACCGCAACATCTTTGCTGCCTGCATGGTTGCCATGGGCGATGCGGACGCCATGGTCACCGGCCTGACGCGAAACTATTCGGTGGCGCTGGAAGACGTGCGGCGGGTCATCGACACGGAGCCCGGGCACCGGCTGATCGGGGTTTCCATGGCGCTGTGCCGCGGCCGCACCGTCTTCATCGCCGACACCGCGATCCAGGAACAGCCGAGCGCGGCAGAGCTTGCCGACACCGCGGAAGAGGCCGCCGGCGTGGCGCGCCGCTTCGGCTACGAGCCACGGGTGGCGCTGCTGGCCTATTCCACGTTCGGACATCCGGAAGTCGACACCTCCCTGCCGATCCGCGACGCGGTCAAGATCCTCGACGACCGCGATGTCGATTTCGAATATGACGGCGAGATGTCGGCGGACGTGGCGCTCAACCGGGACGCCATGTCGGTCTATCCGTTCTGCCGACTGTCGGAACCGGCCAACGTGCTGATCATGCCCGGCTTCGACAGCGCCTCGATCGCCACCAAGACCCTGCAGGAACTCGGCAACGTCACCGTGATCGGGCCGCTGCTGGTCGGCCTGCAGCATTCGGTGCAGATCGCACCGCTGAATTCAACGGCGGCGGAACTGGTGAACATCGCGGCGGTGGCGGGGTACAACATCAACAGCTGATTGCGCGATAGGGCCAGCAATCTGGATCAGGAGCACCCCTACTCCGCCGCGCCGTTGACCAGCTCGACCTTCTCTCCGGAAAAGTGCGAGACGTAGCGCGGGTTGATGTGGGCTACGGGGAGGACGATCAGGACATCGGTGGTGTTGAACTGCGGGTCGACGACCGCACCGTCGCCGACATAGGCGCCGGCCCTGACGTAGCCCTTGACCAGGGGCGGCAGGGTGCGCACCGCGTCGCGCTCCTCAACTTCCTCAAAGGGCAGCAGGTCCATGTCGACATAGCGGTCGGAGAGGGCGCTCACACGCCATTCTTCCGGCGCCCGGTGGTAATGGTGAAGGTAGCTCAGCGGCAACGCCTGTGCCTTCGGATCGGTGCCCTCCAGCGAGGCGCATCCCAGCATCACGTCAATACTGTGCGCCTGCAGGTAGTTCCAGATGCCCTGCCACAGGAGCTCGATGACGAACCGGGTGCGATACGGCTCAAGCACGCAGGAGCGGCCAAGCTCGAGGAACTTCATGTCCGAACCCTTGGCCGTGATCAGCGGCGAGATGTCATACTCGTCGGCGCTGTAGAAACCCCAGTTCTGTTCGGCGACTTCCTGGCGCAGCAGACGGTAGGTGCCGACCACCTCGCCGTCCGCGACCATGATCGGTTCGGTCTCACCCGACTCGCCCGGCGGTGTCACGACAAGAAGGTGATCGCAGATCTCGTCGAACGCATCGGCGTCCCGACGGCTGGCCCGCATCTCGGCGTCGGGCCGCGCATCCATCTCTTCGTAGAAGACCTTGTAGCGCAACGCCTGGGCGGCCTCGATCTCACGCTCGCCCGACGCCAGTCGAACGATCATGTTTCCCTTGCGGCCCAGCTCGGCGCCGGAAGACAAAGGAAGTCCTTCGGCGGCGCCAACCGGCCGCGCGATGGAATCAACGGATTTCAGCGCTCTCACAGTCATGGTTGCCGATTCTCCGATTACCGCTCAGCCGGCATTACCGACGTGTTCGACGGCCGCCGCAAACCAAAGTGAAGAACCGTGTTTCATACATCCCGTGTCAGGTTCTAGCAGATTGTCATAAAGCAGTCCCATATTAAAGGGTGATGACGCTCCGCGATAGCCATTTGAAATGCCGCAGGCGCAGGGATAATCCAGTGCCTGATACAACGCCCGGGGCGGGCCGATTATGACACCGAGTGAGGCGGCAACACGGCAGGAATTCGCGTCGCCCAGAATTCTCAACGCAAATTCAATGCTTTAACACACTCTTCCCCCACTCCGTCAGGACATCCATCAGGTCCTCGCGGTCGAAGGGTTTTGCCAGATATCCGTTCATGCCGGCGGCAAGACACTCGTCGTGATGCTCTTTCATGGCGTTTGCGGTCAAAGCGACGATGGGGATAACATCGGGGCCCGTACGGCCCATTCGGGCCTCGATTCGGCGGATTTCGCGGGCCGCCTGCAGCCCGTCCATCTCCGGCATCTGCATGTCCATGAGGACCAGATCGACCGCATCGTCGGTGGCTCCGGGCACGTCCGCGGCGTTGAGCGCCGCTTCCGCGGCCGCCACAGCTTCATACCCGTTGCGGGCGTGTTTCACCGTGTGGCCTTCGCGCTCCAGCAGGGATCGGGCGAGCATCGCGTTAATCTCGTTGTCTTCGGCGAGCAGAATGTTGAGGGGTGCGTTGCCGGGTGTCTTATGCGGCCGTGGCTCGGGCTGCTCAGCATCGGCTCGATCCGGATCAGCGCCGGACAGCAAGTTGATCAGCGACAGGCGGCGCACCGGATTGAGCAGGTAGCCGTCGAAGCCCCGTCCCTTGCGACCGCGCAGGTCGCGCCGCCGTTCGGGCGGCACCATTACAAAATGCTTGGCGGCAGCGGCCGGGCCGGTGCGGCGTTTGCGATGGCCGCGCCAGCTGTCATGGTCCCAGATGACGGCGTCGGGCCGCCCCGCCGGCCCATCCGGGCTGGAGCGCGGCAGCCGGGTCATGACGGTGACC
>JAJFHL010000086.1 GCA_021775615.1 Hyphomicrobiales bacterium
CGGCCCAAACGTCGAAACCCGCCGGCGCCTGCGGCGAGGGCAGGACGAGCCGTGCCGCGTTGCCGTCCGAAGACGGGTCGACCTTGAAGTCGCCGGCGTCGACCGCGCCTTGCGGCAGCCGTGAAATCAGGTCCGCGACGCCGGGCAGGCTGACCGAAAACTCCGAGTCGACGACACCGTCGTCGTGGCTGACGCTGACCTCGCCGGCACTGTCGGCGCGTCCCTTCACCCGCTCGGGAAAATCGCCCGGATCGGCGCGCAGCTGCGGTGCGCAGACACCCAGCATGAGGGCAAACGTCAGAAGAGCGACGGGATAACCGCACAGTCCGCGGCGGACACGCGCCGCATAGGGTGGCAACATGGGAGGCCTCATCCCTTGTTAGAGTTCCTGGTTAGAGTTCCTGATTAGAGTTCCCAGCGTCGACGCGCCAATAAATGGCGCCTGCCTGCTGTGCCGGGTGGGTAATCCAAAAACACGGCACGGTAGTGGGCCTGGCAAGGCAAAAAAATGGTCAGTTTTGAGCCTTGAGTTGTGTCTTTCGCTCCGTTTATTGATGGTGTCGTCCTTCCGCGGGGACCACGGGGGTGACCCGGACACATTGTAGGATTGCCGGCACGAAACGTCATTCAGAGATGGGAAGTCCCCATCCCCGGACGTGCCTGAACGGGGCGGCTCACGGCCCCGAACAGACACTGTCACGTTGTGTAAGGATGGCGCATGGCCGTTCTGCAATTGCACAAAAGCGGAACAACCACTCAAAGCTCCCTAAGGCACCCTTCCGTGCGACCGAACTTGGCCTTCTTGTGCGCCCATTTGACGCCGCGGTTGCATTCTCTGCGGGCACGATCACACGCCACGCTGCCCTTTTTGTGGGTGGCGGAGCCGACGATCATTCTTTTGCTCGTATCTACGGCTTTGTAGACACAGTGAACCTTCGCCTCGGCGGGCGTCGGTACGCTTGAAGCGAGAGCGACGCCAAGTGCGGCGGCGGCAAAGACGAGGGATTTAAGTACGTGGTTCATAGCTGGTTTCCTGACAAGTTGTGAGATCGCCGTTACGGCGAACGTGAATGAAAGGCTCAGCCACAATGGATGAGCTGTCAGGGTTGACGCCATGGCCGGCAAAAAGGTTCACCCAAGCCAAAAATAGTTTGCGGTGCATTGCAGGTCGGGCGTCCTGCGCGACGTTCCAGCACGCTCATTCCCGCGGCTGACGGTGGGAGGACCGAATGGACAACCTACTGAAAGCTCACATCTAGAGCGGGATCAGGAAAAGTGGACTCCGGTTTTCCGTCCGATCCCGCTCTAAAATATTGTAAGCGATCACGTTTTATCGACTTAGGTGATTCAACCTAAGTCGATCGTGATCTAGAGCCTGATCAGAACCGCGTCTTCGACGCTTTTGATCAGGCCGGGCTTTGGCTGCGGGATTTTGCCGCCGGCCACGCCCTTCATGACCTTGCGCCGCATTTTCTCAAGGTCCCCCATGCTGTCGTGATAGGACACCATGATGAGCTGACCCGCGGGGCCACCAACCCTGGCATTGAGAGCGATTTTCAGTCCATAGGCTTTCCTGAGCGCCTTTATTCGCTTCTTTGCGAATTTCAGGGTGCCGCCCAGATGGCCGGAATTCGGGGTTACGGTTCTCGTGAAAACCACTGTCATTGCGTTAACTCCCTGGTCGCGGGACGATTTCGGTCCCACATACGGTTCTTGAGCGAGATGACCTCGCCTCAACGGCACAACTCTAGGTAAGATCGGCTCAACGCGTCTTTGACCGAGGTCAAACGATCGCTACGCCGAGGGACGCCCTCTCACCGGGACAGATGTCGCGCATGCGGTCTGCAGATCACCGGGCCGGGGGCCCCGGGAATGACGACGGGAAGGTGGTGCGGCAGCCGTACGCCGTTACCTGGCGCAGCCGAGGATCTTCGGCTTGCCGTTGACGAAGACGTTGGGGCTGAGGATCGGCGTGCCTTCGGAGCAGCCGACAATGACCGGTTGCCCGTTGATAAGCACGTCGGGCGAGGTGATCGCACCCGGGATGTCCGCGGCGCGTTTGGCGGGGATGCCGTTTGTGAGAACGGATTCGCTACCGGTGGGGCCCGTGGCGTTGGGCTGGTCCTCATCCGCGGCCACGGGCGCCGGAAGGGTCAGGAGCAGAATGGCGGCAGCGAGTGCGCCGAAGCGATGCATCATGAACCCTGGGTCCGTGCAGTGTGGCGTTGCGGCAGGTATGGCACAGATTTGCGACACTGTCTGGGCGGCAAATTGAGTAGTGTGTACGGCCACTTGTCCGAGCACCGAACCTCCGGAGGCCGAAATGCCGATCTCGCTTGACTACTGGACGCGCCGGTCTCCCTTCTTCGAAGGCGCGCGCCGCGCCGGGTGCAAGGGATGGTCGGTGGCGAACCACATGTATCAGCCGCACTCGTATGACGATCCGGTTGCCGAATACTGGCATCTGGTCAACGGGGTGACCCTGTGGGACGTGGCGACCGAGCGGCAGGTGGAGATCAGCGGGCCGGATGCGGCAGAGCTGGTCGACCGCCTGACGCCCCGCGACGTCACCGGGGTGGACCCTGGAAAATGCCGCTACACCATCATCACCTCGCAGGAAGGCGGGATTGTGAACGACCCGGTCATGCTGCGCCTCGCCAAAGACCGGTACTGGCTTTCGTGTTCCGACAGCGATCTTTTGCTGTGGGTCAAGGGCATCGCCGTTTACGCCGGTCTGGACGTGCGGATCCATGAGCCGGATGTCAGCCCGGTGCAGATCCAGGGGCCGAAATCGAGAGCGGTCATCGACGCCCTGTTCGGAGAGGAGATCGCCGGCCTCGCCTATTACACCCTGGCGGAAACCACCCTCGACAACATTCCACTGGTGGTGACGCGCACCGGCTGGAGCGGCGAGTTCGGCTACGAGGTTTTTCTGCGCGATGGCAGCTTTGGCACCGAGTTGTGGGACCGCATCATCGACGCGGGGATCCCGCACGGTCTGGTCGTGACCGGGCCATCCGACATCCGCCGGGTCGAGGCCGGTATTTTGGGTTACGGGTGCGACATCGGCCTCGACACCAATCCGTTCGAGGCCGGCATGGAGCGATTGCTCGACCTCGACAGCGGCCGCGACTTCATCGGCAGGCAGGCCCTCGTGAACATAAGGGACGCCGGCGTGACCCGCCGGATCGTCGGTGTGGAACTGGCCGGGGCACCGCTCGAGCACGGCGTGTTCACCGAGCGCTGGCCGGTCATCAAGGAAGAGCGGATCGGCGACGTGCTCGTCGCGCTCCATTCTCCGCGGCTCGAAAAGAACATCGGCTACGCCATGGTCGCCATCAAGCATGCGCGCCCCGGCGCGTCGATGACCGTCAGCTCGCCGGTTGGCGCGTTGGCGGCAAGAGTGGTCGAGATGCCCTTCGTCAAGGCGGTCAAGGTCTGAGACTGCATGGCCCGGCGGCGCGGAAACGCGCCGGTGAGACAAGTAGTACCCCGCCCTAGCTCCTGAGCGGGAGCGTATTTCACTTGTGATTGTCCCTTCCTGGATGCACCACGCCAGAAAACGAGACCCAGATGCACGCTCACTTCATGGGCGCCACCTTGTCCGAGCTAAACAATTGTTAGGGGGTTGCTGTCAGACTTGGCGGATGTTCGGGTTTGTGGTGGTTTTTTCTTTTCTCTGGGTGGTGTGGGCCATCAGCCCCCTGTCCACGCCGCTGATCGGCCCGGTCGACAATCCCATCGAGGACATGGCCGTGGTGCTGTGCATCGCGGCGCTGGCGATCCTCATCGCCGCGCGCATTCACAGATCACAGCTGTTCACCCGGCGGATCGGGAGCCGGTTCGGCGCATGGACCGCCGCCGCCCTGTTCGCCTTGAGCGTCTATCCGCCCTTCACCTATTCCGCCTATGCCGCATTGCCGGGGCCGACGGGCGATTGGGAGTGGTATGATATCCTTTCGATCCTGGCCGGAGACCTGCTCGACGCCTACACGCTGCCGGGCGTGATCCTCGCGGTCGCCAGCATCGCATGGCTGACCACGATGCTGCTGAATTATCCGGAAGAGAAATCGGCGGACTGACGGGTTTCGGTGTTCGCTGATCCGAGTTCGGCGCCAGCCTGCTGCTCTAAATTGGTTGCCGAGCCGGCCCTCTCCCCCTGCCCAACCACCCGATAAGGATACCCCAGGGGTGGTTGGGCAGGGGGAGAGGGCCGGTGCCGAGCCAGATTAAAGACAGCCGGCCGGCGACGGCCACGCTTTAAATGAACATGACCGCGTCAATCGGGATCGACTGGAACACCAGAACCGCGCCGAGATCGAAGGCGCGCGCCCGTGCCAGAAGTTCGAAAAAGTCGAGTGCGGATTCGGTCCGCGCGGTGAAAAGCCTGCCGCAACATGCCGCCATTTTTGAAAGTCCCCCAGTAAAGCAGCCTCCAGACATGCGGGTGCCGGCGTGTCGAGGCGGATCGCCTGACGGTGATATGTGCGCCGGTGCGCAAGGGGGCCACAGTGCCCATAAGAAGTAGGAATTGGCGCTGAAAAAACATCAAATGCGGGCCTTAGTCAATCGAAGGCGCGATCGATGGTTAATGCCCGGCCGCACAATCACCGCGCAATCGTGACCGAACGTGACCACAATGCCGTCGCCGGTCGTTGCTATCCTTGAAGTCTCGGACCTCAAACAAGGTGGGGACATCACATGGCAGCGGTATGGAAGTCGATGCGGGCGGCGTTCTCTTGCCGGGGTCTATTGGCAGTCCTTGCGCTCGTCCACTTGGCCGGCGCCGTGCAGACCGCCGCCGCACAATCCGCCGGCGAGCGCGCGGCGGTGCTGGCGGCGAACAGCGAGTTCTACCGCGCGTTTCGCGAAGGCGATGTGCAGGCCATGGACCAGGTGTGGGGCCGGAGCGGCGACATCACGGTGGAACACCCGTCGGGCTGGCGGCTCGAGGGCCGCGCCGACGTGATGCACTCATGGGCCGCATTGATGGCCCGGCCGCCGCAGATCACCTGCGTGGTGCAGGGGGTGAGCTTCGCCAAGGGCAAGGCGACGGTCTATTGCGAGGAGCAGCTCAACCCCGGCTCGGTGCGCATGAAGAACATCTTTCACCGCGAAGACGGCGCCTGGAAGATGATCCATCACGGCCCGGTGCCGAAGGACGAGACGGTGAGCTAGACCCTTTCCTCTTCTTACGGAAACGCTTGATGGCCGCTTTTCCGGCGGTCGCCTCTGTGATACAGCGAACGCGCCCTGGTCGTTTTGTGGCAAGACATTCCGATTTTTGAGTCGGATTTCGCAGGGTTCGATTCCCGCTCAGGGCACTACGGCCGGTCGCGGACGCGGCGCCAACCGGGGTCAGTTCGCGATCGGTTCCTTCATCGCCTCATGGAACACCCGGTCGATTTCCAGGACATCGACTTCGCCCTCGATGCGCCCGGCAACGTGAATGTTCTTCTCGTTGGTCTTGAGGACGACCAGCGTTGGATAGCGGACCACGCCGAGCGCCTGTTCCAACTGCCGGGCGCCTTCGTCGACATCGCCATCGCTTATGGAAACCACCACCTGATCGGAGTATTTCGCCAAATCCTTGCTGCGGAGGAGCGCGATCAGGTTCTTGCAGAACCCGCAATACTCCGAATCGAACAGGATGATCGTGTATTTGCCCTCCTCGAGCGCCTGCTGGTAGGCGCCGAAGGCGTTGTTGCGGAAGGTTTCGAGGTCGAGCAGCGCGGCATCGGGCGTACTCTGTGACGCGGCGGGAATGACCGGGAACTCCCGGGCGTTTGCGGGAAGCGGTGAGAAAGCGCCGCCGGCCGCGGCGAACCAGGCGAGCGCCAGGCCGCAGGCCGCGATCTTCTTTCCAGTGTAATGCATGTTCGTCATGACGTGCTCCGTGGTGATTGGGCGGGATGGGTGTAGGTCAGCATGGACGCGTGCCGTCCCCTTTGCGGAAGAGGCGCGGTTCGACTTCGCTCCAAGCCAGGACGTTGCCGCGCGCCGCGGCGGCGCACCAGACCATGGTCATCAGTCGGTGCGCGCGGGCGTGGCCGGCCACCTCGAACCGGCATTGTCGTGAGGGGCCATCGCAGAATGTGAGCTCGACGGGGACCGGGCCCTCCCCCTTGGCGGCATCTTCGTCGACCTCGAGCGCCACCCGCACATCGCTCAGCGACGCCAGAGGCAGGGCGGCCGCGTCGCCGGACGACAGAACGCCGGTGAGCCGCTCGGCGGTCCGCGGCGTGAATTCCGCAAAGTCGTCGAATTCGAGCCGAAACCCCGCATCGTTCGGGGCGAACAGGAAGAGATGGCCGAGGCCGATCAGAACGGCGCCGCCTCGAGCATGTCCGCCAAGCGCGGCGCACTCAATCTGTTCGATGTCCTCGGCGAGGTAGATGTTTTCCTTCATCGACACGCTGGCGATGGCCTCGCAGGGCGGAGGCGTTTCGGCCCGCCGCAATTTTGTGACGATGGTGCATGCGCGCTTCCCGATCCTGCCGTCATCCGATGCGAGACCCTCGAGCAGGGTTTCGCAGACCGCCAGCCGTGTATTGATCGGCGGCGTTCCGTACTTCCGGCGGTTCCGGTCGATCAGGTCCTGCAGTCCGGACGGGTCCGCCGAAAGCCGGCTCAGCACTTTGTCCGCACTACTGAGAATCGACGTCGGGCCGGTTTGCCAGAACTCGGGATGCTCCCTCTCCTCGACCTTCGGGACAAAGCGATGGGTTATGCCCGCCGCCCATTGAATGGCCGGACCGAGGAAGACGCACCAGGCGAGAATGCCCGCGAACATGATGGCAACGCCCCAGCCGCCCTGCACCATCAGCCAGTCAAACGGATCGTATCCCGACGCGACCAGGGCGAAAAACACCGCGGCGGGCGCGAGCCAGATCGCAAATGTAAGGCCAAGAATGAGCATGATCGCCTTCGGAGCACGCGCCCAGACCCCTTCAACATGGGTCTTGCTGAGCGGACCGAAATCTCCCCGGTTCCAGAAGTTCGCCGGGCGGGGCTGTCCGGCCACGGTGTCGGGAAGTCGGCCGGGAGTGTCCTCAAGCATGCAGCCCTCACCCAGGGCGGTTCGGCCGATGCGCTCGATCCATTCGCCGGTCCATATTTCGGGCGAGCGTTCCTGGCCGGTGATCCAGTTGCGCCTGACGGAAGCATCATTCGGGGCGAACTCCCGGGACCGGAACCACACTGTTCGGACGTCGCAATTCGCGTCGTGAAACCGCAGCTGCAGGTCGTTGCACGGCTGGAAAACCCGGGTCAGCGCCAGCTCTTCGATGTCCGCCAGCGCGATAGCGAAGCTTCCCGCATGGCCGAACTGCCTTTTGAATTTCTCCACCCTGGCGGGCCTGAACGTGCGGCCAAGCGCCAGATGCAGTCCCTCGGCCAGCTTCACCGTCTCACCTATGCCGGGGACGAGGTCCAGAACCATGCCGCCCAGAACCCGGAGCGGCGAGCGGACCAACCTGAGCAGGAAACGCGGCAGGCTCACGTACCAGGGCATGCCGCTCTCCTGTTCGGCCGAGGGCGCGTGGGAGAGGAAGTAGAGGTAAGCGGTCGTCAGCAGCAGGGAACCGGCTTCACCGGACTCACCGGCGTTCTCCTTGTCGCGGGCGAGGTGATGCTTGAGGCTCGGCGGCCGGTGATGACAGCTCACGCCTTCGTCGAGATAGAGACCGACGCTGTCTTGCGAAATCCTGTCGAGGAATTGCGCGGGCGTGGTGCCGGACTGCACGGTCTGACCGGCGACGAACCGCCTTGCGCGGGCCTGCGTCTCAGGGTCTTGCGACCCCAGCCACCCGCGAACGGTGATCAGCGCAAAATTGACCGTCGCGGTTTCGGGAACGCCATGGCGTCGATGAAAATCGGCGGCAATATCATCGACGCTTTCGCCCGCATTGAGCCGTTCAGACAGCTCGTCGCGATTGGGCAAAAGGGCCCTGGCGGAGGCGGCAAGGCGGGCATGGCAGCGCAGGCGCCACAGGGCGTAGGAGAACCATGCAACGCCGGAGCTGAATGCAACGCCGCCGATGATGCTGACGAGCGTGGCCGAGGGGCCGGCCCCAAAAATCCACTCGGAAAAGAACATGAACAACAAGCCGCCAACGACAACCATCAGCGCGTCGAGTAGGTCTGAAACATTCTCTCTCGGCATTTTGCGACCCCGTCCATCTGATCAGAACACCCCTCAAACCGTGAGGGATCCATGCGCATCTGATGCATTTGGGATGAAAAGCGGACGTTCGGGTACAGCTCGCGAACAGTTCGGCGCGGTCTTACCGCGCAGGCGTCGGAAAGTGCGACCGCGCCCAGATGAAGGGCCAAAGCCGGGTCGGCACGCGGTTGCAGTAGTCCGCATAGCCCTCCAGTTCCGCGCGCAGCATGCGATCCTCAAGGATCGTGCGGGCAACCAGGCAGAGCGCCGTCACGGCGGCGGGAATGAACGCCCACCACGATCCGAGGATCAACGGCGGGGCGACAGCGTAGGCCGCAATGGCGCCGGCGTAGCCCGGGTGGCGCACGACGCCGTAGGGGCCGGTGTCGATGACCCTGTGGCCGCATTCCCTTTGCAGCCGTGCGGTCTTTTCGAAGAACGGATTGACCAGCATGGACCAGGTGACGAGCGCCTGGCCGGCGACGAACAGCGCGACGCCGGTCCACTGCATCCACGGCATGGTCCAGGGCGCCGGCAAGCGGCCGGCATCGAGGGCGCCGACGACCAAGGTCGCCACGACGCCCGCCGCGAAGACCGCGAGGCAGACCCTGTCCCAGGTCCTGGTTCCCTCACCCATGCGGCCGCGCCGCACCAGCAGGCCCGGGTTCGCGACCCACAGCGCAAGATCGCTGACGCCGTTGCCGGCGGTCAGCAGGGCCATGCAGATCCAACCCCAGCCCCAGTCGAGGCGCCCGGCCAGCGCAAAAAAGCCTGCGATGAACAGGGCGGCGGCGACGCAGATCACGGCGGCTCTGAAAGGCTGCAACATCAGTTCTGGCTCGCGGTGGTTTTGGCTCACGGTGCGCGCCGCGTGATCGGCCGGTGCCGATCATCGCAACATGGCGGGCAGCCGTGCGATGGGGACCAGCTTGGCCCAAACGCCCGGTGGGCACGTTGATGCAGATCAAGCTGTGACCTGCCCGCGCCGGGCCGCGCCGGATCCCGTCAGATCGGGAAGCCGAGGGCATAGACGAACTTCAGCCAGGCATGGCGCCAGCCGCCCTTTTCGTCCGCCGTGTCGAGGGCGTAGAGGGTGATCTTGGAGCCGAGCCACCGGAACGGTTCGGGAGGGATCCAGTTCGGCATGGTGGTGGCGAAATCGAGCTTCAGTTCCGGCAGGTCGAGACCGTCGAGCTTGGCAAGACCGATGCGGGCACCGAAGCGGCTGGTGGAGACGCCGAAGCCGGAATAGCCGCCGGCCCAGACAACCTTGCCGCCGTGGTAGGTCTGGAAGTGCACAGCCATCCGGGTGGTGAGCGCAATTGGGCCGCTCCAGGCATGGGTGAAGCGGATGTCGCCGAGCTGCGGAAAGGTCTTGTTGAACGCCATGGCGAGGCGGTGATAGGGCTCGACCACCCGGTCGCCGGCGGGATCCGTGTCGCCGCCGTAGTAATAAGTCAGGCGGCCGCCGAAAGTGATGCGGTTGTCCTGGGTCATGCGGGTGTAGTTGAGCTGGGTGCGGGTGTCGTAGACGCCCTGGCGGTTCTTCCAGCCGATACTTTCCAATTGCGCATCGTTCAGCGGTTCGGTGGCGATGATGCGGTCGCGGATGCCGACGACGCGGCGCTTGATGTGCTTGTGGCCTGACGCAAAGGCGTTGGTGCAGAGCAGGACTTTGCGCGTTTTGACCTCGCCGTCATGGGTCTTGACCAGGAGATGGCCGCCTTCGTCGCCGATCTCCTCCATGGGCGTCATCTCGTGCAGGCGCACGCCGAGCACGATGGCCGCACGTTTGAGGCCCCAGGCCAGCATGGCGGGGTGCACAGTGCCGCTCAGCTTCTTGCTCCACACCGCGCCGGAATAGAGCGGCGAGTTGACTTCGGCGCGGACCCCGTCGGCGTCCAGGAGTTCGACATCGTGCCCGTAGCGCTTGTGCAGTTCATATTCCTCGGCGATGTCGGGCAGCCGTTCATCGCCGATGGCGACCGTGAGTTCGCCGCCCCAGGTCTGCTGGGCATCGATGTTGTGGCGTTCGAGTGTGTCGAGGAAGCCGGCCATGTTGTCCTGGCCGAGGCGTTCGAGATCTTCGATGTCATCGGGGAAAATGCGTATGGCGTTGTTCAGGCCGTGCATCAGGGAGGTCGAAACAATGGCGCCGGGCCGCCCCGAGGCGCCATAGGCCACCTTGCCCGCCTCGATCAGGACCACGTCGCGGCCCGGGTCGGCCTCCTTTGCCTGGACCGCCGCCCACAGGCCGGTGAAGCCGCCGCCGACGATCAGGAGATCGGCCTCGGTGCGCCCGATCAGCTGGGGTTCGACCGCAGGCGCCGCCGGATTGTCCAGCCACAGGGGAAACAGCGTGACGTCACCAAGGGCCTTTTGCGCAAAATCCATCTGCCGACACCTCACCTTTGCCGCGCCCAAAACGCTTGCCTGCAAATCCTAGCCCGCCGCGAGGCTTGCAGGCAAAACCGATTTGGTCCATCACATCGGCGCTGTTCATTCAGATCCAAGGACGCGCCGGTGGAAAGCCAAGCCAAACAAACCCTCAGCGACGGCGGTTTCGATCATGTCGACACTTGGGTATTCGATCTCGACAACACGCTTTACCCCGCCCATTGCAACCTGTTCGACCAGGTCGACCAGCGCATGGGGGCGTTCATCTCGCAACTGCTCGATGTCGACCGGGTCGAGGCCAAGCGGATCCAGAAGACCTTCTTCTACGAATACGGCACCACCCTGCGCGGCCTGATGGATGTGCACGCGATAGAGCCGGAGGACTTTCTCGACTTCGTGCACGATATCGATGTGTCGGTGATCGATCCCGACCACGCGCTGTCCGATGCGCTTGACCGTCTTGAAGGGCGCAAGGTGATTTTCACCAACGGCTCGCACGGCCATGCGGAGAACGTGCTTGGCCAGATCGGCATCGCGCACCACTTCGATGCGGTGTTTGATATTGCGGATGCGGACTACATCCCCAAGCCCGAGGCGGAAGCCTATGCCATGTTCGTCGCCCATGTGGGCATCGACACCACCCGGGCGGCAATGTTCGAGGACCTGGCGCGCAATCTCAAACACCCGCATGCCATGGGCATGACGACGGTTCTGGTGAAGTCGCCGGAAAATGAATCCGCCGAGTTCATCAAGCGCAGCGCCGGTGCGCGGGAACCAGACGACCACGTGCATCATGTGATCGACGACCTGGCGGGCTTCCTGGCGGGGATTGTTTAGCGCGCTTCCGGCGTTAAGATCGCTTGAAGACACCGCATTGCCTTGCATCGTACGCCGCTCCCGCGAAGCGGGAATGCGCTGGCGCCGAATTGGCCTTGAATTATCCGTTCCGGCTGCAGATCACGGTTCCGGAGACGAGCCCGAGGGTGCCGGCGATGATGAGTGCGGCGCGGTAGTCACCCGACCAGTCGAACAAGGTGCCCGCGAGTCAGGGCGGCGAGCACCGGGGCGCCATCCAGTCTGGGACCCGATGCGGTCATGTCGGAGCCAGCTTCATCTGTTCAGCCATTCGCTCTGCGCCAGGACCACGGAGGTTTCGATCTGGCGGTCCGGGATCGACCAGTAGCGGCGCAGGAGCGGCGCGATCTGGTCGTCCGGCACCGGCTCGAAGCCGTGCTTGCGGTAGAAGTCAACGGCCCAGACAGCGGACTTCCAGGTGCCGATCAGGATGGGCCGGTCGGTCTGCGCCAGCAAATGGGCGAGCAGCGCCGAGCCGACACCGCCCCGGCGTCCGGCGGTGCGCACATAGGCGTGGCGGATCAGGGTGACGTCCTGGACCTCCTGAATGCCCATGACGCCGGTAACCCCGCCGTCCGTCTCCAGCACCCAGAAGACGACGCCGCTGGCGATTTCGTTCAGGAGATCGTCCCGCGGCATATAGGGCTCGTGATAGCGGTCCGCCGGGATGACACCGCGATAGGCGGTGGCGCCGTCGTTGATGATCTCCAGCATCGCATCGGTGTCGGCATCGGTGCCGAGGCGGATATGCGGTGCGGCGCCGGACACTTATTCGGCCGCCGAGCTTGCCAGGAAACCACCGGACTGCCGTTGCCACAGATCGGCATAGAGCCCGCCGCGGCGCAGCAGTTCCTCGTGGTTGCCCTCTTCGACGATACGGCCGCAATCCATGACGATGAGGCGGTCCATGGCGGCGATGGTCGAGAGCCGGTGGGCGATGGCGATAACGGTCTTGCCCTGCATCAGCCCGGTGAAGCTTTCCTGGATCGCCGCCTCCACTTCGGAGTCGAGGGCGCTGGTGGCTTCGTCGAGGATCAGGATCGGCGCGTCTTTCAGAAGCACCCGGGCGATGGCGACACGCTGGCGCTGGCCGCCGGAGAGCTTGACGCCGCGCTCGCCGACATGGGCGTCATAGCCGGTGCGGCCTTCATTGTCTTCCAGTCCGCCGATGAACTCGTACGCATGAGCCCGCCGGGCCGCGATCTCCACTTCTTCCTGCGATTTTTCCGGCATGCCGTAACGGATGTTGTCAATGACGGAGCGGTGCAGCAGCGACGTGTCCTGGGTGACCATGCCGATCTGGGCGCGCAGGCTGTCCTGGGTCACCTTCGAAACATCCTGGCCATCGATCGCGATACTGCCGTCTTCGAGATCGTAGAAACGCAGCAGCAAGGAGACCAGGGTCGATTTTCCGGCGCCCGAGCGGCCGACCAGGCCAACCTTTTCGCCCGGCTTGATGCGCAACGAGAGACCGCCGATGACCCCCGGCCCGACATCGTCGCGGCCCTTGCCGTAATTGAAATGAATGTTGTCGTAGAAGATCTCGCCTTTCGTCACGTCGAGCGGCGTGGCGTCGGCCGCATCGACGATGGTGCGGCGCTGGGCGATGGTGCGGATGCCGTCCTGGATAACGCCGATATTCTCGAACAGGGACCAGACCTCGAACAGGATGTATTGCGACAGGCCCTGCATGCGCATGACGAGGCCGATGGAGAATGCGATCGCGCCGGCGGTGACCGCATCGATCGACCACAGCCAGATCGACGTGCCGGCGATGGAAAACACCAGAAAGGCGTTGAGCGTGTTGAGCGTCAGGATCAACAGCGTCGACAGCCGCATCTGCCGGTAGACGTTTTTCAGGAACCCGGTCATGCCGGCGCGCACATAGGCGTCCTCGAGATCGCCATGCGAGAACATCTTGACCGTTTCCACGTTGGTGTAGCTGTCGACAACCTGACCGGTGACGATGGAGCGGTGGTCGGCCTGCTCCATGGAGATCTGTTTCAGTCTGGGCACGAAGAAGTAGAGCGCGGCGAGATACCCGACCAGCCACAACAGCATGGGCGCCGTCAGCCGGATATCGCTTGAGGCAAAGAGCACGACCGCGGCGGTGAAATAGACGCTGACATAGAGGAACACCTCGGTGACCTTGAGCACCGCGTCGCGCACGCCGACTGCGGTCTGCATGACCTTGGTGGCGACCCGGCCGGCAAAATCGTTCTGGAAGAACTCCATCGACTGGCGCAGCACATAGCGGTGCGTCTGCCAGCGGGTGCGCATGGCGAAGTTTCCGAGCAGGCCCTGATGCACCGTGGTTTCGGCGAAAAACTGGAGAAACGGCAGGATGACGAGCACAAGGGCGCCGACGAAGATCAGCGTGCCGCCGTGTTCGGACCAGAAACTGGCGCGGTCGGTCTCCGCCAGCCAGTCCACGAGGCTGCCGATGAAGGCGAACAGCGAGACCTCGATCAGGGCGACGATGACCGCAAGCGCGGAGCTCACCGCAAGGAGCGGGTAGAACGGCCGGGCATAGTGCAGCACGAAGGCCATCAGGGTTTCGGGGGGTTTTTCCGGCGGCTCGGACGGAAGCGGGTCGGTCAGCCCCTCAAACCAGCGAAATATGGGTGTAAACATTGGTGGTTACTTCGTCCGGTTTGTTGGGGCTCAGATTCTGACGCGTCCGGTTCTGACACATGTGTGGTGTTCGGCGTACATCGGGCGACGCTTCGCACTCGCCGGACCCGCCGCCTGGACCGACGCTCCGTCCACTGCAGACCGGTCTCTATATAGCGACGGCCGCGGCGGCGATAAAGGGTCAGAACGGCACTCTAGTTCTGTTGCACTTGAAACCCGGTCTGGTAACATGCCGGCCTTCCCGGGGGTGTGGGGAAAAAAGTGCTTGAACAACAGCTGATAAACGGCCTGATGCTTGGCGCGTCCTATGCCATGGTGGCCATAGGATACACACTCATATTCGGGGTGCTGCGGCTGCTCCATTTCGCCCATGGCGAAGTGTTCATGCTGGGCGCATTTTTCGGGCTCCAGATCGTCATCTACATGACCGGGGTCGAAGTGGTCGCCGCCGCAATCATGGCCATCGAGTCGTTTCTCGACGTCAAAGGAATATTGCTGTTTTTCGCCATTTTCGGCGCCATGATCGGGACCGGCATCATCGGCGCCCTGGTGGTTTTCGTGGCGGTGCGCCCGGTCGACAACAAGTTTCCGCTGGCGCCGCTGATCAGCACCATCGGGGTCACCATCCTCATCCAGAACGTCACCATCATGGTGTTCGGCGGAACCTTGCGTTCGTTTCCGGCCAGCATCGAGCCGGTGCGCTACCAGATCGGCGACCTGACCATCGATTCGGTGCAGATCTTCATTCTGGTGACCGCCTTCGCGCTGATGGGATCGATGTGGTACCTGATCGAGAAGACGCGGATCGGGCGGGCCATCCGGGCCACCTCGGAAAGCCACGAGACCGCCGCGCTGCTCGGGGTCAATGTCAACTTCATCGTGCTGTTCGTGTTCATCCTGGCGTCCTGCCTTGCCGGCGTCGCCGGTGTGCTCGACGGGGTCAAGAACTCGAACGTCTCGCCCTTCATGGGCCTTGAAGTCGCCGTCAAGGCGCTGGTCTGCATGCTGCTTGGCGGGCTTGGAAACATCGTCGGCGCCCTGGTGGCGGGCTTCCTGCTCGGCACCGTCGAAATCCTCTCGTCGGCCTATCTGGGATCGGGCCTGCGCGACTTTCTGACGTTCTCCATCCTGATCACGATCCTGCTGTTCAAGCCGACCGGGCTGTTCGGCACCCGGGTGGTGAGGGACTAGAGGAATGCTGGACGCCTATCAGGAATCACTGCTGATCTTTTTCGGCATCAACCTGATTGCCGCCTTCAGCTTCTACCTGCCGTTCAAGACCGGCCAGGTGTCGCTGGGCCAGGCCGGCTTCATGGGTGTGGGCGCCTATGCGGCGGGCATCATCACCACCAAGCTCGGACTCTACTTCCCGCTCGGCCTTGCCACCAGCGCCGTGGTTTCCGCCATCGTCGGCCTCATGGTCGGGTTCCCGGCGCTGCGCATCAAGGGCATCTATCTCCTGCTCCTGACGCTGGGGTTCGGGCAGATCGTCCAGGTGGTGGCGCTGACCTGGGACTATACCGGCGCCCATAACGGTTTCCAGGGCATTCCCAAGCAGGACAACCTCCTGCTCTACATTTACGGCGTTCTCGTCGTGATCGTCCTGTTTTTCTTCCGGCTGGAGCGCTCCAGCCTGGGGCGCGCGATGGTGGCGATCCACGGTGACGAGGACGCGGCCGAAGTGATGGGCATCGACATCGTGCGCATCAAGCTCTTCGCCTTCTCCATCGGCGCCGCCTTTGCCGGTATGGCGGGGTGCATGTTCGCGCATATGACGACCTATGTGGATTCGCTGACCTTCGGAATTCTGCTGGCGGTCAACATCTTGATGTTCGTCGTGGTCGGCGGCGGCACGACCTTCCTGGGACCGATCGTCGGCACCATCGGTCTCTACTTCCTGCCCGAAATGCTGCGCACCCTGCGCGAGTGGATGGAACTCATCCCCATCGAATGGACGGAGAACTCGGAGTTTCTTACCAGCGCCTATGACTGGCTCTACGATTTCTTCGACTTCGAAAACGAGAAGCGCTGGATCGCCTATGCCATCATCATCATCCTGATGATGATCTGGCGGCCTCAGGGCCTGATGAGCCGCGACCTGGTGAAGCGCTGGGGCCGGCGGCTGACGGGGTCCAGGGCATGAGCGCGGCGGCACCCATACTGCAGCTTGACGGCATCACCAAGAAGTTCGGCGGCTTCACCGCGCTGAGCGACGTGCATTTCACGGTCGAAGAAAAGGTCATCCATGCGGTGATCGGCCCCAACGGCGCCGGCAAGACGACGCTGTTCAACGTGATCTCGGGCATGTTCGGCGCCGAGGCCGGCTCGCTCCTGTTCAAGGGCGAGAACATCGACCGCGCCAAGCCGCACAAACGCGCCAATATGGGGATCGCCCGCACGTTCCAGAACATTCGCCTGTTCGAGGATCTTTCGGTGCTCGAAAACGTCCAGGTGTCGCAGCACGGCCGGCATTTTCCCTCGATCTGGTCGGCGGTGCGGCATGCGATTTTTCATGCGCCGTTTTCCCGCGGTGCCCAGGAAATCGAGATGGAAGACTACGCCATGGAACTGCTCGAGTTCCTCGGCATCGCCCATGCCCGCGACACAAACGCCGCCGACCTCGCCTTCGGCGAGCGCCGGCTTGTGGAGATCGCCCGGGCGCTGGCGGCCAATCCGGCGATCATGCTGCTGGACGAACCGGCGGCCGGCATGAACCCGTCGGAGACGGAAAATCTCGATGAGATCCTGACCCGGCTGCGCGACGAAAAGGGCATCACCATTCTCCTCGTCGAGCATGACATGAACCTGGTCATGGGCCTGTCGGACTATGTGACGGTGCTTAATTTCGGCGAGAAGATCGCCGAGGGCGCGCCCGAAGCGGTGCAAAGCGACCCGGACGTGATCGCCGCCTATCTCGGCACCGACGAAGAGATTTAAGTACCGTCAAGCTTACGGTGTTTTTGCCCCGCACGCGATGAAATCCGCGGGCGTTTGTGATCGGCGGCCTGGCCGACATCGGCTGCCAGCACCTCAAATCCCGTCAGCGCGGTACCGATCCAGCAGCCAGGCTTCGAGCGCAAGAGCGGCGGGTTTCAGACGGTCCGAGGGCGGCGTGACGATGTAGTACGGATGGATTGCTGGAATGCTCTGGTCGAAAATCCGGATGAGCCTTCCTTCCTTCAAGTCATGCTGGACCGTGGCGGCATCTCCCAACGCAACACCATGTCCGGCTCGCGCGGCCTGCAGGGAGAGATGGGCGCTGTCGAACACGATGTCGCGTCGTGGCCCCATATCAACGACACCGGCTGCCGCAAACCACCGTGACCAGGTCTCCTTGTTGTAATCGTGAAGCAGGTTGCATTTCAGCAAGTGGGAGGCGTCCCGGATTGAGCGCTGATTTCCAACAAATTTCGGGCTGCATACCGGAAAAAACTCCGGATGGCCAAGAAGCACAACGCGCTTGTCGGGGTGTTCGGCACTTCCATATGCGATGGCCAGATCCGCATCTTCACCCTGCACCGGGTGGTGCCAAAAGTCGGTTACGACGTGGACATGGAGTTTGGCATATGTGTCAAGAAACTCACCCAGCGCCGGTACAAACCAGTTGGCTCCGAGACCCGGCACACATGAGACCGTGAGGTCGCCTTCGATTTCTCCGTTGGAAATCTCGCCGGCCGCTCTGGCCAAGAGATCGATTGCCCGGGTGACCGAGACCAGCAGCCTTTGTCCCTCCGCGGTTAGACGCACGGGCTTGTGCTGGCGGTCGAACAACCGGGCGTCCAAAAGGTCTTCCAGTTTCTTGATCTGCTGGCTCACCGCACTGTGTGTCACTCCAAGTTCGTCAGCGGCCCGCGCCATGTTGTTCTGGCGGGCAACCGCCTCAAATACACGCATGGCGTTGAGAGGTAAAAATTGTCGTTTGAACAGCATCTCGAAAACCCATCATCGGTCGTCATGGCATCCGATGCGATCTCGGCAAACAGGTTGAAAACCGGCCAACCTTTCCGAATGGCCCTGTCCTGCCGAATGGCTCGGACGACTCTCTTTGTAAGTTAAACTTACAACAATCGTCAATATTTCGCGTTTTTGTATAACAGAATTACATAATACCGTTGAGCGACGATTGAAACGATACGCGGCACGCGACGATCATCCCCATCAAACGGAGACGGCATGAGCGCAACGAATTCTGACAATCAGCTGGCAGGCTCAAACATCGGCCGGGATGGGACACGATGGGGCGTCACCGCTCAGACGGGCATATTGACCAGTGTCCTTCTAGGTAAACCCGACCACTTTCGCTGGGTGCCGCTCAACTCCATCTCGGCCGTTACCTTGGCCAACATGAAACAGATGGGCCTGCGCTTCGACAAGCAAAAGGCTATGAAGCAGCACCGTGAAATGGTGGATGTCTACGAGGCCAATGGCGTGGCCTGTCATTTTGTCGAAGCGGACGAAGGACTGCCATCCAGCGTCTTTACCCGGGACTCCAGCTTCATGACCCCGTGGGGCGCCGACATCACCCGCCTTCAAACGCCTCCCAGGCGGCAGGACTATTCCATCGTGTCGGAGTTCTATCGCTCAGCCGGCATACCCATCTGGAAATGGGTCACCGCCGATCATTTTGAAGGCGGCGACTTCGTCATTGTGAAACCCGGGGTCGCCTTACTCGGCTGGACCGGCGACCGCTCGACCGAAGCCGGAGCAGAGCAGGTCGCGGGATGGCTAGGGGAGAAGGACTGGGAGGCCTACATCGTTCCGATTCCTCCCCAGTTCGTTCACATGGACGCCGTCGTGGTGATGCTGGAACAGGGGCTGGCACTTGTTTGCGAAGACGCCCTACCCGCCTACGCGCTCGAATGGCTTGATGCACACGGGATTGACCGCATCCGGGTCGAGTATGCCGATTGCGTCAAACTCGGAGGAAATCTGGTGAGTCTCGGCAACCGCCGCGTTCTCTCCATGGCTCACAACGTCAATGTGAACGCACGGCTTGAGGCGGAGGGCTTTGAGGTTACGGCGGTGGACTACGACATGTTCGCGCTTGGGGGAGGCGGCGTCCACTGTTCCTGCCACGAGCTTCATCGCGAACCGGACGTCTCTTAGGGCGCGCTAGTTCACCTGGCGCGCCGACCGAAGCGGTACGCATGCACCTACCTGGGGGCAAAACCAAAGGAGGAGTTCCATGAAACAGGCAGATTCAAAGCCGACGCAAATCCTGCGCACGAGATCATACACCGAGGTTGATCGCAGAACGGTCATGAAGGGCATGGCCGCGGCCGGAGCGGTTGCGGCGATGGGCCTGCCGTCGCAAAAGGCGGAGGCGGCCCGCGCGCTCAGCTATGTCGGTTGGGAGGGGTATGACACGTTCCTTCAGGCAGGTGATTTTCCTGCGAAAAACGACCTGGACCTTCAGAAGACCTACATTTCGACTGCTGATGAAATCATCACGAAGCTTAGGTTGGATGCCAGTCAAGTTGATCTGTGTACGCCATATTTCATCCACGACGACTTTCTCGCCAAGGAAAAGTTACTGCAGCCGATTGACCTCAGCAAAATTCCAAACTTCGAGAAGATCCATCCGACGATCATCTCCTACACCGAAGGCAACATGTCGGAAGGCGGGGCCTGGTACTCAGTGCCGATGACATATGGATCGATCTGCATGATGTACAACGCGGACAGGATTCCACAACCGACATCATGGACCGACATGCTGAAGGATGAATACAAAGGCAAAGTTGCGATTACCAACGACTATCCCGGCAACCTATTTGCCTGGGCGCGCGTGGCGGGCGTCGAACAGCCGAACCGGATGACCCATGCCGAGCTTGACCACGTGGTGAAGGCGCTTATCAAGCTAAAGAAAGACCACCTTCGGACAATCGCATCGAGCTACGGTGAACTGATCAATCTGCTTGCCAGTGGCGAAGTCGTGATCTCGCAAGGCTGGGAGCCCGTTTCGGTATGGGTCGGCGACAAGGTCAACATCAAGCCGGCATATCCGAAAGAGAAGTCGATGGGCTTCATTGAGGGATACTCCATCGGCCACGGTTCCGGCAATGTGGATGACGCGCATGCGTTCATCAATAATGCCTTATCGATGGAAGGTCAGTTGGCGGGCGGTCAGGGAAACAGCATGCCCGTGGTAACCGGCGAAGCCATGGCCAAGATCAGCGACGGCAATAAGGCACTCTATAACTATGACGCGCTGGATGACTATTTCCAGGTAAAGACGGATGTTGTGCCGATGTATGCGCTTGAGGCCGATGGAAAACATGCGACCTGGGACGACTATCAAGAGGCGTGGGAACGGGTGCTGAAAGGGTAGCCGCGGCGATACCGGTGCAAACTTACCGTCCGTGCTAGTTTCCGTTCTTTGCTGACAAGCATCCGGCTTACTTGAAGCAGGCAGGTCCAATGTCTCAACAAGATCGCCTGGCGACACAACCGAACGAGGACGAGGAGATCCTGGTTCGGTTACGCAATCTTTCCAAGAGGTACGGACGCACGCAGGCGGTGCAGGCGCTTGATCTGGACATCCGCAAGGGTGAGTTCTTTGCCCTTCTTGGGCCGTCCGGTTGCGGCAAGACAACGCTTCTGAACCTGATCGGCGGCTTCGCTGCCCCATCGACCGGCGTGATTGAAATCGACGGCAGGGACGTAACGGCACTCGGCCCGGAACGACGCCGAACAAACATGGTGTTCCAGGGGTACGGGCTCTTCCCGCACATGACGGTCAGACAAAACATCACTTATGGGCTGCAAATTGCAAAGACGCCTCCGGACGAAACCAAGCAGCGGGTTGCCAGGGTCACATCTCTCGTCCATTTGACGGACCTGGAACACCGATTGCCTGCCGAACTTTCCGGCGGTCAGCAACAGCGTGTGGCGCTTGCGCGTGCGCTTGTTATGGAACCGGCGGTTTTGCTTCTGGACGAACCTCTCGCCGCTCTTGACCTCAAACTCAGAAAGGCGGTGCAGGAGGAGCTTCGGCACCTCCACCGAGCCATCGGCGGGACGTTTATGTTTGTGACGCACGACCAGACCGAAGCAATGGCTCTGGCAAATCGCATTGCTGTAATGCAGGACGGGAGGATCGTGCAGCAGGGTACCCCCGAAGAAATCTACGCCAATCCGGCATCGGAGTTCGTGGCTGGATTCATTGGAGAGGCGAATATTCTCCATGGGCGGCGCATATCCGGAAGGATCGAGTTGGATGGCGGCATCGTGATGGCGGACAAGGGCCCCGACCGGCGCGTGATCGTGGTGGTCAGACCGGACGATGTATTCGTAACGGACGAGACCACACCGGAAGCTCTTGAGGTTGCGCTGCCGGGCATGGTGAAGGACCGAATTTACCTAGGCACTCACGACAGTCTCAAAGTAACCCTCGATTGCGGTCATGACGTGGTTGCATACATCCGCGCCGCGCATGGCGCAGATGCGCCGGGGATCGGGGATCGGATTCATATCGGGTGGCACACTAGTGGCCGTCGCATTGTCGAGAAAGACTGATGCGAAACGCCTGGCGTCATCGTTTGACAGTGCTGCCCGCGGTCGTGACTTTCCTGTTTTTCTTCGCCTTGCCGCTGTGCTTTTTCCTGGTGATCAGTTTTTGGCACTTGAAGCACTACAAGCTGGTGCCCAACCTGAGCATGGACAATTATCGGAGGGTCTTTGAGCAGTACTTTGACGCTGGTGTGTTTACGTTCGGCATGGCCCTGCTGATAGCCGCGATCACGACGCTGCTTGCATTTTTTATCGCCTATTACATTCGCTTCAGATCCCGGCGGTTTGGCGCCGTTCTGCTGTTTGTTGTTCTGGCGACACTGTTTGGGGGCTACCTGGTCAAGATTTACGCGTGGAAGACCATTCTCGGAACGCAGGGTATCCTGAATTCAATGCTGGGGAGCCTCGGCCTCACGCAAGAACCGATCACTTGGCTGCTTTACAGCCCGACCGCCGTCGTCGTGACGCTGGTCCATTTCCTGGTGCCATTCGCGATGTTGCCGATGTATGGCTCGCTGCGTGGCGTCGATGATGTACCTCTCGCGGCTGCAAGGGATCTCGGCGCAAGTGGCAGGCGCGTGCTCGTCGACATCGTCCTGCCGCAATGCCAACCCGGTCTGTTCGCAGCGTTTGCACTTTCGTTTCTCATATCGGCCGGCGACTACGTCACGCCCCGCCTCGTTGGCGGCCCTCACACATTCATGGTGGGCAATTTCATAGAGAGCCAGTTCGTGAACAGGTTAAACGCACCCATCGGTTCGGCGTTGTCCTTCACCATACTTGCCGCCTGCCTTGCGACCCTGTTCGCTTTCAAGCGCACTGTCGCCCACCTTCTGAAAGCGAGGTAGGATATGTTCTCCGACCGCTCATCGAATTTGACCTGGCACCTGTTCGCCGTGCTTGCCATGGTCTTCATGCTATCGCCTCTGGTTCTTGTCGTGTTCTTCTCGTTCGGCGAAAACCCGCATTCGACGTTGCCGGTCGGGAAATTGACGCTCGGATGGTACGAGAAGCTGTTTGCGGACCCCAATTTCTGGAGAGCGCTCAGGAACAGCGCCGTGGTCACGCTTTCTGTCGGCGTGCTTTCCACCGTAATCGGAACCCTGGCCGCGCTCGGTATCGCGCGCTGGCGCGCCACAAACGCCGGTGCGGCGCTCACGGTTCTGACGCTGCCGGTGATGATGCCGCCGCTGGTGCTGTCACTGGCGCTCGCCACCATGTTTTCGACGTTCGGCGTCCGCCTTGGTCTCCACACCGTCATCCCGAGCCATCTCGTGTTTACCCAGCCGTTCGTGATTCTGATCGTTTACGCGCAGATGGCCAACTTCAACTACGCCATCATTGACAGCGCACGGGATCTCGGAGCGTCGCCGTTGCGTATTTTCTTTTCGATAATCCTTCCAATCATAAGTCCGACCCTGGTCGGAGCCGCATTGATCGCGATGGCCGTATCTCTGGACGATTTCATCATCACCTTTTTCACCATTGGCAGCGGCATGACGTTGCCGACCCTGGTGTGGGGGATGCTCAGGACATCTCTTGATCCAAGCATCAATGCTCTCGGGACGCTGATTCTCGCCGCGACGATCTCGTCCAGCATGCTGGCGCTCAAGATCACACAATATCGGGGATAGCACTGCATGCCGCCGCAGCCAGCCGATAACGATGCATGCGCTGCCGTCAACACGGATCGGTCGCGGGAACGCCGTCAGGAGAACGACCTGGGGCGACCGGAGCGCACAGGTCTTAGGGAGTACGCTGAATGATAGAAAATCCAGTGCCGTGGCCCGGGGGCGCGAGATGCGCCGCCGCGATCACTTTCGACATTGATATGGACAGCTTCCTGCACCTTGAGTACGGCGATCGTGTGCCAGACATGGTGTGCACAACCTCCTGGCTCCGCTATGACGAAATCGCGGTGCCAAGAATTCTTCGGATTTATCGTGAGTTTGACCTGCGCCAAACGTTCTTCTTTCCGGCCTGGTGCATGGAGCAACACCCTGCGATGGTGGAGCTGATTCTCGAAGACGGACACGAAATCGGGCATCACGGCTATCTGCATGAAAACCCAAATCAGTTGAGCAGGGAAGACGAACTCTACTGGCTCCAGCGCGCCACTGAGGTGGTGAACCGCATGACAGGATCCAAGCCCTTCGGTTACCGTGCGCCCGTCTATAATTTTTCGCGGCACACTGCCGATCTTCTTGCCGCAGAGGGATTTCTCTATGACGCTACGCTGATGGCGAACGACGTCCCATATGTCATTAAATGTGAATCTGGGACACTCATCGAAATCCCGTCCCACTGGGCGCTCGACGACTGGCCGCAATTCGCCCACAACATCGAGCTTGAGTACACGATGACCGTTCGGTCACCGGATGAGGCATTTGCCGTCTACGAGGCGGAGTTTGATGCTGCCTATCGTCATGGTGGGCTTTGGGTTGCGGTGTGGCACCCCTGGCATGTGGGCCGGCTCGCAAGGGCGGATCGTCTGGTGCAGTTCATCCGCAAGGTAAAGTCAATGGACGATGTCTGGTTTGCGACGACCCGCGAGATCGCTGAACATGTTTCGCGCTGCGTGGATGATGGATCCTACGATCCAACGGTCGTTAACTTGCCGTACTACACGGGTCCGATCCCACACGACCAACGGCCTGTGCAAATCAAGTGACGCGCATGTGTTGGCGCCGGCTGAACAAAAAAACGGCGGAGGCTTTTGCCTCCGCCGCCTAGACCCTTTCATCTTTATACGGAAGCGTCGCTTCTAGAGCGGGATCAGGAAAAGTGGATACCGGTTTTCCGTCCGATCCCGCTCTAAAATGTTGCAATCGATCACGTTTTATCAACTCAGGTGAGTCCACCCAAGTTGATCGTGATCTAGTTCGTCGCCGACACGTCCGCGTAAACGCCGTCCACGACTTTCAGCACCCGAACGCCGCCGGCGCCGTCGCCGACTTCATTCATGGTGGTGAGGCCGGACACGCCGGGGAAGTCCTTCACGTTGGCCCAACCCATCTTGATTTTCTCGCGGTCTGACGCGAGATCGTCGGACTTGTTGGTGACGCCGTTGGCTTCCATGATCCCCTTCAGGATATAGATGTTGTCATAGGCACGCGGCGCCGAATAGGGGAACGCCTTGTTGCCGTTGCGGGCCTTGATCGCCTTGACGAAGTTCTGGATCTTTTCGCTCGGATCATCCATCCAGGCGGCGGTCGAGACATAGGTGCCTTCGGTCGCCTTGCCGCCGATCTCGATGAGACCTGGAGCGCCGGTGCAGGCGCCGCCGATGAACGGCACGTCGAGACCCTGCTTGCGCGCTTCCTTGATGATCGCGGCGGCCTGCTGATAGCAGGACCCGAGTGCGATGCCGTCAGGATTAAGCGCTTTGGCCTGGGTGATCTGAGCGGAGAAATCCGTGTCCTTGGTGCGGTAGGTCAGCATCTCGATGATTTCGATGCCTTCCTTCTTGAACAGGACCGGATAGACCTTGGAGCCTTCGGCCTTGGAGACCGCATCTTCGAGATCGTGAATGATCACGACTTTCTTGATGTTGTATGCAGCCTTCCAAGCGGTCACCACCGGCGCAAGCTGCTTGTCACTGGTCAGCGAATTGCGGAAGCCCCATTCACTGAGCTTGCTGAGACCCGGTTTCGCCGAGCAGTAAGAGATCGTCGGCACCTTCAGTTCGTTGAGCAGAGGAAAGACCACCTCCGTCGTCGAGCTGAAGCACGGGCCGGAAATTGCCAGCACCTTGTCGCGCTGGGCCAGTTTGTTGATGATGGTGATGCCTTCAGCTTCGGCGCCGTGATCATCGTAGAAAATCAACTTGATCTTGACGCCGCCGATACCGCCGGCTTCGTTGATCTCGTCTGCCGCCAGTTGCGATCCGATCTGTCCGGCTTCGCCCCATTCCGCACCCTTGCCGGTCAACGGCAGCATCACGCCGATCTTGACACTGCGGCCCGACAATTCGGCCGCGGCCTGCTCGACCATGGCGGTCGCAAATGCGGCAACCAGCATCGCCACAGAGGCGAGGGCTACTACGAGGTTGCGCTTCATTGGTCCTGTCTCCTTCTCCCAAAGCTCCACATTGGTTTTTTCACATCGGGTCTGGAGCGTCGCCCGAGCGATTGTCGCCGGGGTCAGCACGCCTGGACCCGGACTTTGCCCCCGTTCCATTCTGTCGGCCGAGATACATGCGTTCAACCTCTTCATTATTCAAAAGGTCGTCGCCGGTTCCCTCAAGCACTATATTTCCGCGTTCCATAACATAGCCGCGATCGGCCAGTTGCAGCGCCTGACGGGCATTCTGTTCGACAATCAGAATGGTTAGGCCGTCTTCGCGCACCTGGCGGATAGAGCGAAAAATCTCCGCCACCATGAGCGGCGCCAACCCGAGCGAGGGTTCGTCGAGGAGAAGCAGCCTGGGCCGCGCCATCAGCGCGCGCCCGATGGCAAGCATCTGCTGCTGGCCGCCGCTCAGAATGCTGGCCGGTTCGCTGGAGCGTTCCCTGAGCGCGGGAAACTTCTCATAGGTTGCCGCCATGTCGGCCGTGATCTCCTTGTCGGAACGCACATAGGCGCCCATCAGGAGGTTCTCTTCAACAGTCATTCTGGTAAGAATTCCGCGGCCTTCGGGAGCCTGGGTGATACCGGCGCGAACGATCTGGTCGGCGCGCATGCGGTGGATCTCCGTGCCATCGAACACCACCTGCCCCTGGCGCGCCTTGATGATGCCGGAGATGGTTTTCAGAAGAGTCGTCTTGCCGGCGCCGTTGGCGCCGATCAGAGTGACGATTTCGCCGGCCTCAACCGAAAGGCCGACACCGTGGAGAACCTCTATCTCTCCATAACCGGCGTGAATGTCCTGCACCGAAAGCATCATTGCGTCTGTCCGACCACCCTTCGTGTCCGCATCCGCCCCCGGAAACGCGCCCAGCCTATAGCACTCCCAGTGCACCGTGAAAACAGCCGCAGCGTTTGTATGTAAACGGACGCGGCTTGAACGGTTGCGTGTTGGGCTTGACCTCACATATCTTTGTAGAATAGCTTTGTGACAAAGCTAAATGGGCTTTACCCCGATTGCAAGGACATTTCTCGGCGATCATGAAGGCTGTATCCGACCCCGTTTCAGGTTCCGGCTCAGGTCAGGAGCGGCGCGACAGGCACCCCCAGGCAGCGCTGACGGTGAACGCGCCGCAACTGCTCCTGGACGGAACAGATCTCGAATTCCGGCGGTTCGTTCATGACGCGCTGGCCTTCTCGTCGCGCCTGCAGGCGGTACGCGACGGGTTTGCGCGGCTGATCGGGCTCACCGGCATTCAGTACACCATCCTGGTGTCGATCTATCATCTGGAGTTCGAGCAGCGGGTCGGCATCAACACTGTGGCCGAACACCTGCACCTGAGCGGCACCTTCGTCACCACCGAGACAAACAAGCTGGCCGCCGCCGGGCTTGTCGAAAAGACCCGGGACGCAGACGACCGCCGCCGCATCAACCTGAGCACGACGATGCGCGCCCGCGACCGGCTGTCGAGCCTCGCCAGCGTTCAGTCGCATATCAACGATGCTCATTTCGCGCCCCTCAGCCCGGAGGATTTCGACCGGCTCCGCAGTGTCATGCCGCAGCTCGTGGCGTCGACCGACCGGGCTCTGCGGCTTCTGGAAAGCGTACACTCACTCGAAGAGAGCCTGGATCTCGCCAACACCGCCCTGCTCACCCGCGCAGGCTCAAGGGAGGCATCATCATGACCGCACCTGACATCAAGAACGGCCAAGAGCACATCGCCAGCCTCAAGGACGACCGCGAGGTCTATATCAACGGCGAAAAGATCGGCGATGCGACGCAGCATCCGGCATTCGCCAAGGCAATCGCCACGGCCGCGTCGCTGTATGACTACCAGGCGCATCCCGACAATTGCGAGCTGATGACCTTCGCATCGCCGAAAACAGGGCGGCGGGTCAATCGGGCATGGCAGATGCCGGGATCCTACGAGGAGCTTGTCCAGCGCCGCCGCGCGCTGGTGGCCTGGGCCGAACAGCACGGCGGCTTCATGGGCCGCTCGCCGGACCATCTGGCCTCCGCCGTCGCCGGGCAGCTGATGGGCCGGGAAGTGTTCGAGGCCTACGACCCGGCCCGCGCCAAGGCCTATTGGGACTATTACGAATATGCCCGCGACAACGATCTGTTCCTGACCTACGTGATCATCAACCCGCAGATCGACCGGTCGAAGGCCGTCGGCGAGCAGAAGGACGATTCCCCCATGGTGCGGATCGTCGACGAGGACGCGCAAGGCATCACCGTGCGCGGCGCCAAGATGCTGGGCACCAGCTCGATCATGGCCAATGAAATCTTCGTCGCCCATCTCCAGCCGTTGCGGCCAGACGAAGAGGATTACGCCACCTCCTTCGCGGTGCCCATGGACATCAAGGGTCTCAAGGTCCTGTCGCGCAAATCCTATGAGGAGCACGCGGTTTCGGAATTCGACAACCCGATGGCGGCGCGCTACGACGAAAATGACGCCATCATGTTCTTCGACGACGTCAAGGTCCCGTGGGACCGGGTGTTCGTCCACCGCAGCCCGGAGATGTGCCGGGCCCAGTTCCACGAAACCCCGGGCCATATTTACCAGAACTACCAGGCGCAGATCCGGCTTTCGGTGAAGTTGAAGTTCCTCGTCGGACTGGCGCGCCACGTGGCCGAGACCATCGGCACGGTGAACATGCCGCCGGTGGCCGATACGCTCGGGCGGATGGCGGCGCAGGCCGACTCGGTCGAGACCATGCTGTACGGCATGGAGGCCAAGGGCCGGCAGCGCGGCAAGTATTTCATACCCGACCGCCATGCGCTCTATTCGGCGCAGACGCTGACCCAGGAGCTCTATCCGCAGATGATCAACACGATCCGCGAGCTGGCCGGCGGGGCGGTGATCATGCTGCCATCTTCGGCGCAGGATTTCGCCGACCCTGAGCTTGCCAAGATCATCAAGGAAACCCAGGTCTCCGCCGACGGGTCGAGCGATGTCGAGCGCGTCAAGCTGCTCAAGCTGGTGTGGGACGTGATCGGTTCGGAGTTCGCCGGACGCCACACCCAGTATGAGATGTTCTACGCGGGCGCCCAGTTCGTGGTGCGCGGCCACAGTTTCCGCACCTATGACTGGGATGCCTCGAAAGATCTGGTGGCGACCATCATGGACCGGTACGATCTCGCCGGCTCGATGTCGAAGGAGCAACGCTCCGCAGCCGAGTAGGAACAACCCGGGACCGATCGACACTCATGCGCGTCGCGATCACCAATATCGGCACCATCGTTTCAGGCAACTGGCGCGAACCGATCCTCGCGGGCGACGCCATCGCGGTTGCCGACGGCCGGATCGAGACGGTCGGGTCGGTGGGCGACGACTTCATCGGATCGTGCGATCTGGTGATCGATGCCGGCGGCACCACGGCGACACCGGGCCTGATCGACAGCCATGTGCACATCACCTTCGGCGACTACACGCCGCGCCAGAAGACGGTTGGCTATCTCGACAGCTATCTGCATGGCGGGGTGACGACGGCGATCACCGCCTGCGAGGTGCATGTGCCCGGCCGACCGACCGACGCGGAAGGGGTCAAGGCGCTGGCGATCGCCGCGCAACGCTGCTTCGCCGACTATCGGCCCGGCGGCATGCGGGTTCATGCCGGATCGATCATCATCGAGCCGGACCTGACGCCGGATGACTACAAAGAGGTTGCCGCCAAGGGCGTGTGGCTCGCCAAAGCGGGGTTCGGCGCCTTTGACGACCCGATGGAGTATGCGCCGCATGTCGCGGCGGCGCGCGATGCAGGCCTCCTCACGACCATGCATACCGGCGGCGCCTCAATCCCCGATTCCCAGGCGATCACCGGCGACCATGTGCTTGCCGCAAACCCGCATGTCTCGTTCCATGTCAACGGCGGCCCGGTGGCGATCGCCGACGAGGATTTCCCGCGCCTCATCGCCGAAAGCGAGGTTGCCATGCAGGTCTGCACGGCCGGCAATCTGCGCACCACCTTGCTGTGCGCCAAACTGTGCTTCGAGGCGGACAGGTTCGACCGGCTGCTGATCGCCACCGACACGCCGACGGGCAGCGGCATCATGCCTTTGGGCATCATCTACACAATGACCCATCTGGCGGCGCTCGGCGGGCTTGATCCGGCCTGGTGCATCGCGGCTGCCACCGGCAACAATGCCGCCGTCTACGGGCTCGATACCGGCGTTCTGGAAGCCGGCAGGGCGGCCGATATCGTGCTGATGGACGCTCCGCTGGGCGGCACCCAGACAACCGCGCTCGACGCCATCGCCAATGGCGACCCGGTCGCCATCGGCTGCGTCATGTCGGACGGGGTGCCGCGTTTCGTCGGCCGCAGCCGCAACACGCCGCCGACCACACGCAAGGTGCGGATCGCAAAAAACACACTCACTCAAAGCTTCGAAACGGCACGGCACTGAGGCCGAACGACGTGTCCGCAACACAGCGCGAGGCAGACAGGCCGGCGGACGGTGCACCGGGAATCCGGCGCAGCACGCTCGCCTACCTTGTGGCGGGGCTGGTCTGTCCTCTCGCGGCGATGGCCGTCTGGCTGTCCTACGGCGCACCCCTGCAACTGGTCGCATCCGCCGCCGTCATCTGGATCGCCATCTTCTTGTGGGCGAGCGCACTTGTGCCGGAATACATCACGGCGCTCATCTTGTTCTTCCTTGCGGTGCTGACGCAAATCGCGCCGCCGTCGGTGGTGTTCTCCGGGTTTCACTCGACGGCAGTCTGGCTGGTGTTCGGCGGACTGGTGCTCGGCCTTGCGGTTCAGCAGAGCGGATTTGCGGGGCGGGCGGTGACCCTGGCCCTGCGTACCATGAAGACAAGCTACCCATCGCTGATCTGGTCGCTCAGCGTCGTCGGACTGCTCCTCGCATTCGTCGTGCCATCCGCCATGGGGCGGGTGATGATCATGGTTCCGATCGTTATTGCCCTGGCCGAGAGCGTCGGATTTCCGGCGGCGAGCAAGGGACGCACCGGCATGGTGCTTGCGATTGGTCTCGGCACCACGCTGCCCGCCTTCGGCATATTGCCGTCAAACGTGCCCAACATGGCGATGATGGGGGCGGCGGCGGCCATCTATGACCTTGAATTCCAGTATGGCGATTACTTTCTGCTCAACTTCACGATCATGGGCACGTTGAGTTTCCTCGCCGTTCCGGTGGTGCTCATATCGTTGTTTTCCGAACCGCCGACGGCGCCTCCCGACAGAGCGGATGAAGGCCGCTGGTCCGCACCGGAGCGCAGGCTGCTGATCTACCTTGCCGCCACCACCTTGTTCTGGGCAACGGACTTCGTTCACGGCGTTTCGCCCGCATGGGTGGCGCTGGGGGCAGCCATCGTCTGCCTCGCCCCGCGTGTCGGGGTGATCGAGGCAACTTCGCTTACCCGTCTCAATGTCGGGCCCTGGATCTTTGTCGCCGGCGTCATTGGACTGGGCGCCATCGCCTCCCACAGCGGTCTGGGTGACAGGGTCGGGAGCGCCATGGTGTCCGTATTTGACATCGACGGTCTGGTGCAATGGCAGCAGTTCGCAATCATTGTGGCAATGGGGATGGTGACCGGCGCGGTGACCAGCATGCCGGCCGCCCCGGCGATCATGACGCCGCTGGCCGACAGCATCGCGCAGGCGACCGGTTGGCCGCTCGATGCGGTGCTGATGGCGCAGGTTCCGACCTGGATGATTTTCATCTTTCCCTATCAGGCGCCACCGCTTGTCGTTGCCCTCGCACTCGGGGGAATTCGGATGAGCGAGGCCATGCCCGTCATGATTCGGTTTTTCGTATTCGGCGTTGTCGTGATCCTGCCGCTGCATTTCCTGTGGATGAAGCTGCTGGGCGTCGTGCCGTGAATACGGCTGCGCCCGCCGGACATACCCCAGGCCGTGAAATCACCACAATCGGCTGGCGAATGTCGCCCGCCGGTCGCCACGGAGATTGACGCACGCCTCAGTTTAGAGTCATGTGATCCGGCAAGATGATCGCAAAGACGGGGTCCAAAGATGCAGCGGTGGAGTTACTTCTTGAAGCGTTTCACGGTGGTGGCCTGCCTGGTGTTCGCCGGCATGATGCTGGACGGAACCGACCGCAACACGTCTGCCGGCGGCATCATCTATTTTACCGAGGTGGTCAGCCGTCTCAGCCTGAGTGCCCAGCAACGCCCCCGGGTGCAAAGCATCATCAGCCAGAGCGAGAGCGCCACGCTGGCGATCTTCTCGCGCTATGGCATCGACCCGCGCGCAACGCCCGACCCCAGCAAATTGCGGCCGGCCCAGAACGAGCTGGAGGCGGTCGGACGCCGCGAGCGCAACCAGCTCAAGCAGATCCTGGATAAGGGACAGTTGAAGAAATACGACTCCATCATGAGGCGCCTGAGAGCGCGCGTCGCCCGGGCGGCCGCGGGCAATCTCAGATAAACACCGCAGGCCGGCGACGGGTCGGCCGTTTGCCATAAGGTGTTAATTCGGGAATTGACCGTTGACGGGCCTTGCAAAATCGCCATTTTGAAAGCGTCTTTGTTGGTAAGAATTGCAGGATGAAGCGATGCGTCCGTTATTCGAGTATATTCGCTCTCGCGCAGTGGCGGTCTGCCTGATACTCGCCATGTCTACGCTGGCCGGCACCAGCCGACCCGCAGACGCCGACCATTCCATCTACTTCCCCCACGTGGCCGGCAGCCTCGACCTGAGCGAGGATCAGCGTGGCAAGGTGGAGGCCATCTTCGCGCAAACCGAAAGCGAGACGCTGGCGGTGTTCGAAAAGTTCGGCATAGATCCGAAGGCGAAGCCGGAATTCAACAAGCTGGTCAAGGCGCGCCACGAATTGCAGGCGATCGAACGCAGCGAGCGCAATCAGCTCAAGGTGATTCTGAACAAAGACCAGCTCAAAACCTACGACCGCATCATCGAGAACACCCACGCCCAGGTGATCAAGGCAACGCGCAACGACAACTGAGCCCCGCACCGGGCCAGCGGATTCACAGACACCATTGACATGACGCCCGCGCAGGGCTTAAGGCCCCGTGTCCGCGAACAGGAAAGAAACTGGGCCATGACCACCACCTCCCTTGCCGCAACGATCGACGCCGCCTTCGAGGATCGCGACGCCATCACGATCCACACCACCGGAGAGATCCGCGACGCCGTCGAGACGGCGCTCGGCCTGCTCGACCGCGGCGAAGCCCGCGTCGCCGAAAAGGTGGACGGTGAATGGCAGGTCAATCAATGGCTCAAGAAGGCGGTGCTCCTGTCGTTCCGGCTCAACGACATGGCGGTCATACCGGGCGGCGCCGGCGCGGCGACCTGGTGGGACAAGGTGCCGAGCAAGTTCGATGGCTGGGGCGAGAACCGGTTCCGCGAGGCGGGCTTTCGCGCCGTGCCCAACTGCATCGTGCGCCAGTCGGCCTATATCGCGCCCAACGTCGTGCTGATGCCGAGCTTCGTCAATCTCGGCGCCTATGTGGATTCCGGCACCATGGTCGACACCTGGGCCACGGTCGGGTCCTGCGCGCAGATCGGCAAGAACGTGCATATTTCAGGCGGCGCCGGGATCGGCGGCGTGCTCGAGCCGCTGCAGGCCGGCCCGGTGATCATCGAAGACAACTGCTTCATCGGCGCGCGCGCCGAGGTTGCCGAAGGCGTGGTGGTGGGCGAAGGCGCGGTGCTCTCCATGGGCGTCTATATCGGCGCTTCGACCAAGATCATCGACCGGGCGACCGGCGAGATCCACAAGGGCCGCGTACCGCCGTTCTCCGTGGTGGTGTCAGGCACCCTGCCCGGCAAGCCGCTGCCTGACGGTTCGCCCGGCCCCGGCCTCTACTGCGCGGTGATCGTCAAGACCGTCGACGCCCAGACCCGCTCAAAGACATCGATCAACGAACTGCTGCGCGACTGATTGCGGCCGTTTCCGCGAGCCGGCCGGTTATCCGCAGGCTTTCCGACATGGGTTGCGACGCAACTAGATAACGGATTAACCTCCGCGGGATCGGGCGTGTGCGGAACAACGGAGCGCCCGCACGATTCACAGAGGAGGATACAGATCATGGATTGGGGATATCTGTTCACCAGTTTCGACGGCCGCATCAACCGCAAGCCCTACTGGCTTGCCATTCTGGTCATTGTCGCGGTTTCGTTCGTGGTCTTCTTTGTGGCCGCGCTGCTGTTCGGCTCCGGCGCCGGCACCCAGTTGACCCTGCAGATCGTCTTTCTCCTGATTTTCGCCTATCCGTCGACCGCGCTCATGATCAAGCGGCTGCACGACCGCGACCGGCCCGGCATCATCGCCGCGGTGTTCTGGGCACCCACCATCCTCATTCTGCTCGGGCAGATCACCGGCATCAGCGGCGACATGACGGACGTCTACGGCTCCCCCGTCTTCCTGCCCAACACGATCGGATGGGTGCTCTACGGCCTGTCGTTCGTGGTCGGGATCTGGGCGCTCGTCGAGCTGGGTTTCCTGCGCGGCACCGATGGACCGAACCAGTACGGCCCCGATCCCCTGCAGTAATTATTCGAGCTCAGCGGGAACGTGTGTTGACGGCGCGAGCCGCCGCAGACTAAACCCTGCGGCATGACTTCAGACAGCCGCCCGCGAGATCCCGTCGCCCTGACACAGGCTCTGGTCCGCTGCCCCTCCGTGACACCGGAGGAAGGCGGCGCGCTTGACCATCTGCAATCCATCCTGGAGCCGGCCGGCTTCGCCTGCTGGCGGCTGCCGTTCGGCGAGGTCGACAACCTGTTCGCCCGCATCGGCGAGGGCGCGCCGCATATCTGTTTTGCCGGCCACACAGACGTGGTGCCGCCGGGCGACGACGATGCCTGGGACGTCGGGCCGTTCAGCGGCGAGATCCGCGACGGCGAGCTGTATGGCCGCGGCACAGTAGACATGAAGGGCGGCGTTGCCTGCTTCATCGCCGCCGCGCTGGCTTTCGCGGACCGCAATGGCACGGTGCCCGGCACCATCAGCCTGCTCATCACCGGGGACGAAGAAGGCCCGGCGACCAACGGTACGGTCAAGGTGCTCGGCTGGATGGTGGAGAACGGCCACGTGCCGGACCACTGCGTGGTGGGCGAGCCGACCAACCCGGAGCGGCTCGGGCAATCGATCAAGATCGGCCGGCGCGGCAGCCTCAATGGCGAGTTGACCGTCACCGGCGTGCAGGGCCATTCGGCCTATCCGCAACGCGCCGACAACCCGGTGCCGAAAATCGCCCGCATGCTGGACCGGCTGGCGAGCGACCCGCTCGATGAGGGCAGCGAGCATTTCGAGCCCTCGACCCTCGCCATCACCAGCGTCGATGTGGGCAACCCGGCGAGCAACGTGATCCCGGCGCGGGCGACGGCGCGGTTCAACATCCGCTATAACGACCGGCACAGCCGCGAGACGCTTGAAGCCTGGGTCGCGGCCCATTGCGACCGGGTGGCCGGCGAACTGGGCGGCGTCTACGAGCTCGACTTCAGGCACACCGGCGATTGCTTTCTCACCAAGCCGGGAGCGCTTGTCGAAGTGCTCAACGCGGCGATCGAGGCGGAAACCGGGGAGCGGGCGGCGCTGACGACAAACGGCGGCACGTCGGACGCCCGCTTCATCAAGGACCATTGCCCGGTGGTCGAATTCGGCCTGGTCGGGCAGACCATGCACCAGGTGAACGAGAGGGTCGCGGTGGCCGATCTCGAACGGCTCACCGCGATCTATGGCGCGTTCCTGACGCGCTATTTCGATACCGCCTGATGCCAAGCTGGCAGGAAGTCTTCCGGTCCCTGACGGGCGCCTGGCTGCTGGCCCGGCGCGCCCCCTCGGCCCTCACCTATTTCAACTTGACCATCGAAGGGTTCTGGCGCTCTTTTGCCGCCGTGCTTCTGGTGGCGCCGATCTTCTTTGTCTTCGCCACTCTCGATTTCACGGCGGATACCGCGTCCAGCGCGGACGACGGCGTCCGGCCCGACGCGGCCGGCCACTATGTCGGCACCGCCGTCCTCCTGGCCGTCAGCTGGATCTCGTTTCCTCTCATCATGGTGCCGGTGTCGCGGGTCCTCGGCCTGGCGCACCGCTACGTGACCTACATCATCGTGTACAACTGGTCGTCGGTCCTGGCCGAGGTCGTCCTGGCCGCGCCGGTGGCGCTCCTCTATCTCGGCGTGATCGGCGTCGACACAGCCCGCGGCGGCTTCGGCATCGCCCTGCTGCTCGTCGTGGTGTACCGCTGGTTCATCGCCAGGATCGCGCTTGAAACCACAGGCCTTGTGGCCAGCGCGATGGTGCTGCTGGAGTTCACCCTCTCCATCGCCATATCGCAATATGGCGGGCAGATCGTCGGTTAGGGCCCTTTTCTTTCGACCGTAGCCAGCCCACTCCCCCGGGCCAACCACACCGTGTGGTGGCCACATTCCGGGTCCTGCGGGCAGTAGCGCAGAACTTCAAAGCCCGATCGCGCCAGCAGGCTGCGATACTCATCGGGGGCGAGGCTGGCGTGGAACAGTTCCTCGCCGTAGAGATTGCCAATGGAAATGCCTGCCTCATGGCCGGAGGTAAAGAGCAACATGCAGCCGGGCTGTGCATGGCGGGCGAAGACACTGAACATTGCGCGCTGTTCGTCGGCATCGAGATGAAAGAAGCTGTCCCAGCCGATAATGGCATCGAAGCGGCACTTAAGATCGAGACCGCGCATGTCGGCGTCGACCCAGGCGGCATCGGGGAAGCGCTCGCGGCAGTTGGCCAGCATAGCCGGCGCCGCATCGACACCGGTGAGCCGGAAGCCGCGGTCGATAAAGAACCGGGCGATAGGTTCGCCCATGCCGCAACCGAGATCGAGGATGTGAGCCGCGTCCGGCAGCGCGTTCAGAAGTTCGGCCAGATAGGCGCGTTCCATGAGGCCGCGCCCTCGGTCGCGGTCATATTCGGCGGCATGCCGTTCATAGAAGCGCCAGACGTCGGTCATTCGGCGGCTGCCTCAAAGGTCCCCATAACTCACCCGCACCAGATAGAGCCCGTCGGGGGGCGCCACCGGGCCGCAGCGGGCGCGGTCTCGTGCCTCCAGGGCCGCTTTCACGTCCTTCGCGCTCCACGCGCCGACGCCCACCTTTTGCAGGGTGCCGGTGATGGAGCGGACCTGGTGGTGGAGGAAGGAGCGGGCCTTCGCCTTGATCTCGATTTCGGGGCCGAGGCGCGAGACCTGGAGGATATCGAGGCTCTTGACCGGCGACTTTGACTGGCAGTGGGCGGCGCGGAAGGTGGTGAAGTCATGTTGGCCGATAAGGACCTGGGCGGCTTCGTGCATGGCGTCGGCGTCGAGCGGCTGGTGCACCAGCCAGGCCTTGCCGCGCTCAAGCGCCAGGGGCGCGCGGCGGTTGACGATGCGGTAGAGATATTCGCGGGCTGTCGCATCGAAGCGGGCATGGAACTCCGGGTCCGCCCTCTCGGCCGCCACCACCGCGACGGCAGCGGGTTTGAGATGGAAGTTGAGACCGTCGCGCATGCTGTCCGGGCTGAATTCTTTTGCCAGATCGAAATGGGCGACCTGGCCGCGGGCGTGAACGCCTGAGTCGGTGCGGCCGGCGCCGGCCACGACCCGGCGCTCTCCCGACAGCGCTTCGAGGGCATCGGTCAGCGCGCCCTGGACCGAGGGGCCGTTTTCCTGCATCTGCCATCCGACAAACGGGCCGCCGTCATATTCGATGGTGATCTTGTAGCGGTGCATGGGCGGTTGCGATTACTCAAATGCGCTGAAGGCGTCCGGATAGTGCACCATGCCGCCGCATTGGGAAACAGGCTCGGTGAGCCAGTGGGCCTGAAAGACCTCTCCGGGCCAGAGCGCGTCGAAGCTGCGGGCGATCGCGGCGCAGCGCGATGTCCATGGCTCAGGTGAGGACGGTTCCGGCGGGAACCGGAATGCCGCGCAGGAAGTCGTTCGCGCTCATTGCCCCCTTGCCGGCACGCTGGACCTGCACCAGACGCACCGCGCCTTCGCCGCAGGCGATGGTGAGGACATCGTCCAGCGCCGTGCCCGGGGCGCCGGCGCCTTCGGCCCGTTCGCTGCGCAGCACCTTGATGCGGTCCGCCTTGCCATCGCGGCCAAGTTCGAGCCAGGCGCCGGGGAACGGGCTGAGGCCGCGGATGTGGTTGTGCACGTCCGCCGCCGGCCGCGACCAGTCGATGCGCGCCTCGGCCTTGTCGATCTTCTCCGCGTAGGTGACGCCGTCCTCCCCCTGCTCGGAGCAGGCGAGCGTATCGCGGCCCAGAGCCGACAGCGCCCGGCCCATGAGCGAGCCGCCGACCGACGCCAGATGGTCATGCAGTTCGCCGGCGGTGATGTCGGGATCGATGGCGACGCGCTCGGAGAGGCAGACCGGACCGGTGTCGAGGCCTTCGGCCATACGCATGATGGCGACGCCGGTCTCCGCGTCCCCCGCCATGATGGCGCGCTGAATCGGCGCGGCGCCGCGCCAGCGCGGCAGCAGCGAGGCGTGCAGGTTGAAACAGCCGAGACGCGGCGCCTCCAGGGCGGGTCGCGGCAGGATCAGGCCATAGGCGACGACCACCGCCGCGTCGGCGTCATGCGCCGCGAATGCTCCTTGCGTTTCTGGGTCCTTCAGGGTGGACGGCGTCAGGACATCGAGCCCGTGGGAGCGGGCGAAGGTCTCGACCGGAGACGGTCGTTCGCGCATGCCGCGGCCGGCGGGGCGCGGCGGCTGGCTGTAGACCGCAATGACCTCATGGCCGGAGCCGACGATCTCGCCCAGCGTCGGCACCGCGAAGTCCGGCGTTCCCATGAAGATGATGCGCATTGGTCAGTTGTTCGGTTGTTTCGGCACCGGCCCTCTCCCCCTGCCCAACCACCCCTTCGGTTACCTTATCGGGTGGTTGGGCAGGGGGAGAGGGCCGGCTATGGCATTCGCGAAATAACTTTAACCCGTGGCTTCGAGCTTCTTGGCCTTGGTGAATTTCTTGACCACCCGTTCGCGCTTGAGGCGCGAGATGTGATCGATGAAGAGGACGCCGTTGAGATGATCGATCTCGTGCTGGATGCAGGTTGCGAGCAGGCCATCGCAATGCAACTCGCACTCGGCGCCGTCGCGGTCGAGGAACCTGACCCTGCACTCGGCCGGGCGCTCGACCTCTTCGAAAACTTCCGGGATCGACAGGCAGCCCTCTTCATAGGTGGCCATTTCGTCCGAGGTCCAGACGATCTCGGGGTTGATGAAGAAATGCGGATGCTTGGGCGTCTCGTCACGGCTCAGATCGATGGTCACCAGTCGCTTGCGTTCGCCGATCTGGATCGCCGCCAGGCCGATGCCGGGGGCGTCGTACATGGTTTCCAGCATGTCGTCGAGCAGGGCGCGTATGTCGTCGTCCACGGTCTCGACCGGCTCGGACACCGTTTTCAGCACCGGGTCGGGCAGTTTGATGATGGGGCGTTTGGCCATGGGTTCCTTGTCTCTTGAGCCTGACATAAGTGAACCGCAGCGAAAGGTCAACATGGCGCGCGCGATGCCGCGGCGGCCCTGTAAACGGTTCATATGTTCCCGTTTTGTTTTTGCCGACCGGCGAATCACGATAGAGTGCGCCGATGATCGACTTTGACCAGATCGTCCTCACCGTGGGCACGATGGCCATATCGCTTGGCCAGGCGTTGCTTGCGGTCGCGGGAAGCGTCGTGTTTCTGCTGCTGGCGATCGCCCTGTCTCTGTTTCTTTCGGCCAGGGCCCGCAAGGAAAGGGGGCTTGAGACGGCGCAACGGACGGGCGAGCTGGAAATGCGGCTGGCGGAAATGGCCGGCCGGCTGCAGGCCATTGCCGAAACCGCATCGGGCCGCGACGAGCACCTTTCGCGCACCCTCGACCAGCGCCTCGACCAGATCAGCCTGCGCATGGGCCACAACATGCAGGAGACCACGAAGCGCACCACGGACAGCCTGCGCCAGGTGCATGAACGCCTCGCGGTGATCGACAACGCCCAGGCCAACATCACCGAACTGTCCACCCAGATGGTCGGGCTGCAGAACATTCTCTCCAACAAGCAGTCGCGCGGCGCCTTCGGGCAGGGACGCATGGAAGCGATCGTCGCCGACGGCCTGCCGCGCGGGTCCTATGCGTTCCAGTACACGCTCTCGAACAATGCGCGGCCCGACTGCGTCATCCACCTGCCCAATGTGGAAAGCGTGGTGGTGATCGACGCCAAGTTCCCGCTCGAAGCGTTCAACGCCCTGCGCGAGGCGGTCGACGATGCAGCGGCCTCGGGGCATGCCCAGCAGGTGCGCAACGATGTCGGACGGCACGTCAAGGACATCTCGCAGAAATACCTCATTCCCGGCGAGACCCAGGACACCGCGATCATGTTCGTGCCGTCGGAATCGATCTATGCGGAGCTGCACGAGCGCTTCGAGGATGTGCTGCAGAAGGCCTATCGCGCCCGTGTGGTGATCGTCTCGCCCAACATGCTGATGCTGGCGATCCAGACCATGCAGGCGATCTTCAAGGACGCCCAGATGCGCGAGCAGGCAGGCCTCATCAAGGTGGAGGTGGCGCATCTGATGGACGACGTCCATCGCCTGCGCGACCGGGTCACCGACCTCAAGAAACACTTCGACCTGGCGCATCGCGACATCGAGAAGATCGAGATCTCCTCGCAGAAGGTCTCGAAACGGGGCCTCAAGATCGAACAGCTCGACTTCGAAGGCGAGGCGCCGGACCCCGACATGCAGGACGCCGCGGCCCCGCCCAAGCTGGCGGCGGAGTAGCCGGTTGGCCGTGGTAGCGTACCCTTTTGGCCACACTTCCGGCCAAAAGTGCAATTTATGACAGTAATTTTACCTTCAGCATCTTTTCTCTTTGCACGCAAAGGGTTATGAATAGCGCCGTCCAAATTCGGGTCATATTGCAAAGGGAAGCCAAATGATCAGGCTTGTGTTGGCGATCGCCGTTCTCGTCGTTTCTGGCCTCGCATACAGCGATGCGGTGCTGGCGGAGACCAAGTTCAATTTCACCACGCAGAAACGCCAGCTTGCGGAGAAGTACGACAAGCAGACCGTCAGATACAGCACGAGCGAGAAATCCGGCACGATCATCATCGATACCAAGCGCAAATACCTCTATCTCGTGCAGGGAGGGGGCAAGGCTCTGCGCTACGGCATCGGCGTCGGCAAGGAGGGCTACCGCTGGAAAGGCACCGAGCGCATCACCAAGAAGGCGAAGTGGCCGAGCTGGACGCCGCCGGCCGAAATGCTTGCACGGCAGCCCGATCTTCCGAAATTCATGCCCGGCGGCGAAGACAATCCGCTTGGCGCCCGGGCGCTCTATCTCGGCGGTACGCTCTACCGGATTCACGGCACGCTGGAAGGCTGGAGCATCGGGCGGGCCATGTCGAGCGGCTGCATCCGGATGCTCAACGAGCATGTGATCGACCTCTATGACAGGGTCAAGATCGGCACCAAGGTGGTGGTGAACTGACCGGACCGTTCTTTTGAACATTATGTCCACCGCAATGTACGCCCCGCACCTGATGCGGGGTCCAGGGGCGATCGGCACTGAATTGCGATATCGCCCTGGGTCCCGGATCAAGTCCGGGACGTCCCTGTTTGCTGCAGGCTTTAGACCCCGCCCACCGGAGATACCACGGCGATCCAGGACGTCGGCTGACCGTTGACCGACGCAGGCCGTTCACAGGCATCGCGGCTGGGCGCCACGCTTTCGGTCTATCTCGAACGCCGCGTCCTGATTGTCCTGGTGCTGGGATTTTCCGCCGGGCTGCCGCTGGCGCTTTCAGGCTCGACGCTGGCGATCTGGATGACCGATCGCGGCGTCTCGCTCGAAGCCATCGGGCTGTTCGCCCTTGTCGGCACGCCCTACACGCTGAAGTTCCTCTGGGCGCCTGTTGTGGATGCCTGGAGCGTTCCGGTGCTCGGCCGCCTGCTGGGACACCGCCGCGCCTGGCTGCTCACCAGCCAGATGACGCTGATGGCGGCGATTGCGGTTCTGGGCTCGCTTGATCCGGTCGCCGCACCGGTAGCCGTCGCCGCCGGCGCCCTGGCGGTGGCCGTTGCCTCGGCGACCCAGGACATCGTCATCGACGCGTTTCGGGTCGAAAGCCTTGATGATGACCAGCAGGCGGCGGGCGTTGCCTCCTATGTCGCCGCCTACCGCGTCGCCATGCTGGTGGCAACCGCCGGGGTGATCGCTCTTGTGGCGGTGCTCGAGCGCCGCGGCGCCGCCGCCGAACTCATGTGGGCCTATGGCTACTGGACGGTTGGCGCACTTGTGCTGATCGGATCGGCCGCGGTGCTGATGGCGCGCGAGCCGGCGGATGGCAGCGCCACGCCCGTCGACAAGGGACCGCCCTTCATCCGGTTGTGGCGCGCCGCGTTCGACGCCTTCGCCGATTTCCTGACGCGCCCTCAGGTGGCGGCAGTGTTGGCCTTCGTCGTACTGTTCAAATTCTGCGACGCCTTTGCCGGCGTCATGACCGGCCCGTTCGTTATCGACATCGGCTTCGACAAGGCGGCCTATGCGACCATTGTGAAGGGGGTGGGAATCGGCGCCGCTCTCGCCGGAGGGGTCGCCGGCGGCCTGGTCGCCCGGGCGATGACCATGGGGCCGGCGCTGTGGGTCGCAGCCATCCTGCAGATGGCCTCGAACCTGATGTTCAGCTGGCAGGCGGCGGCCGGCGTCGATCATGCCCTGCTCACCGCAACCATCGTGGTTGAGAACTTTACCGGCGGAATCGGCACGGTGATCTTCGTCGCCTACCTGTCCGGCCTGTGCTCAAGCCCGGCTCATACGGCCACGCAGTTCGCACTCCTCACCGCCTTCGCGGCAATCGGCAGAACCACTTTGTCGGCGCTGTCGGGCTATGTGGCGGCCTATTCCGGCTGGTTTACGTTCTTCATCTTCTCGGCGCTGCTGGCGGTCCCGGCGCTTGCCCTGCTTGCCTACCTGCAGGCAAAGGGACACTTCGCGCCAGAAGACGGGAAAGACTGACGAACGCAGGCTGCCTGAGAGAGATCAGGGGCTGAGTGCCGCCACCAGGGCGTTGACACTGCCGCCGCGCTTCCTGATGAACTCCTCGAACTGGAGGCGCTGGAAATAGGCCAGCCAGAAGCCCAGGACCCGCACGTTGACAACCTTGTAGGTGCCGCCGCGCTGTTTCAATTCCCAGCGCACCGTGTAGACCGAGCCGCCTTCCAGGTCGACCTTGCTGTCAACATAGGTTGAATCGCCGTCTTTCCAGCTCGGCGAGATGATCTTGGCGCCGGTGACCCGGTATTCCTGAGACTGAATTTCGAAATAGCGCGACATGTAGCGGGCAACACCGTGGTAGTAGCGGCTGCGGTGCGAACGCTCCAGACCGTTCTTGAAGGAGCCCAGCGAATAGATCGCAATGCCGGTGACATCGGCATGGGCCTGGATGATCCGCAGGAATTGCTTGGACGACGCGGTTTTGGCCGCGCGCAGAAGCGGGCCGCGCAACTGCGTCATGAAGGTAACCGCCCGGTCCGTCGCGGCATCGGCCGGCGCGCCCGACAATCCGGTCGTCGCCAGTCCCGCCGTGGCCGCCGCACCACCCAGTACCGTGCGCCTGCTCAATCGGGCGCTGTCACTCTTCCGCATAATACTTCGCTCTGCACTGATCCTGCCGCGTTTGCATGGCGGTAAGAATTAGCCAGTTCACCGCGCCTGGTCAACCGGATGATCTCAACGCAATTGTGTGACCAAAAAAGGGGCGAAATTTCGCCGACGGTCGGGATCTGTATTCATTGCCATGCGTGCGGACCCTAGACCGGCCGCCGCGAGCGCATTGCCGCCGCCAGCGTTCCTTCATCGAGATAGTCCAGCTCGCCGCCGACGGGCACGCCATGAGCGAGCCTTGAGACCTCCACGCTGCAGCCCTCCAGGCGATCGGTGATGTAGTGTGCCGTGGTCTGGCCGTCGACCGTTGCGTTGACTGCAAGGATGACCTCCTTGACGTCGCCGGCCTCGGCCCGTTCGATCAGCGGCGCGATGTTGAGATCGTCGGGCCCGATGCCGTCAAGCGCCGACAATGTGCCGCCGAGCACATGGTACTGGCCTTTCATGGCAGCGGCCCGCTCCAGCGCCCACAGGTCACCAACGTCCTCAACGACGCAGATGACAGAGCGGTCGCGCGCCGGATCGGTGCAGATGGTGCAGGGATCGCAGGTGTCGACATTGCCGCAATTGGTGCAGATTCCGACCCGCTCAAGCACTTCGCCCATGGCGGCGGCCAGGGGCGCGAACAGGGGTTCCTTGCGCTTTATGAGGTGCAGGGCGGCACGGCGGGCGGAGCGCGGTCCAAGCCCCGGCAGTTTTGCCATGAGCTGGATCAGCCGCTCGATTTCCGCCCCGGCGATACGGCGAGACATGATCGGGTACCGTTCTAGAGCCCGAGATTGAGGCCGGGCGGCAGGGGCAGCCCGCCGGTGACTTCCTTCATCTTGTCGGCGGTGGCCCGTTCCATCTTCAGGCGCGCCTCGGCATGGGCGGCGACGATGAGATCTTCGACGATCTCCGCCTCATCGGGCTTGAGAAGGCTCTGATCGATCTCGACGCCCATCATTGCGCCTTTGCCGTTGAGCCGGACTTTGACCAGCCCACCGCCGGAAATGCCCTCGATTTCGAGCTGCTCAAGCTCCGATTGCATATCGGCCATCTTGGACTGAAGCTGCTGCGCCTGCTTCATCAGGCCACCGAGATCCTTGATCATATGGACTTCCTGTTGCTTGCCCGCCGCACGCGATGCGGCATGTCATTATAGTGCTCTAATAGTCCGGTTCGTCGTTCTCGTCATCCAGCGATTGCGGCGGCGGGACCATCTCGAATGTATCACGCACCGACAGCACTTCGGCGCCGGGGAACAGTTTCAGGGCAGCATCGACCACCGGATCGCGCAGCGCCTCGGCCAGGGCCGCGTCCTCGCGCTCCTTGTTCTTTTCGAACAGGGTCTTGTCGCCTTCGTCCTGCGACAGCGATACGATCCAGCGCTCGCCGGTCCATTCGCCGAGCTTGCGGGTAAGCTCTCCAACCAGCGCGGTCTGGGTGCCTTCGGCCAGGGAGATGTCGAGGTGGCCGGGTCGGAAGCTGACCAGCCTGACGCCGCGCTCGAGCGCAGATTTGAGCTTGATGTCGCGTTTCGAGGCAACCAGCGCCACGACTTCTTCGAAGGATTGCGGCTGTGGCACCGGAGGCTGTTGCAGCGCCGCTTCGACCTCGCGGGGCTCCGCATCACGGGCCGGCTCGCGTTCGACGGCCTGGGCGACCTGAAGCTGGGAAACGGGCGCCCTGTCGTCGCCCGCGCGCGGGGCCGTTGCGGCCGGCGCGCCTGCACCGCCGTTCGGCGCGCTCCGCTGATCCGAAGCGCCCTCCTCTTCAAGCTTGCGCACCAGTTCGTCCGGCGCCGGCAGATCGGCGGCATAGGCGAGACGCACCAACACCATGTCGGCCGCGGCCATGGGATTGGCGGCATTCTGGATCTCGCCGATGCCTTTCAAAAGCATCTGCCAGGCCCGCGTCAGCACCCGCATTGAGAGTTTTTCCGCCATGGCGGCGCCGCGGGTGCGCTCTTCTTCCGGTACCGAGATATCGCCGGCCGCGGTGGGCACCAGCTTGAGCCGCGTGAGCCAGTGAACCAGCGCGGCCAGATCGGTGACGACGACCAGCGGATCGGCGCCGGCGTCGTGCTGCGCCTTGAGTTCTTCCAGGGCGGCGGCGATATCGCCGGCAAGCACGCGGTCGAGCAGGTCGATGGTGCGCGCCCGGTCGGCAAGGCCGAGCATCTGGCGCACATCATCGGTGGCGATGGATGCTCCGCACAGCGCAATGGCCTGGTCAAGCAGGGACAGCCCGTCGCGCACCGAACCTTCCGCGGCACGGGCGATCAGCGCCAGCGCCTCGTCTTCGGCCGTAATGTTCTCAAGGCCGGCGATCTTGGAGAGATGGAAGATCAACTGCTCCACTTCGATGCGGCGCAGATCGAAGCGCTGGCAGCGCGACAGGACGGTCACCGGGACCTTGCGGATCTCGGTGGTGGCGAAGACAAACTTCACGTGCGGCGGCGGCTCTTCGAGGGTCGTGAGCAGGCCGTTGAAGGCGGCCTTGGAGAGCATGTGCACTTCGTCGATGATGTAGACCTTGTAGCGGGCGGAGGCCGGGCGGTAGCGCACCGCCTCGATGATCTCGCGGATGTCGTCGATGCCGGTGTGCGAGGCGGCATCCATTTCCACCACATCGACGTGGCGCGATTCCATGATGGCCTGGCAGTGCAGGCCGAGTTCGGCGAGATCGAGGGTTGGCCCGCCCTCGCCTTCGGCGGGCTCGTAGTTCAGCGCCCGGGCAATCAGACGCGCCGTCGTTGTCTTGCCGACGCCGCGCACCCCGGTCAGCATGTAGGCCTGGGCGATGCGCCCGGTTGCAAAAGCGTTTGAGAGAGTGCGCACCACCGCGTTCTGGCCGATCAGGTCGGCGAAGGTCTGGGGCCGGTATTTGCGCGCCAGCACACGGTAGACTTCGCCCGCGTCCGGCAGATCGCCCGTCTGCCCGTCAGATGATGTCTTTGCGTCTGACACCCGACCGCCCGATGTTGCGCGGCGCGCGGCATATCCGACATGTGGCCCGTCGGAGCGCCGTGCGTAGCCGGTCCGATGTCGCGGAAACTCAACGCACGCGCCGGACCTGTTGTTGAAGCGGGAGGCTGGACAGGCAACCCGTGCCAATCTCGTTAGGGCTGCTTCCTTCCGGATCTGACCCGGTTGGCGAGCGGCTCGTCCACCGCCAACCTCCCTGGGCGCAGTATATCGCTTACCTTGGGCGCGGTTGCAAGCAGACTTGCGCGCCAGCCGCGAAACCGCTGGAATGCCATGTCGGGCTTCCACAACTCCAACGAAGGCAGATGGTTATGAGCAACTCAAACGGAATCTCAACGGGCCAGTGCCTGTGCGGTGCGGTCAGATATGAAGTGCGCGGCGAGCTGACAGCCCCGCATGCGTGCCATTGCGGACAGTGCCGCCGGCAAAGCGGGCACTATGTGGCGGCCACCAGCGCCAAGCGTTCGGAGTTCACATTGCTCGCCGACGCCCCGTTGAAATGGTACCGCTCGTCGCAGTTTGCACGGCGGGGTTTCTGCGCCGACTGCGGATCGGCGCTGTTCTGGGACGATGACAGCGACGACATCAGCATCAACGTGGGCAGTCTTGATCTGCCCACCGGCCTGAAGCTGGAGAGGCATATCTTCGTTGAGGACAAGGCGGACTATTACGAGATCGACGGCGACCTACCCAAATTCATCGGCAGTGATACTCCGGCTTGAATCGCGAAGCGGCGATGGGCGCGCACTTGCGCGTCCATTGCCGCCTTCGATATGATTTTTATCAAATATATTATCTGACTTGTGATCTGAATCACTATTATTTGAACATTGTTCATTACATTCATCTTATGGGACCGGAGGATCAGCCTCCGTACAGAGATGAGGACAAGGGACAATGGCTAAATACAAACTCGTGACCGGCACTTCCAAGAACGACTGGCTTATGGGCTCGGAGGTGTCGAACGACCTCATCTATGCCTTTGACGGCGACGACACGCTTTTCGGTTATGGCGGAACCGACATCCTGCTGGGAGAGGGCGGAAATGACCGGCTCTATGGCGGACGGGGCGCGGATAAGCTCATTGGCGGCGAAGGAGCCGACTATCTCAACGGCGGATCGGGCATCGACATCGCGACCTACGAGACGTCGTCCAGTGGCGTCAACGTCAACCTCAGCGCCAACACTGCCTATGGCGGCGATGCCCAGGGCGACACGTTCTATTCCATCGAAAACCTGAACGGCTCGCACTACCGCGATACCCTCAGGGGGACCAATGGCGACAATGTCATCAAGGGCCTCGGCGGCAACGACACGATCTACGGCTATGGCGGCAATGACACGCTTGAAGGCGGCGACGGCATCGACTTCATCCGCGGCGGCGACGGCGACGACATCCTCGAGGGCGGCGACGAAGGCGATACCCTGATCGGCGGCGCTCACAACGACACCTTCATCGGCGGCGACGGCGCAGACGCCCACTATGGCGACGGCGGCTCGGACACGGTCTCATATGAATATTCGACCAACTCCTCGAGCTTCGGAGTGCGCGTCGATCTTCTTTCCGGAACAGGCGAGAGCAACGATGCCGAGGGCGATACCTATCACAGCATCGAGAATGTTATCGGCAGCAATAAAGGAGACAAAATCACGGGCGACAACTCAGCCAATGTGCTGGAGGGCAGAGACGGCAACGACAGTTTCTCGGACAATGGCGGCGATGACACGGTCTATGGCGGAGACGGCAACGACACGTTCCGTGGCGGGTCGGGTGCCGACGACTACTTTGGAGGAGAGGGTATCGACATATTGAGCCACACTCTGAGCTACGAGGGCGTTACCGTCGACCTCGCAGCCGGCACCGGCGATGGAGGGTTCGCGACCGGCGACAGCTACGATGGCATCGAGCGCGTGGTGGGAAGCTACTATGACGATATTCTGATCGGCGATGACGGCGACAACTACCTGTTCGGCTTCGAAGGCGAGGATACGATTGTCGGTGGTCTTGGCGACGACGTGTTGGATGGACGTGGCAGTTACGGAGACAATGATACGGACACGTTCGTATTCGCAGACACCCAAGGGCCCGAAGCTGACCTCATACTTCATTTCGAAGTCGGTATCGATAAGCTCGATTTCACACAGGCCAGCGAGTTTACCGGGTTCAACGATCTCTCAAACGGTGGCAGCCGATACATGGAGCAGGCCGGAAATGACACGGTGATCCACTATTACGACCACACGATCACCCTGCAGAACGTGAACTCCGCCTCTTTGACCGAGGATGATTTCATATTCGCGTAGGACAACTCGACTGCGGCGTCCGATCCGCCCTGCATGCCGAAAGCATCGGCCCTTGGTCATTGCCCCGGCGAGCGCCACGTGCAAATCTCCCGGCCGGTTTTTGAGGCTAGAGTGGGATCAGGAAAAGTGGACACCGGTTTTCCGTCCGATCCCGCTCTAAAACATTGGAACTGATCACGATCAACTTAGGTGAGTCCACCCAAGGTGATCGTGATCGAGTGGGTCATGGCACATACATACTCGGGGAGTGAACTCGACCGCGCCGCCATCAGGCGGCTTGACGACGACTGGCTGAAGGCCTGCTGGGAGAGCCGCGACACGCGTTTCGTGTGCTTTGCCGCCGAGCGCCCCATGGTGAACGTGGCCGGCGCCAACGGGCCGGAGATCCGCTGGCCGGAGAACCCCGATCCCGGGACGCGTTTTGAAGATGCGATCTTTCTCGGCCTCGACGGTGAGGACCATGCGGTCTTCGGGGTTTCGCTGGCGCTCGACGACGAGGGCGAGCCGTGTTGCGGGCGCGATGACAGCGCCAAGCTGATCGACCTCAGGAGCCTTGCGGCGCAGGGCGTCCTCGATCCGGCCGAACTCGGCATTCTGGCTCAGACCCGCTCGATGCTCGGGTGGCACCAGTCACATCGGTTCTGCGCCGCCTGCGGCGAGCAGAGCGGCGCCATGGAGGGCGGGTACAAGCGCAAATGCCCTTCTTGCGGGCGCGAGCACTTTCCGCGCACCGATCCGGTGGTGATCATCGTGGTGCGGCACGG